>NZ_JBFANZ010000061.1:0-18957 GCF_040659735.1 Micromonospora sp. NPDC049679
ACTCGTGCAGCAGTTCGGCGCGGAGTGAGTCGTTGAACCCCTGGATCGCATGCTTGCTGGCGCAGTACGCGGACTGCAGCGGAATGCCCCGGTACCAGCGGGATGACCGGATTTCCGCCCGCTGCCGCGTCCGCGCCGAGCCGCGCCGGGTCGAAGTGCTCGGCCCGGCAGGCCGCCTCGATCGGCGCGACCGCCCCGGGCGGAACCGTCCCCGCCGTCGCCTGGGCGCGGGTCAGCGCCGCTTCCACGTCGAGCATGGCCTGCAGCCAGGCGTGGTCGTCGACGGCCGCGCGGACTGCTCCGGCGGCGAGCACGCCGTCGAAGAGGCCACCCGAGGGCTGTTGCTCGGCGGCGCGGGGGGCGGACGGCCGGGGGTCAGACGGCGAAGAAGACGGTTTCATGCTCCCCCTGCAACCGGATGTCGAACCGGTAGCCGTCGCCGTCCGGCACCGCCACGAGGGTCGGCCGTCGTTCCGCGGGCACCGCGGCGAACACCGGGTCGCCGGCATTGGCGTCGGCTTCGTCGGCGAAGTAGATCCGGGTGACCACGCGGTGCAGCAGACCGCGGGCGAAGACGGAGACGTCGACGTGCGGCGCCTGGGTGGTGCCGTCCGGCCCGGGAACCGGACCGGGCTTGCGCGTGAGGATCGCGTACTCGCCGGCCTCGTCCGTCGGGCAGCGGCCGAAGCCGCGGAAGCCGGCGACCGCGCCGCGCGGGTCGTCGGGGTGGTCGAACCGTCCGTCCGGGTCCGCCTGCCACGTTTCGATCAGGCCGTCACGCACCGGTTCGCCCTCGCCGTCGGTCACCCGGCCGCGCAACCAGATCGCGCCGGGCGTCCCCTCCTCGACCACGAACGGTCCGTCGGGCCAGGGCAGCCCCACCGCGAGGTACGGGCCGACGGTCTGCGACGGCGTCACGCCGAGCTGCGGGGGCACGGTTGCCTGCTCGTTCACGATTCCTCCATGGGCGTGGCCTCGCGACCGCGCAGCACGATGTCGAACTCGAAGCCCAGCGCCCACTCCTCGACCGTGTTCTCCAGGTCGAAGCGGGCGATTAGCCGCTGCCGGGCGGCGGCGTCGGGGATGGAGTTCCACACCGGGTCGTACGGGAAGAGCGGGTCGTCCGGGAAGTACATCTGGGTGACCAGGCGCTGAGTGAAGGCCCGCCCGAAGAGCGAGAAGTGGATGTGGGCCGGTCGCCACGCGTTGAAGTGGTTGCGCCACGGGTAGGCGCCCGGCTTGATCGTGACGAACCGGTAGCGCCCCAGCGAGTCGGTCATCGCCCGTCCGACACCGGCGAAGTGCGGGTCGAGTGGCATGTCGTGCTGGTCGAGCTTGTGCAGGTACCGCCCGGCGGCGTTGGCCTGCCAGGCCTCCACCAGCGTGTTCGGTACGGGTCGGCCGTCGCTGTCGAGCACCCGGCCGTGCACGATGATGCGCTGTCCCTGGGCCTCTCCGCCCGCGTACATCGTCAGGTCGGCGTCGGCGGCGGTGACCCGTCCCTCGCCGAGGGTCGGGCCGGTGACCTCGGTGAGGGTGTGCGGCAGCAGGAGCGGTTGCTGGTTCGGCGCGCGGAGAACGGTGGAGCCGTACCCCGGTGACAGCAGCGGGGGATGAACGCCCGCCTCGTCGCGGCGGTAGCGGGGCAGCACGAGGCCGCTCGCGGTGACGTCCCCGGTGGGTACGTCGGATGTCTGCGTCATGCGCGGTCCCTCCTGTCAGCTCAAGCTTGCCGGTTCGGTGATTGCAGGTCACGCAGCGCCACGAGCTCGTCCGCGGTGGGTGGGGCGGTCGTGCGCAGCTCGGCGGCGACCGCCAACGGCCAGCCGGTCGCCGCGCGTACCTGCTCCGGGTCCACGCCGGGGTGCACCTGGGTGAGGGTCAGCTCGGCGGTCCGCGGGTCCGGCTCCAGCAGCCCGAGGTCGGTGATGACCAGGACCGGGCCGCGCCCGGTCAGGCCGAGCCGTTCGCGGTCGCCGGGACCGGAGCCGAAGCCGACGGAGGTCACGAAGTCGACGCGGTCCACGAAGGCGCGCCGGCTGTGCTGGACGATGACGATGACCTCGCGGCAGGAGGCGGCGATCTCCGGTGCGCCTCCGGCGCCGGGCAGCCGCACCTTGGGATCCGTGTAGTCGTCACCGATGACGGTGGTGTTGATGTTGCCGTACCGGTCGATCTGCGCGGCCCCGAGGAAGCCGACGTCGATGCGGCCGGGCTGCAGCCAGTAGTTGAAGATCTCCGGCACCGGCACGACCGTGTCGGCGGTCTCGGCGAGCACGCCGTCGCCGATGGAGAGCGGCAACCGGCCGGGCTTGGCGCCGATCGTGCCGGACTCGTAGATCAGGACGAGGTCGGGTGCGTGGGTACGGCGGGCCAGGTTGGCCGCCGTGCTGGGGCGACCGATGCCGACGAAGCACCGGGCGCCGTCGCGCAGCGCGCGGGCGGCCGCGATGGTCATCATCTCGTCGGACGACCAGTTCGGGGCGGGCTGACCGGTCATGACGCCTCCGCTGCGGTCCGGCCCAGCACGTGCTCGTCGAGCCAGGCGGTGAACGCCGCCCGGTCCCGGCTGATGGTGTCCCAGGCCTGGTAGTAGTCGTTGTCCCGCTCGCTGTAGCCCATCGCGTAGGAGGGGTGGGCGCCGCCGGGGACCTCCGCGATCCGGGTGACCGTCCAGGAGGGCAGGACGACCGCGCCCGGCCGTGGTTCGAGTTCGTCGACGATCTCCTCGACCGTGACCAGCGAGCGGCGGGAGGCGAGGAGGGTCTCCTTCTGTACGCCCGTGATGCCCCACATCTGCACGTTGCCCGCCCGGTCGGCGCGCTGCGCGTGCACGATGCCCACGTCGGGGTTGAGCGCCGGCACGGCGGTCAGCACCTCTCCGGTGAAGGGGCAGGTGATCGGCTTGATGGTCGGGGTCTGGGCGACGAGGTCGGTGCCGACGTAGCCGCGCAGCACGGCGAACGGGAGCCCGGAGGCCCCGGCGACGTAGCGGTTCGCCATGCCGGCGTGGCTGTGCTCCTCGATCTCGAGCGGCGCGGGCCAGCTGTGCTGGACGGCGTCACGGAAGCGGTGCAGCGAGCCCACGCCGGGGTTGCCGGCCCACGAGAAGATCAGTTTGCGCGCGCACCCAGCCCCGATGAGCTGGTCGTACACAATGTCGGGCGTCATCCGGACGAGCGTCAGGTCGCGGCGGCCCTGCCGGATGATCTCGTGCCCGGCGGCGACCGGGATCAGGTGCGTGAAGCCTTCCAGGGCGACGGTATCGCCATCGTGCACCAGTTCGGCGATCGCGTCCGCCAGCGAGGTGATCACACCCATCTACCCCATTTCTGGTGCGTGGTGAGAACAAAAGTTCGCCAGGCGAACGTTACGGGGGGCGCGAGCCGCATGTCAACGTCCGCCGCCGGGTCGGAAAGTCCCGATCGCGCGAATCGGAGCGCCGCCGAGCGATATCGGTCCGGTAACGAAGTGGTGCACGCGTTGTCGTCGCGCGTTCGCTGACCGTGCCTACGACTATCGCCCTCCCGCCCTCGCCGACCAGCGCCGGCCGGTTCCCGGGCGGCGACTGCCGTCGCGGTGGTCACCCCACGTGCTTGCGGAGCGCGCTCGCCGCAGGGAACGACCGCGTAACCGCCCTCCCGTAGGGTGCCCTTCGTGCGGGCCCCGGATCAGTGTCGTGTCGCTGGGCGTAGGGGTGTGCCGGCGGATCCCCGCGTCGGGTCGAGGGCTCCGTTCCCCAATCGACCCCGGACCAATCCGTTTTCCGCTGCCGTACGTAGTTGTTTCAGTGCAGTGACGTTGACGTGAGCCATGCCACGTCGTACGTTCTTCATGAGAACCAGCGTTCGGCAGGCGAACATTTCAGCCGAGACCCCCACCCACCACTTCAGGAGGTCCCATGCGACGGTCCCTTGTCGCCCTCACCGCGACAACCGCGCTGCTCTTCACGGCGGCCTGCGGTGGCGGCTCGTCCAACGACGGGTCGAAGAGCGGAGGCACCACGGCCGTCAAGGTCGGCGTGATCCCGATCGTCGACGTCGCGCCGATCTACATCGGTAAGGAAAAGGGCTTCTTCGCCAACCGCGGCATCAACCTCACGATGGAGAGCGGCCAGGGCGGCGCCGCCATCGTGCCCGGTGTGGTCAGCGGCCAGTTCCAGTTCGGGTTCAGCAACGTGACCTCCCTGATGGTGGCGCAGACCAAGAACGTGCCGATCAAGGCCGTCGCCAACGGTGTGGCCTCGACCGGCAAGGCCGGCGCCGACTTCGGTGGCGTCGTGGTCAAGGGCGACAGCCCGATCCAGAGCGCGAAGGACCTCGCCGGCAAGAAGGTCGCGGTCAACACCCAGAAGAACATCGGCGACACCACGGTGCGCGAGTCGGTCCGCAAGGCCGGCGGCGACCCGAGCGGCATCAGGTTCATCGAGATGCCCTTCGCCCAGATGCCGGCCGCGGTCGAGAAGGGCGACGTCGACGCCGCCTGGGTCGTCGAGCCCTCGCTCGCGATCGTCAAGGACGCCGGTGGCCGGGTCGTGGCCTGGAACTACGTCGACGCCGCGCCGGACCTGACGGTGGCTGTCTACTTCGCCAGCACCAAGCTCGCGAAGGAGAACCCGGAGCTGGTCGCGAAGTTCAAGGAGGCGATGAACGAGTCCCTCGCCTACGCCAACGCCCACCCGGACGAGGTCCGCGCGGTACTCAAGACCTACACCGACATCGACCAGGTCATTCTCGACTCGATGACCCTGCCGATGTGGCCGACCGAGATCAACCGGGCCTCCGTCGAGGCCCTGGCGAAGCTCGGCGAGGCCGACGGCGTCTTCACCAAGGCCCCCGATCTGAACCAGCTGCTGCAGCCGTGACAACGAACGTGATCCCCGCCGGGACCGGTGACACCGGTCCCGGCGCGGTTCCGCCACCGCCGAGCGGGACGCCCGCCCGGCGCCGTCCGCACACCGCGCTGCTCGGGTTCGCCGGGCTCGCCGGGCTGCTGCTCGTGATCGAGGTGCTGCCGCACACCGGTCTGGTCTCCGCCCGCTTCCTGCCCCCCTCCAGCCAGATCATGGTTGCCCTGGCCGAGCAGTTGGGCGAGGCGGAGTTCTGGACGGCGCTGGGCAACACGCTGATCGCGTGGGCGATCGGACTCGCGATCGCCGTCGTCGCCGGCATCGTGGTGGGCGTGCTCATCGGCGCCGTGCCGGTGCTCCGGTCGATCACCTCGTCCACGATCGAGTTTCTGCGACCGATCCCGTCGGTCGCGCTGATCCCGCTCGCCGTGCTGCTCTACGGCACCGAGATCCAGTCGACGCTGCTGCTCGTGGTCTACGCGGCGTTCTGGCAGGTGCTGCTCCAGGTGCTCTACGGCGTACAGGACGTCGACCCGGTGGCCGACGAGACCGCCCGCAGCTACGGGCTCGGGACCTGGGCCCGGATCCGCCACGTGATGTGGCCGACCGCCCTGCCGTACGTGATGACGGGCGTCCGGCTCGCCGCGGGCGTCGCGCTGGTCCTGGCGATCACCGCGCAGCTCGTCATCGGCTCCCCGGGCCTCGGCTCGCTGATCTCCCGCGCGCTCGCGTCCAACGCCGTCCCCGCCATGTACGCCCTGGTCGTGGTGACCGGGATACTCGGTGTGGCGATCAATCTGGCGGCCCGGGCCACCGAGCGCCGGATCCTTTCCTGGCACTCCTCCATGCGGAGCGAGGTGGTCGCGTGACCGGCGTCGGCAAGCGCATCGGGTACGCCGCCGCGCTCCCCGTCGTGCTGCTCACCATCTGGTGGGTCAGCACGGAGAACAGCGAAAACTTCTACGTACCGCCGCTGCGCACGATCCTGCGGACGTTCGGGGAGGTGTGGACCCTCGACAAGCTCCGGATCGACGTGTGGCCGAGCCTGTGGCGGCTCGCCGCAGGTTACGCGATCGCCGTGGTGGTCGGCGTCGCGCTCGGCGTTCTCGTCGGCACCTCCCGCTGGGTGCGCGCGCTGCTCGAACCGGTCCTGGAGTTCTTCCGGGCGATCCCGCCGCCGGTGCTGGTCCCGGTGATCATGCTCTTCGCCGGCATCGACCACACGATGAAGATCGTGGTCATCGCGGTCGGTTCGGTCTGGCCGATCCTGCTCAACACCGTCGAGGGGGTGCGGGCGGTCGACGAGGTGCTCTCGGACACCTGCCGCTCCTACGGGCTGACCGGCTTCGCCCGGCTGCGGCACCTGGTGCTCCGCGCCGCCAGCCCGCAGATCGTCGCCGGCATGCGGCAGGCGCTGTCCATCGGCATCATCCTCATGGTGATCAGCGAGATGACCGCCGCCAGTAACGGGTTGGGCTACACCATCGTCGAGTTCCAGCGCAGCTTCGCCATCCCCGAGATGTGGAGCGGAATCCTGCTGCTCGGCCTGCTCGGCTTCCTTCTTTCCCTGCTCTTCCGGATCGTGGAAAACCGGGCGCTCGCCTGGTACCACGGCCTTCGCCGCGCCCAGCGCAGCTCCTGAGAGGAACGCTCATGCTCGACGTCCGGGGCCTGAGGAAGGTCTATGAGGGGCGCCAACGCCACGTGGAGGCGGTCCGCGACCTGACCTTCACCATCGAGGCGGGCGATCTGGTCTGCCTGGTGGGTCCCTCCGGCTGCGGAAAGACCACGCTGCTCAAGTGCATGTCGGGACTGCTCACCCCGACCTCCGGTGAGGTGCGCCTCGCCGGCTCGCCGGTTACCGGCCCGCCGCCCGGCATGGCCGTGGTCTTCCAGGAGTACGGCCGCAGCCTCTTCCCGTGGATGAACGTCCGCGACAACGTGGAGCTGCCGCTGCGGCAGAAGAAGATGGCCAAGGCGGAGCGGAAGAAGCTGGTCGACGAGGCGTTGGCGGCGGTCGGGCTGGCCGACGCCCACACCGCCTACCCCTGGCAGCTCTCCGGTGGGATGCAGCAGCGCGTGGCGATCGCCCGCGCCGTGGCGTACCAACCGCAGGTGCTGCTGATGGACGAGCCGTTCGCGGCGGTCGACGCGCAGACCCGCGCGGACCTCGAGGACCTGATCCGCGACCTGTGGCGCAAGCTCGGGGTGACCGTCCTGTTCGTCACGCACGACATCGACGAGGCGGTCTACCTCGGCCAGAAGGTGATCATCCTGTCCTCGTCGCCGACCGTGGTTCGGGAGCAGCTCACCATCGACCTGCCCGAGGAGCGCGACCAGCTGCACACCCGGGCGCTGCCGCGCTTCACCGAGCTGCGCGGGCACGTCTACGAGCAGATCCAGGCGGCGAAGCGCGGCACGCGGCCGGCGGACGCGGCGGTGTGCGCGGCCGAGGCCGACGACGCGGACAACGTCAAGACCACAGTGGGGAGTTGACATGTTGCTCGACGAAACGGCGTGGCGTGGCAAGCTTTTCCGCACCGGCTGGGCGACCGGCGGCGGCGGCGAGCGCGCCGTCATCGAGCCCGCCACCGGCAAGGAGCTCGGCCGGATCGGGATGGCCGCGCCCGCGGACGTGACGGAGGCGGCGCGGGACGCGGCGCGGGCGCAGCGGGAGTGGGCGGCGTTGCCGCCGACCGCGCGCGCGGCGGTGCTGCGCCGGGCCGGTGACCTGTGGCAGGCACACGCCGCCGAGGTCCAGGACTGGATCGTGCGCGAGGCGGGTTCGCTCGCGCCGAAGGCCGACTTCGAGATCGGCGTGGCCGCGCAGGAGTGCTACGAGGCGTCGGCGCTGCCGACCCGCCCCTACGGTGAGCTGCTGCCGAGCCAGGAGCCACGGCTGAGCTGGGCGCAGCGGGTGCCGGTCGGTGTGGTCGGAGTGATCTCCCCGTTCAACTTCCCGCTGATCCTGTCGATCCGCTCGGTCGCACCGGCGCTCGCGCTCGGCAACGCCGTCATCCTCAAGCCCGACCCGCGCACCGCCGTCTGCGGCGGCCTGACCCTGGCCCGCATCTTCTCCGAGGCCGGGCTCCCCGCCGGCGTGCTCCAGGTGCTGCCCGGCGGCGCCGACGTCGGCGAGGCGCTGATCGCCGACCCGCACGTGCGGGTCGTCTCGTTCACCGGCTCCACCGCCGCCGGCCGCCGGGTCGGCGAACTCGCCGCCGCCCACCTGACCCGCGTGCACCTCGAGCTCGGCGGCAACTCCGCGCTGATCGTCCTCGACGACGTCGACGTGGAGCGGGCCACCTCGGTGGGCGCCTTCGGCTCCTTCAACCACCAGGGTCAGATCTGCATGACGACCGGCCGGCACCTCGTGCACGAGGCGGTCTACGACACGTACGTGAGCAGGCTCGCCGAGCGGGCCGACCGGCTGCCGGTGGGTGACCCGGCGACCGGCCAGGTCGCGCTCGGGCCGATCATCGACGAGCGGCAGCGCGACAAGATCCACCAGCTCGTCGCGGACAGTGTCGACGCCGGGGCCCGGCTCGCGGCCGGGGGCACGTACGAGGGGCTCTTCTACCGCCCGACCGTGCTCGCCGACGTCCGGCCGGAGATGCCCGCGTACGCGCAGGAGGTCTTCGGTCCGGTCGCGCCGGTGGCCCGGTTCTCGACCCTGGACGAGGCCGCCGCGCTCGCCGCCGACAGCGAATACGGGCTGTCGCTCGGCATCCTCACCCGCGATGTGCTCAAGGGGCTCGCCCTGGCCGAGCGGATCCCGACCGGCATCGTGCACATCAACGACCAGACCGTCGGCGACGAGGCCAACGTGCCCTTCGGCGGCGTCGCCCACTCCGGCACCGGCGCCCGGTTTGGCGGCGCGGCGGCCAACGTGGAGGCTTTCACGGAGACCCGGTGGGTGACCGTCCGCGGCGACCTGCCCGCCTACCCGTTCTGATCGCCCATCCGCGCGAGCGCTACCCGTTTTCGAAAGGTGTGGTCATGACAGCGGCATTCCTCGTCGGCGGTGTCCGTACGCCCATCGGCCGGTACGCCGGAGCACTTGCCGGCGTGCGCCCCGACGATCTCGCGGCGCACGTCATCCGCGAGCTGGTGGCCCGCCACCCGTCGGTGGACTGGACGGCGGTCGACGACGTGGTGTTCGGCTGCGCCAACCAGGCCGGCGAGGACAACCGCAACGTCGCCCGGATGGCATCGCTGCTGGCCGGGCTGCCGCAGGAGGTGTCCGGCACGACCGTCAACCGGCTCTGCGGTTCGGGCCTCGACGCGGTCGCGATCGCGGCGCGCGCGATCACCTCCGGCGAGGCCGACCTGGTGATCGCCGGCGGCGTGGAGAGCATGAGCCGCGCGCCGTTCGTGATGCCGAAGGCGACCTCCGCCTTCTCCCGCGCCGCCGAGGTCTACGACACCACGATCGGCTGGCGACTGGTCAACCCGCGGATGCACGAGGGCTGGGGGACGGACTCGATGCCGGAGACGGCCGAGAACGTCGCCGCGGAGTACGGCGTGGACCGGCGGGCGCAGGACGAGTTCGCGCTCCGCTCCCAGCAGCGGGCCGCCAAGGCGCAGGCCAACGGCCGGTTGGCCGAGGAGATCGTGGCGATCGAGGTGCCCGACGGCCGGCGCGCGACGAAGCTCGTCGAGCTCGACGAGCACCCCCGGGAGACGTCCCTGGAGAAGCTCGCGAAGCTCCCCACCCCGTTCCGCGACGGGGGCACGGTGACGGCGGGCAACTCCTCCGGAGTCAACGACGGCGCCGCCGCGTTGCTCGTCGCGAGTGAGGCGGCGGTCGAGCGGTACGGCCTCACACCGCTCGCCCGGGTGGCGGGCGCCGCCACGGCCGGCGTCGCTCCCCGGCTGATGGGGATCGGCCCGGTCCCGGCGACCCAGCGGCTCCTCGGTCGGCTCGGGCTCACCGTCGCCGACCTCGATGTCGTCGAGCTCAACGAGGCGTTCGCCGCGCAGGCGGTGGCGGTGCTGCGTCAGCTGGGGCTGCCGGCGGACGCCGAGCACGTCAACCCGAACGGCGGCGGGATCGCGCTCGGTCATCCGCTCGGCGCGAGCGGGGCCCGGCTGGCGCTGACGGCGGCGCTCGAACTCGGCCACCGCGACGCGCGGCGGGCGCTCTGCACCATGTGCATCGGGGTCGGCCAGGGCATTTCGCTCCTGTTGGAGTCGCCGGTTTAGGCCCGGTCGGTCGGTCTTGTACCAGACAGAACCGGGTCGCGGCGCTCGCGCGGGACGGCCCCGCCGGCGGGTGATGCGTATGCTCTGACGCAGCACGGGGGGCCTGCTGACCGGCACGCGAACTGAGGGCATCGGATGCAACTGCCAGGGGGACTGTCCGGGATCGACCTGATCCGATCGCGCACCGACCGCCGGCCGGCCGGGCGGGCGCCGACCCATGTGCCCGGCACCCGCGATTAGCAGTGCTGTCCGCCGAGAGCCAGGAGTTCAGCCGCCAGGGCGCCGAGCGCTATGCCCGCGGCTGGGCCGACGCCGCGCGCCGCGCGGGCGCCGTGCCGATGGCGCCCGCCGAGCTGGAGCGCCTCCTGCTGGAGCAGACGCTGCGGCTCGCCCACGCGGTGCTCGCCCAACCCTTCACCGGGCAGCCCGGCACCGAGGCGGGACGGGCGCTGGTCGAGGCCGAGCTGACCGGACCGGAGATCGTCGCCTGGTCGGTCCGTGCGCTCGGTGAGCGTTTCCTGCCCGCCGTACTTCCGGCGCAGCTCGGCTCGGTGACGGCCCGCGAGCGCATCACACAACTGCAGGGCGCGCTCGCCGCCGGCCACGCGCGGGCGCTGCGGGAGCGGGAACCCGGCGGGCGGGCTTCAGGCGGGCGGGCTTCAGGCGAGCGGGGATCAGGCGAGCGGGGGCCGGCCGACCGGCCCAACGGCGACGGCCCGGCGGAGCAGGCGCGCGACGATGCCGAGCAGGCGCTACGGGACAGCGAGGCGAGGTTCCGCGCGGTCTTCACCGGGGCGGCGATCGGCATCGGCATCGCCGACCTGGCGGGGCGGCTGATCGAGGTCAATCAGGCCTTCGCCGACATGCTCGGCTATTCGATGACGGAGTTGCGGCGGATCAACGTGGCCGCGCTCTTCCACCCCGATGACGCCACCGATCTGCGGGAGCTCTACCGGGACCTGCTCACCGGGCGGCGCGACCGGGCCCGGGTGGAGAAGCGCTACTACCGCAAGGACGGCAGTGCGCTGTGGACGGATCTGTCGGTTTCGCTGATCCGCCACGACGACGGCCGGCCGCGCTTCACGGTCGCGATGATCGAGGACATCACGGCCCGGTACGAGCTGCAGGAACGGCTGCGCTTCCAGGCGCTGCACGACCCGCTGACCGGGCTGCCCAACCGCACCCTCTTCTTCGAACGACTGGCCGAGGCGCTCGACGGGGCGGCCGAGGGGGACCGGCTCGGCGTCTGTTTCCTCGACCTCGACGGCTTCAAGGCGGTCAACGACCGGCTCGGGCACGCGATGGGCGACCGCCTTCTCGGCGTCATCGCCGAACGTCTCGCCGACGGTGTCGCCAGCCGCGGACATCTGGTCGCCCGGATGGGCGGAGACGAGTTCGTCATCCTGGTCCCGCACACCCGCGGCACCCAGGACGTCGTCGCGGTCGCCGAGGCCGCCCTCGACACCGTCGCCGCGCCGGTCCGGATCGACGAGCATCAGCTGGAGGTGTCGGCGAGCATCGGCGTGGTGGAAGGGCCGGCAGGCGGCACCAACCCCACCGACCTGATGAAGGCCGCCGACACGACCCTCTACTGGGCGAAGGCCGAAGGGCGGGGACGTTTCGCCCTCTTCGACCCCGTACGCAGCGCCGATCATCTGGCCCGGTCGATGCTCGCCGCCGAGTTGCCGGCCGCGCTGGAGCGGGGGGAGTTCCTCCTCGACTACCAGCCGATCGTGACCCTCGCCGACGGCACGCTGTACGCCGTCGAGGCGCTGGTCCGCTGGCGCCACCCCGACCTCGGCCTGCTCGGGCCCGATCGCTTCATCGGCCTGGCGGAGAAGAGCGGCCTCATCGTGCGGCTCGGGCGGTGGGTGCTCGAACACGCCTGCGAGCAGGCCAGTCGCTGGCACGCCGACTTCCCCGAGGCGCGGCTGGTGGTGAACGTCAACCTCGCCGCTCAGCAGGTCAGCGACCCGGGGATCGTCGCGGAGGTCGCCGACGTGCTGGCCCGCACCGGCCTGCCGGCGGAGCTGCTGCAGCTGGAGCTGACCGAGAGCGCGGTGATGGCGACCACCGGGGAGCCGCTGCGGTCGCTGCGTCGCCTCGCCGCCCTCGGCGTACGGCTGGCGATCGACGACTTCGGCACCGGCTACTCCAACCTGGCGTACCTGCGCCGGATGCCGATCCACACGCTCAAGCTCGCCGCCCCGTTCGTGGAGGGGATCCGCGCCGCGGGCGCGGAGACCACGGTCGACGAGCAGATCGTGGACGCGCTGGTGCGGCTCGCCCACGCGCTGGGGCTGGCGGTGACCGCAGAGGCGGTCGAGACGCCGGAGCAGGTCGAGCGGCTGCGTGCGCTGGGCTGCGACACCGGACAGGGGCGCTTCTACGGCGACCCCGGCGGGGCGGACGACATCAGCGCGCGGCTGTCGTTCGCTTAGCGGGCTCAACTCCGAAACGAAAGTGCCGATAGAACCCCGTGAGGTCTTTCGCCACTATCGAGGAGCAGACGTGGGGTTGAACCGTCTGAAACTGGGCGTACGCCTGGGCGTCGCGTTCGCGCTGGTCACCGCGCTGCTGATCGGCACCGCGCTGCTCGCCGCCAACGCGTTGCGACGGCAGGAAGCGGCCGTGCAGCGGGTCGAGAACCTGCGGGTGCTCACCAGCGACCTGGAACAGATCAAGTTCTATGACGGCAGCGTCAGCGCCTGGCAGATGGGCTACCTCGCCGAGGCATACCGCTTCACCCCGCGCGAGGCCATCGCCGACAAGGGCGTCAACCGGGCCGGCTACCTGGCCGAGACCGACGCGCTGCGCAAGGCGCTGGAGACGGTGCACGCGCAATACATGACGGCCGCCGAGCTGCAGCAGCTGACCAAGCTGCGGGAGGCGTGGGCGGAGTACTTCCGCATCGATGAGCACATGGTGGGGCTGCTCCAGGCGAACACCAAGGCGGCCGCCGACGCCGCCATCGACTATGTGAACACGGTCCAGTTGGACACGTACATGGCCATCATGGACAGCACGCTGGCGCTGATCAAGTCCACCACGGAGCGCAGCGCCGAGGCGGTCGCCGCGGCGGGCGAACTGGCCAAGACCTCACGGACCCTGATGTACGCCGCCGCCGCACTCGGGGTCCTGCTGGCCTCGCTGCTCGCGTGGCTGGTGACCCGGAGCGTCGTCGGACCGCTGGGCCGCTGCCTGACCGCGCTGCGCCGGGTCGCCGACGGCGATCTCGACGTACGGGTCGGTGGCGACGGTCGTGACGAGGTCGCCGAGATGGGGCGTGCCCTGGATGAGGCGGTCGGCGCGATCCGCGGCACGGTGCTGGCGGTGGCCGACACGGCCCGTCAACTGTCGGACGCCTCGAAGAACGTGGAAACCAACTCGGTCGCCGCGGCCTCGTCCGCGGCGGAGGCCAGCGCGCAGGCCGGCGTGGTGGCCGGCGCGGCGGAGCAGGTGTCGCATCACGTGCACACGGTGGCGACGGGCTCGGCCGAGATGGGCGCCTCGATCCAGGACATCACGCGGAGCGCCAACGAGGCGTCCAGGGTCGTCAGCCAGGCGGTTTCGGTGGCGGCCGACACGAACCACACGGTGGCCAAGCTGGGCGAGTCGTCCGCCGAGATCGGCAACGTGATCAAGGTGATCACGTCGATCGCCGAGCAGACCAACCTGCTCGCTCTCAACGCCACCATCGAGGCCGCCCGCGCGGGGGATGCCGGCAAGGGCTTCGCCGTGGTCGCGAACGAGGTCAAGGAGCTCGCGCAGGAGACGGCCCGGGCGACCGAGGACATCGCCGGGCGGGTCGAGGCGATCCAGAGCGACACATCGAGCGCGGTCGCGGCGATCACCCAGATCGGCGAGATCATCTCGAAGATCAACGAGCATCAGTTGACGATCGCCTCCGCGGTGGAGGAGCAGACGGCGACGACCACCGAGATGAACCGCAGCATCGGCGACGCCGCCAGCGGCTCGGCGAACATCGCGACGACCGTCGCCGGCGTGGCGACGGCCACGGAACAGACCACGGAGCGCGTCGCGGAGTTCCAGCGGTCGGCCGCGGAGCTGGCCCGGATGTCCGAGGAGCTGCAGACCCTGGTCCACCGTTTCCGGACCACCTAGCCGCAGGATCCGCGTGATCAGGGAACACCTCCCGCGCTTCGCCGCGTGTGTGCGGGTGGAGCTTCCTGATCACGCGGATCTTCATCGATCGCGTGATCGCCTTTCCGTGACGAGTCGTTCGAGCAGCCTCACGGCATGCTCCGGCCCGGGTAGGGCGGCCATCTCGTCCCGCAGGCGCTGCGCGGCCCGGCGGAAACCCGGATCCGCCAGGACCGCGGAGGCCGCGTCCCGCACGGACGCGGGTGTCGCCCGTACCGCGTCCAGCACCCGCGCGACACCGAGCTCCGTGCAGCGGGCCGCGTTGTGTGGCTGGTCGGCGCCCATCGGGATGAGCACCATCGGCAGTCCGTGCGCCAGCGCGCCCAGCACGCTCCCCGACCCGCCGTGCGACACGACCAGATCGCAGTACGGCAGGAGCACCGACTGGGGAATGAACCGCTCGACGTGAACGTGCGCGGGTTGCGGCCCCAACTCGTCGGGATCGATCTCCCGCCCGACGGTGACGACGAGGTTGACGGGCAGCTCGCGGAGTCCCGCGAGCACCCGCGCGAAGAGGTCGCCGGACTCGACGTTGAAGACCGTCCCCAGCGTGAAGTAGACCGTGGGCGCGCCGCGAAGCTCCGCCAACCACGGCGGTGCCGCGTCGTCGGCCGCAGGCCCGACGGCGAACGGGCGGACCGAATGCGCGGTGGCGGGCAGCGGAAAGACAGGGTCGCGGTAGCGCGGCGGAATCGGCGACAGGACGAGATGACGGCTGAGCATCGCCAGCTCGGGGTCGGGTGGCAGGCCGTGCTCGGCGCGCAGCCGATGCAGCGGCCCGGCGATCAGTTCCTTGCGGACGAAGGACCCGGCGGCGATGACGAGCACGGTCGCGTACGGCAGCCCGAGGCGCTCGGCCACGATCATGCTGCCGAAGTCCGTCTCGTCGCAGACGATCAGGTCGGGCTCCCAATCGGCGCAGAGCGCGAGGAGCAGGGTGGCGCGTTGACGTGCGGCCCGATCCGCGAAGCCGTCGCGAAGATCCCGGTCCTCCCGGTCGGGGTCGAGCTCCTGCAGCGGGATCCGCCGGGGCGGACCACCGCCATCGGCTTCGACGGCCAGCCCGGTGAACCCCGCCGTCTCGATGATCGGGACCAGCGCGGCCCGGCCCGCGACGGCGACGACGTGGCCGGCGGCCTCCGCGGCGCGGGCGATCGGGACGAGCGGCTCGAAGTGCCCCCGGCCGCCGGCAAAGGTGAAGAGGATGCGCACGGATGCGTCCTACCCGCGGACGACCACGATGTCCACTCCTGTCCCGGCCCATGCGTATGGTCGGGTGGATGAGCCACGAGACGCACGGATCGGACGGGCGCAGCCAGCGGGAGCGGATGCTGGCGGGCGACCTCTACATCGCCGACGACCCGGAGTTGGCCGCCGAGAGTCTGCGCGCGATGAAGCTGACCGCGGAGTTCAACCTGACCGATCCGGCGGACTCGGAGGCGCGGCTCGGGGTGCTCCGGGAGTTGCTCGGCTCGCTGGGGGAGGGCACCGAGATCAGGCCGCCGCTGCACTGCGACTACGGCTACCAGATCCACATCGGCGCGCGGACCTTCATCAACTTCAACGCGGTCATGCTCGACGTCGCCCCGATCACGATCGGCGACGACGTGCAGGTCGGCCCCAACGTGCAGTTCCTGACCCCCACTCATCCGGTGGAGGCGGAACCGCGCCGGGCGAAGTTCGAGGCGGCGCAGCCGATCACCGTGGGGAACAACGTGTGGCTGGGCGGCGGGGTGATCATCCTTCCCGGCGTGAGCATCGGGGAGAACACCGTCGTTGGCGCCGGAGCGGTCGTGACCAAGGACCTGCCCGCGAACGTGGTCGCGGTCGGCAACCCGGCCCGCGTGGTCCGCACGTTGTGACGCGCGCCCGCGTCGCAGCGCCGCGGCCGGCCCTCGAGCGTGCGGGGATCACCCGCAGGGGATGGGCCGGGGTGCACGGTCTGACGGAGAGCGCTCGACGTCAGCCGAATGGCCGGCGCACCAAGATCGTCACTGTCGGTGCGCCACCGTCCGCTCGGCAGGATTCGAACCTGCAACCGCCGGCTTCGTAGGCCGGAGCCCTGTCCAGTTGGGCCACGAGCGGGTGATGTGCGGCGACGCGGAGCGGGCGTTGGCACGGTGAGGCCGTGCGGTGAGAGAGGTGACCGCGCCCCGCGCCGCCGCGGGTGCCGGGCCGTCCGAGGACCCGGCGCCGGGCCTGAGCCGCCCGGGTAACCGAGGGTCTGATGAGGACCCTGGAACCGGGCGAACCGCCCGGGAAGTCTGCGGGCCCGCCGGGGGCCCGGTCGCGCTCAGCGGCGCGTACGAACTCCCGGCAGGACGGCGGACCCGTCGCGTCGGCATCGCTGCCGGCGCCCCCCGTCGTACTCCTGCCTTGTCATGCCCATGAGCATGCGCGCGCCGCCGTTCCGCCGCAACGCATTTCCCTGATCACGGTGATCAGGGAGTGGCGGCGGGGACGCGCGGGGACACGCGCGGGCGGATCCCGGATCACGCGGATCACGCGGGGGACGTGGCGCGGGGGACCGTGGGGGAGGGAAAGGTCTGGTCCCCGCCGAATATTGGGCGCCGTATCCATTGACCGCACGTCGAGGCGGCGCGATCATCTCCTCACGCAGTGGCGTAGGTCACACGGCTCAAGGAGATACCGATGAGCGCAACCACGCAGGACGGGGCCACCGCGGCGGCCCCGATGACCGATGAGGAGCGGCTCGCGCAACTGGGCTACAAACAGGAGTTGCGCCGTAAGCTCTCCGGCTTTTCCAACTTCGCGGTCTCGTTTTCGATCATTTCGATCCTCGCCGGCGCGATCACCTCGTACGGCATCGCGATGACCGCCGGCGGCCCGGCGGCGATCACCCTCGGCTGGCTCTTCGTCGGCGGCATGGTGCTCTTCGTCGCGCTCGCGATGGCGGAGATCTGCTCGGTCTACCCGACCGCCGGCGCGCTCTACTGGTGGGCGGCGGCGCTCGCGAAACGCAACAAGGCGGCGTGGGCGTGGTTCGTCGGCTGGTTCAACTTCCTCGGCGAGGTCGCGGTCACCGCGGCGATCGACTTCGGCGCCGCGATCACCACGTCCGCCTTCCTCAGCCTCGCCTTCGACCTCGAGGTGACCCCGGGCCGGACGTTCCTGGTCTTTCTCGCGATCATCGTGGCGCACGGGCTGCTCAACACGTTCGGCGTCAACCTGGTACGGGTGCTCTCGGACGTGAGCGCCTGGTGGCACATCGTCGGCGTGGTGGTGATCGTCGGGGTGCTCGTCGTCGTGCCGGACCAGCACAAACCGATCTCGGAGGTCTTCTTCGAGGTCCGCAACGCCACCGGCTTCACCTTCACCGGCGCCGGCTTCTACGCGGTGCTCATCGGTCTGCTGATGGCGCAGTACACCTACACGGGTTACGACGCGAGCGCGCACGTCGCGGAGGAGACGCACGACGCGGCCCGCTCGGCTCCGCGCGGCATCGTGATGTCCGTGCTCGTGTCGGTGATCGCCGGCTTCGTGCTGCTGGTCGCCATCACGTGGTCCATTCAGGACTACGAGGCGCAGCGGGGCACGGAGCTGGGGCTGCCGCCCGCGCAGATCTTCATCGACGCGGCCGGTCAGAGCCTCGGCACCTTCCTGCTCTTCATCTGCGTGGTCGCGCAGTTCTTCTGCGGGATGGCCTCGGTGACCGCCAACTCGCGGATGGCGTACGCGTTCAGCCGGGACGGCGCGCTGCCCGGTTCGCGGCTCTGGAAGCGGGTCAACCCGCGCACCGGCACCCCCACCAACTCGATCTGGCTCTGCGTCGCCTGCTCGACGTTGCTGGTCCTGCCGTCGCTGTGGAACACCACGGCCTATCTCGCGGCCACCTCGATCGCGGTGATCGGGCTCTATATCGCGTACGTGGTGCCGGTGTTCCTGCGTCGCCGCCGTGACGACTTCGCGCCGGGGCCGTGGAACCTGGGGCGGTGGAGCGCGCCGGTGGGCTGGCTCGCGGTCGTCTGGGTGGGGGTGATCTGCGTGCTCTTCGTGTTGCCGACCGGCAGCCCGATCACCGCGCAGACCTTCAATTACACGATCGTGGCGGTCGCGGTGGTCGTCGGTGGGGCGTGGCTGTGGTGGGTCGTCAGCGCGCGCCACTGGTTCACGGGGCCGCGACAGAACCTGGCCGGGGAAGATCCGGCCGGGGAGGAGTTCGCCGGGGAAGAGCCGGCGGGCAAGCAGCCGGTCGGCGATTAGCTTCGAGATTCCGCCGGGTGTGCCACGGCGCACCCGGCGGAGCAGCCCAGGGAGGTACGGGGGAATGGCCGTGCACGGCGAATACCGATGAGCCGGTGAACGCGGACCGCCCGCGCACCGCGGTCCCGACGTGGCGTCCGGTCCGCGGTGGCAACGCGTTCGAGATCACGGTCGCGCGTCTCGTGCAGGCGATCAAGCTGGGCCTGGTCGAGGTGGGTGAGCGACTCCCGGCGGAACGGGAGTTGGCCGAGCGCCTCCAGGTGAGCCGGGTGACGCTGCGCGAGGCGATCGGGGCGTTGCGCGAGGCGGGCTACCTGCGGTCGCGGCGGGGGCGGGCCGGCGGGACGTTCGTGATCTCCGCGGTCGCGGCCGGACGGGTCGCGGCCGACGCGGGGGAGTTGGCCCGGCAGATGGGGGCGGAGTTGCACGACGCGTTGGACTTCCGGCGTCAGCACGTCGGGGGCGTGCCGCCAGCGCAACCCGTGCTCGTCAAGGGCCAGCCGGCGCAGCACCGG
>NZ_JBFANZ010000062.1:0-18245 GCF_040659735.1 Micromonospora sp. NPDC049679
CCGCGCGGCGGCGCGGCGCCGCCATCGCCGGGGTGGCCGCGGTCGTCCTCGCGGCGCTGAGCATGTTCGCGATCGCGGCGCTGCTCAGGCCGGAGAGCACCGAGCGGGCGACGGCGGCACCGGGAGACACCTCCGCCACCTCGGCGACGGCGAGTTCGCCGGCGGTGAGCGCGACGTCGCTCCCGCCCGCCCGGGCCGTGGCCGCGAGCGCGACCTCCTCCCCGTCGAGCAGTCGGTCACCGCAGCCTCGTCCGGAAACGACCACGAAGCCACCGGCGGAGGCGGCGACGGCCCTTCTCGCCGCGCGCTACGCCACGGTGAGCAGCCGACTCTTCGGCTACCAGGGCGAGATCACGATCAACAACACCGGCCGGGCCGGGGCGCCGGGCTGGGTGGTCACGGTGACGCTGCCGCCCGGCTCGTCCACCGTCTCCGGCGCTTCGGGGGCGAGCCATGAGCAGAAGGGGCGGACGGTGACGTTCAGCGGCGGGCCGATCGCCGCCGGCGGCTCCGCGCGCTTCCGGTTCGACGTCGGGGGCGCCCCGGCCGGCGAGAAGCAGCCGGCGGCCTGCGCGGTCGGCCAGCAGCCCTGCGCCGGGCTGTGACCGCTCGGCGGTGACCGTTCAACGCGGCCACACGTAGGGCACGTCGGGCACGTCGCCGAAGACCGGCCGGTAGAAGTCGGGGTTCTTGCGCACCAGGGACGAGCGGTGGGCGAGGTGGAAGTCCTCCCGCCCGAGCCACGGCGGGAGCCCGACCACCCTCGCCAGCTCCTCCTGGGTGCGCACCGTCCGGTGCCCGCTGTGCCGCTCGAAGTCCACGAGAAGACTCTCCGCGACCGTGTCGCCCCGTCCCGCCGCGGTCCATTCCCGGCACATCTCCAGGCCGTACCGGACCAGCGCCTCCTCGTAGCCGGCCCACATCTTGACCGCCGGGTGGTGCCGCCAGCCGTACGTCGGCACGGTCAGCCCGCGCAGCACCTGCAGCGTCTCGACCCGCTGCTTGCCCAGCCGGAGGCGGTCCAGGACCGCGGCGCTGGCGGCGAAGTCCGGGTACGGCAGGAAGGTCTGCACATCGTCGGGTACCCGCCGCTCCCCCGGCGTACACCCGGCCGGTGAACCCTGGACATATCGCCGCACGCGGTCAAGGATGCGATGCATGGGCATGGATGAGATCGAAGGCGAGCGTCGCTCCGGATCCAGCCGCCGGACGTTCCTCTCGGCGTCGGCCGCGGCCGCCGCCGCGGTGCCGTTGATCGGTGTCGTCACACCGGCCGCCGCGCACGCCGCGCCGGGCGGGCCGGGGCGCCCCGCCACCTCCCAGCGCCCCGACCGGAGCCTACGGGAGTTGCTCGGCGAGATCGACCAGCGCCGGATCGAGGCGACGGTGCGCCGGCTCGCCGCGTTCGGCACCCGGCACACCCTCTCCAGCCAGGACGACCCGGTGCGCGGCATCGGCGCCGCCCGGGACTGGATCTACCAGCAGCTCAGCGCGTACGCCGCCGCCTCGGGGGGACGGATGACGGTGGAGTTGCAGTCCTACGTGCAGGCGCCGGCGTCGCGCATCCCGGTGCCGACCAGGATCACCAATATCGTCGCGACGCTGCGCGGCGAGTCCTCGCCGGAGCGCGTCCATGTGGTCTCCGGCCACTACGACTCCCGGGCGACGGATGTCATGGACGCCACCTCGGACGCGCCGGGCGCCGACGACGACGCGTCGGGGGTCGCCGCGGTGATGGAGATGGCCCGGGTGATGGCGACCCGCCGCACCGAGGCGACCATCGTGTTCGCCGCGGTCGCGGGAGAGGAGCAGGGGCTCTACGGCGCGGCGTACATGGCGCAGCAGTTCAAGGCGGCCGGGACCGACGTGCAGGCGATGTTCACCAACGACATCATCGGCAGCAGCCGGGCCGACGACGGCACGCGTGACCCGCGGTCCGTGCGGCTCTTCGCGGAGGGGGTGCCGACGGCGGAGACGCCGGGCCAGGCGTCGACGCGGCAGTCGGTGGGCGGTGAGAACGATTCCCCGTCGCGGCAACTGGCCCGCTTCGTGCGCGATGTGGCGCAGAACGACGCCACCGGGATGACCGTGCGGGTCATCTACCGTCGGGACCGCTATCTGCGCGGCGGCGACCACATTCCGTTTCTGCAGCAGGGTTATCCGGCCGCGCGGTTCACCGAGCCCAACGAGGACTACGCGCACCAGCACCAGAACGTCCGGGTGGAGAACGGCCAGCAGTTCGGGGACCTTCCGGAGTTCTGCGACTTCGGCTACATCGGCCGGGTCGCGCGGGTCAATGCCGCGACGCTGTGGTCGCTCGCGCAGGCGCCGGGCACCCCGCGGAGCGTCCGCGTCCTCACCTCGGCGCTGACCAACGACACGACGCTGCGGTGGGAGCGGGGCAGCGAGGCGGATCTCGCCGGCTACGAGGTGGTCTGGCGGGAGACCACGGCGCCGGAGTGGACGCATGTCATCGCGGTGGGTGACGTGACGGAAGCGACCGTGGATCTCTCGAAGGACAACGCGTTCTTCGGCGTACGGGCGGTCGACCGCGACGGGCACCGCAGCCCGGTCGCGTTCCCCCAGCCCGCCAGCAGTTAGCCGGCGGAAATGGCGACGACGGGTCAGGTCACGGAGCGTTACCGTTACGCAACCGTGATCTGATTTTGTCGTTTCGCCGTATTGCCCCCGTTGGCATCACCAGCGTTAATTTGTTCAGTCAGCTGACAAATGTGTCATCGGCCTCGGCGGGCCGGCGACGAGCATCAGCCCCGATCGGTCTTCGGCGAGCCGGATCCGGGGGAACCCCCCTGTCCTCATCGGACGAAGGAGATCCTTCGTGTCACATCGCCGACGTCGCCGCCTTCGCGACACCCTCACCCATGCCCTGCTGAGTATCACGGTCGCCCTCACCGCGACGGCGACCGCTCTCGTCACCGGCCCGTCCGCCGCGCAGGCCGATCCCGCCCGCGCCGCCGCCGACCCCGCCTATTCGGTCCTGGTCTTCTCCAAGACCGCCGGATTCCGCCACGAGTCCATTCCGACCGGCATCGCCGCGATCGAGAAGCTGGGCACGGAGAACGGCTTCGCCGTCGACGCGACGGAGGACGCGACGGCCTTCACCGACGCCAATCTCGCCCGGTACAAGGCCGTCATCTGGCTCTCCACGACCGGCGACGTGCTCGACGCCGATCAGCAGGCCGCCTTCGAGCGGTACGTGCGGGCCGGCGGCGGCTACGCCGGCATCCACGCCGCCTCCGACACCGAATACAACTGGGGCTGGTACGGCAACCTGGTCGGGGCGTACTTCGCCTCGCACCCCGCGAACCAGACGGCCAGCATCAAGGTCGAGGATCCCGCGCACCCGTCCACCTCGGCGCTGCCGTCGACGTGGTCGCGTTTCGACGAGTGGTACAACTTCCAGACCAATCCGCGCGGCAAGGTGCACGTGCTGGCGAGCCTGGACGAGCGGAGCTACGCGCCGGGCGCCGGCGCGATGGGCGCCGACCACCCGTTCGCCTGGTGCCACGACTACGACGGCGGCCGATCCTGGTACACCGCCGGCGGTCACACCAACGAGTCGTACGCGGAGCCGCGCTTCCTGTCCCACCTGCTCGGCGGCATCCAGACCGCGGCGGGCGCGGTCAACGCCGACTGCAACGCGTCGCTGACCAGCGGGTTCGAGAAGATCACCCTGGACAGCAACACCAACAACCCGATGGAGCTGGACATCGCCGGAGACGGGCGGGTGTTCTACGCCGAGCGCGACGGCCGGGTCCAGGTCATCAAGCCGGACACCGGCAACACCGTCACCGCGGTGAAGCTCAACGTGTTCACCGGCAACGAGGACGGGTTGATCGGCCTGCGGCTGGACCCGGGCTTCGCCACCAACAAGTGGATCTACCTGTACTACGCGCCCGCCGGTGGCGGCCCGCGCAACGTGCTCTCCCGCTTCACCGTCGCGGGCGATTCGATCGACGTGGCGACCGAGAAGGTCGTGCTGCAGGTCGACACCCAGCGCAACACCTGCTGCCACGCGGGCGGCAGCATGGCGTTCGACAGCGCCGGCAACCTCTACCTCGCCACCGGTGACAACACCAACCCGTTCGAGTCCAACGCCTACACCCCCATCGACGAGCGGCCGGGGCGGCAGGACTACGACGCGCAGCGCTCGTCCGGCAACACCAACGACCTGCGGGGCAAGGTGCTGCGGGTGCATCCGGAGGTGGACGGCGGCTACACCGTGCCGGGCGGCAACCTCTTCGCCCCCGGCACCGCGAAGACCCGCCCCGAGATCTACGCGATGGGCTTCCGCAACCCGTTCCGGATCGGCGTCGACCAGCAGACCAACACCGTCTACGTCGCCGACTACGGCCCGGACGCCGCCACGGCCAACCCCGGCCGCGGTCCGGAGGGTCTGGTCGAGTGGAACGCCATCCGAGCGCCCGGCAACTACGGCTGGCCCTACTGCACCGGAGCCAACAGCGCCTACAACGACTACCCGTTCCCGTCCGGGCCGAGCGGCGCGAAGTTCGACTGCGCCGCGCCGGTCAACGACTCCCCCAACAACACCGGCCTGACCAACCTGCCGCCGGCCGTCCCGGCGACCGTCTGGTACGGCTACGCGCCGAACCCGCTCTACCCGGAGATCGGCGGCGGTGGCGCCCCGATGGGCGGCCCGGTCTACCGCTTCGACCCCGCCCTCGCGTCGGAGCGCAAGTGGCCGGCGTACTACGACGGCAAGGCGCTCTTCGGCGAGTGGAACCAGTCGAAGATGTACACGATGCAGGTCGGCACGGACGGCACGTCGCTGGTCGACATCAACAACCTGCTGACCGGGATGACCTTCCTCCGTCCGATGGACTTCGAGTTCGGCCCCGACGGCGCGATGTACATGATCGAGTGGGGTACCGGCTTCGGCGGCAACAACGACAACTCGGGGATCTACCGGATCGACTACGTCGCCGGTGACCGGGCCCCCATCGCGGTCGCCAAGGGCGAGCCGACATCGGGCAAGGCGCCGCTGACCGTCCAGTTCTCCAGCGCGGGTTCCCGTGACCCGGACGGTCAGACCATCAGCTACGCGTGGGCGTTCGGCGACGGTGGCACCTCGACCGAGGCCAACCCGAGCCACGTCTACACCACGGCCGGCAGCTACACCGCCCAGCTCACCGTGACCGACTCGGAAGGGCGCAGCGCGGTCGCGAACGTGCCGATCACGGTCGGCAACACGGCCCCGACGGTGACCATCGAGTTCCCGCCCGACGGCGGCTTCTTCGAGTGGGGTGACCAGGTCACATACACGGTCAAGGTGACCGACCCGGAGGACACCACGATCGACTGCGGCAAGGTCGAGCTGCAGGTGCTGCTCGGCCACGACGAGCACGCGCACCCGCTGGAGTCGCACACCGGCTGCTCGGGCACGGTGCAGACCTCACTCGCCTCCGGACACGGCGCCGAGGCCAACGTGTTCGCGGTCTTCGAGGCCACGTACACCGACCGCGGCGGGGTCGGCGGGGCCAAGCCGCTGACCGGCCGGGCGATCGAGCAGCTCCAGCCGAAGCGCAAGCAGGCCGAGTACTTCGCGGCCACCGGCCGGGTGCCGGGAAGCACCAGCACCGGTGACCCCGGCGTGCAGAAGGAGACCACCGGCGACACCGCCGGCGGCTTCCAGAACATCGGCTTCATCGAGGACGGCGACTGGTGGTCGATCAATCCGGCGAACCTGACCGGCATCGACTCGCTGCGCTTCCGTACCGCCTCCGCCACGACGGGTGGCCTCATCGAGGTACGCACCGGCGCGGTGGACGGACCGCTGGTCACCACCGCCACGGTGCCGGCCACCGGCGCCTGGCAGACCTACACGGACGTGACCGCCGCGGTGAGCGCGCCCGGCGCCACCAGCGGGCCGCTCTTCTTCGTGGCCCGCAAGCCGGTCGGCAGCACCAACAACGGCTCGGTGTTCAACGTCAACTGGGTGGACTTCCTCGGCCGGGGCGTCACCGAGAACGCGCCACCGACGGTCACCGCGACCGCCACCCCGACCACCGGGACCGCGCCGTTGCCGGTCAGCTTCACCGGCACCGCCACCGACGCCGAGAACGACTCCCCGCTGACCTACGCGTGGGACTTCGGTGACGGCGGCAGGGCCACGACGCGCACCGCCACCCACACGTACACGACGCCGGGCACCTTCATCGCGACCCTCACGGTGACCGACGCCCGCGGCGCGACCGCGTACGCCACCGTGACCGTGAAGGTCGACGCCCCGAACACCTCCTGTTTCGGCGTCCGCTCGGACGACTTCACCGGCACGACGCTGGACAAGGCGCGGTGGTCGACGGTGGTCCGGGAGAACCAGCTCTACTCCGTGTCCAACGGCACCCTGCTCCTGCCGACCTCGGTCGGTGACCTCTACGGCGCCCGCAACGACGCCACCAACGTGGTGCTCCAGCCCGCGCCGAACGGGGCCTGGGCGGCGACGACGAAGCTGTCGCTCGCGGCGGCGGCCGACTACCAGCAGGCCGGTCTGATCGTCTACGGCGACGACGGCAACTACGCCAAGCTGGACCTGCTCCACGCGGGCACCCGCCGGATCGAGTTCATCCGGGAGACCACCGGCGCTCCGCGCAACGAGGGCGCCGACAGCGCGGCCGCGCCCACCGGCGACACCGTCTACCTGCGGGTGACCAGTGACGGGACGAACCTGACGGCGGCGTTCTCGGCCGACGGGGAGAGCTTCACCCCGGTGGGGCGTGCGGCCGCGCTGGCCGGCATCACCAACCCGAAGGTGGGGCTCTTCGCGCTCAACGGCGGCACCACGGCCCCGGTCGTGAACGCGGCGTTCGACTGGTTCCAGATCTCGCCGGACGCGCCGGCCGGGCCGGTGAACCCGTCGGACGAGTTCGCCGGCGGCACCCTCGACAAGTGTCGCTGGAACGGGATCGTCCGGGAGGACGTGACCGGCTACCGGGTCAACGGCGGGGCGTTGCACATCGACGTGCCCGGCGGTGACATCTACGGCACCGGCAACAGCGGGCCGAAGAACTTCATCCTGCAGACCGCCCCGACCGGCGACTGGATGCTGGAGACGAAGGTCGACGGCAGCCTGCTCAACGAGCAGTACCAGCAGGCCGGGCTGATCGTGTACGGCGATGACGACAACTATCTGAAGTTGGACTTCATCGCCGACAACCAGGCCGGTCAGCCGCTGTCGCGGCGGATCGAGTTCCGCAGCGAGGTGGGCGGTGCGGTGCAGAACCCGCAGCCCCAGGCGCAGAACCTCACCAGCGCGGCGTGGCATCTGCGGCTGGCGCGCAAGGGCAGCGTCTACACCGCGTCGTACTCGGCCAACGGCACCGACTGGACGACGTTCGAGGCGCTGACCAGCACGGCCGTCGGCGCCACGCCGAAGGTCGGTCTGTTCACCCTCGGCGCCAACCAGACCGCGTCCAAGACCGCGTCGTTCGACTACTTCCGGCTCACCGCGGCGCCCAGCGACGCGACCGCGCCGGTGACGACGGCGAAGGTCGACGGCACGGGCACCGGCGGGTGGCACACCGGGCCGGCGACGGTCACGCTGACCGCCGCCGACAACACCGGTGGCAGCGGCGTGGCGGGCACGGAATACCAGCTCGACGACGCCACCGACTGGAGCGCCTACACGGAGCCGATCGTGGTCTCCGGTGACGGCGCCCACCGGGTGCGGTTCCGCTCCACGGACAAGGCCGGCAACGTCGAGGCCACGAAGACCGTCGACGTCAGGATCGACGCGACCGCGCCGGTGACCACCGCGACGTTCGCTCCGGCGAACGACAACGGCTGGCACGCCGGCAAGATCCCGGTCACGTTGGCCGCGACGGACGCCGGTTCCGGCGTCGCGAAGCTGGAGTGGTCGCTCGACGGCGGCGCGTGGAAGCCGTACACCGAGCCGATCGACGTCAGCGGCGACGGGCAGCACGAGCTGCTCTACCGCGCCACGGACGCGGTGGGCAACGCGGAGACGCTGAAGTCGGCCGTACTGAAGATCGACGGCACGAAGCCGACGATCATCATGTCCGGGTTGGCGGACGGGCAGCTCTACGGCGACAGCCAGGACGTGCGGGTGGTCTTCGAGGCGGTCGATCCCACCTCGGGCATCAAGGCGACCGTCGGCAAGCTCGACGGCAAGGCCTACCGCAGCAACACGCTCCAGGCCATGTACGAGCTGACGCTCGGTCTGCACGAGCTGACCGTGACCGCCACGGACTCCGCCGGCAACGAGTCGGTCTCGACCGTGCGGTTCTTCGTCACCACCTCGTTCCGGGACATGCAGAACCTGCTGGACCGGTTCACGGCGACGGGTCGGCTCTCGGCCAAGGCGCACCGGCAGTTGTCGAACAAGCTGGCCGCGGTCCGCGAGTCGGAGGCGGCCGGCAACGACAAGCGGGCGATCCAGCAGCTCAACGCGTTCCGCGCGCTCGCGTCCGACGCCGCTCTGGTTCCCGACGCCGACGTGCGCGCGGTGCTGATCCGCGACACCGACGCGATGATCGTGCGGTTGGGCGGATCGGCCGCCAAGTCCGGGACGCAGGCCAACGGCGGCAAGTCGTTGACCGGCACCGGCCGCCTCGACCAGGACGCCACCCGCGTCCCCAGGGGCGGGAAGCTGTAGCGGCACCACGGCGGGGCGGTCGGCACACGCGCCGACCGCCCCGCACCCCCTCATGATCACGACGTTCCCGGGCCCGCGGCGATGATGTGTCCGTTCCGGACAGCCGAAACTCCACCATCGTCGTGATCGCCGCCGAGAGTCAGGAGTTGGCTGTGAGCAACCGGACGAAACCAGCGCGGGGCGGGCGCGGATCAGCGGCACCGACCACCCCCGCCCTGCGCCGCCTCGCCCCGATCGTGCTGGCGCTCCTGATCGGAGGGCTCACCGGCGGACTCCTCGGCGCCGCCCTGACGGACGACTCCTCACCCACCGCCGACCGGGTGGCCGAGCTGCGGGCCGCGGAGGCGCGCCGCGACGCACAACAGATCGTGGAGCTGACCGGGCAGGCCCGGCGTACCCGGGAGGATCTTCTGCCGGTGCTCGACGGGCTCGCGGCCGCGGCGCCAGCGGGCGCCACGACGGCCGGTCCGGCCGCCGACCCGGCGGCCGTGCGCGGCTGGCAGACCACGACGAGCCGGGCGGTCGCGGACTTCGCCGACCCGCCGTCGGGCGGCACCGCGGTCAACATCGCCCGTTCCGGCCTCTCCGCGGCACTGCGGGAACTCGACCTCGCGGTCGGCACGTACGCGGCGGCGCTCGCCGTGCCCGACGCGAACCGCCCCGTGCTGCAGGCGTTGGCGGGTCGGCAGCGCGACGCCGCCGTGGCCACCTGGTCGGTGGCCGCCACCCAACTCGACGTGCTCAACGTCGACGCCGGACACGGCCACGCCCACGTCTTTCTGCCCGCGGTGCCCGGACAGGGCGCCCTCACCGCCGACGGCTCCCACGAAGGGGAATGAGATGAGACTGCTCCGGATGATGCTGACCGCGCTGGCGCTGGCGCTGCTGCCGCTGCTCCTGCTGCCGGCGCACCCGGCGGCCGCGCACGGCGGCAAGGTCAACCTTGAGGTCGCCGGTGACGGCGCGACCGGCGTGACCGTGCGCGCCACGTACAAGCAGGACGGACACCCGGTCGAGGACACGGTGCTGCGGCTGGTGCTCACCGCGACCGCGGACGGCGGTCGAGCGGTCGGCCCGATCCAGCTCAACCCCGCCGCGGAGGGGCACGGCTTCTACACCAGCGGCGCGGTGCTGACGCCGGGACGCTGGCAGGTCACCGTCACCGCACCCGAGCCGAACGCGGCCCGCACGGCTGTCACGGTCGAGGCGCGCGCGGCGCAGTCCGCCCCGCCGCCCGTACCCGTCCAGGCCACGACCGGCGCGGCGGGCGCCGGCTGGCTCTGGTGGGTCGCGGGTGCGGCCGTTGTGGTGGCGCTCGCCGGCACCGGCGTGCTGATCGCCCGCCGCCGCTGACCGCCGCCGGTCGTTTCGGCCATCCCGCCCCGGGTACGCCACACGACAGGCGTCGTCCGCACCCCCGCACACGGGGGCGGCGGGGACCGGCGAACACGACATCAAGGAGGCTGAGACGATGGCTGACCTGCTGTACGTTCGCAGCACGGCGTTCAACGACCACGACCTGATGCCGGATCGGATGTCCCGCAGCGGGGGGAACGTCTCGCCGCCGCTCGAGTGGTCCGGCGTTCCCGACGCGGCGACCGAGCTGGTGCTGCTCGTCGAGGATCCCGACGCCGGGCGCACGCCGTCCCTGCACTGGCTCGTCACCGGCATCGACCCGGCCACCGACGGAATGGCGGAGGGCGAGGTGCCGGCGGGCGGGCGGGAATGGACCAACAGCTACGGCGCCACCGGCTGGGGCGGCCCGCAGCCCCCGCTCGGCGACGATCCGCACCGCTACTTCTTCCGGCTCTACGCCCTGAAAAAACCATTGAGTCTGCCCGAGACGCCGCAGGCGACCGATGTCCACCGGGCGGTGCAGAGCCGGGAACTGGCCAGCGGGAACATGGTTGCCACCTTCGGTCGGTGACGTGACATAGCGACCGCATAACGATATGTATCTGAAGGGCGTGACAAGCCGCACGAGCGCTAAACGGGGCCCGCGCGCCGCCGATATGGCCCACCATGAGGTCCTCATCGTTGCGGAACGGTTTCCAGATGCGCCACAAGCTGATGGCGCTCGGCATGGGCGGCGTGATCGCCACCGCCGCGGTCCTGGTCGGCGTGGGCGCCTGGCAGAGCGACCGGTTCGTCACGGAGTCGCAACGAAGCGTCAACGAGCTCATCGAGGCGGACCTCGACCACCTCACCACCGGCGTCTCCCAGCTCGTGACCGCCGTCGGTGATGGCGTGCAGGACCGGGTCAACGCCGACATGTCGGTCGCCCAGACGGTGCTCGCGCAACGCGGTGGCCTGACCCTGTCGAACGGGACCGCGCAGTGGAGCGCGATCAACCAGCTGACCCAGCAGGCCCGTCCCGTACGGCTGCCGCGCGCCACGGTCGGCGGCCAGTGGCTCGGACAGAACCGGGACGTCAGGGCGACCACGCCCCTCGTCGACGACATCCAGCGCCTCGTCGGCGGCACGGTCACGGTCTTCCAACGGATGAACGAGGCCGGCGACCTGCTCCGGGTGGCCACCAATGTGCGGTCGAAGACCGGCGCCCGGGCGATCGGCACCTACATCCCGGCGGTCACCGCCGAGGGCGCCCCGAACGGGGTGGCGAAGGCGATCAAGGACGGCAAGCCGTACCGGGGCGTCGCGCTGGTCGTCGACACCTGGTACGTCACCGCGTACGACCCGATCAAGGACAGCTCGGGGCGGGTGATCGGGGCGCTCTACGTCGGCGTGCCCCAGGCGGAGGCGATCGAGGCGCTCACCACGTCGATCGCCAGCACCAAGGTCGGTCAGCAGGGCTGGGTGTCGGTCTTCAGCACCGGCAGCACCGACCGGGGCCGGGTCGTCGCCGCGAGCGTGCCGGAGCTGATGGGCAAGACCGTACTGGACGCGACCGACGCGGCCGGCGTGAAATATGTGGAGGAGATCGTCAGCAAGGCGGCCACCCTCTCCGTCGGCGAGACCTGGCGCGGCACGTACCAGCTCGCCGGCGCCCACGGGGCCAGCCCGACCGCCACCCGCACCGCGGTCACCTACTACGCGCCTTACCAGTTGGCCATCGCCGTCGGTGGCTACCTGCCCGACTACGAACGCGCCGCCAACCAGCTCGACGAGGGCCGGCGCTCGATGCTGCTGGCGTTCGCCGTCGCCGGCCTGCTGCTGGCCGTGGCCGGGGCCGTCGTCGCGGGCATCCAGGCCGCACGGATCTCCCGGCGCATGGCCACCGTCACCGACGCGCTCGACGCCCTCGCCGAGCGCGACCTGACCGTCCGGGTCGACGTGCGCGGCAGCGACGAGATCGCCCGGATGGGGCACTCGCTGAACACCGCGGTGACCGGGCTGCGGGAGCTGATGGCGGAGGTAACCGGCGCCTCACAGGACGTCACCCGCGCCGCCGACCGGGTCTCCGGCGTCGGCGGCGAACTCGCGAGCGCCGCCCGGACCGCCGCGCAGCGCGCCGGCGCCGCCGCCCTGACCGCCGAATCCGTCGCCCGCGCAGTGCAGACGGTGGCGTCCGGCGCGGAGGAGATGGGGGCGTCGATCGGCGAGATCTCCGGCAACGCGCAGGAGGCGGCGCAGGTCGGTCGGGACGGCGTCGGGCTGACGCGGCAGGCCGCGTCGGTGATCGAGGAGCTCCGGGTCTCCAGCACGAAGATCGGTGACGTGGTCAAGCTGATCGCGAGCATCGCGGAGCAGACGAACCTGCTGGCGCTCAACGCGACCATCGAGGCGGCCCGGGCCGGCGCCGCGGGCAAGGGCTTCGCCGTGGTGGCCGGCGAGGTCAAGGAACTCGCCCAGGAGACCGCCAGGGCCACCGGCGACGTCACCGCGCGCGTAGCGGCGATCGAGAGCGACACCGCCCGCGCGGTCGAGGCGATCGACGCGATCAGCACGACGATCGCCCGGGTCAACGACTACCAGAACGCGATCGCCGCGGCCGTCGAGGAGCAGGCAGCGACCACCAACGAGATGTCCCGCAACATCAACGAGGTCGCCGGCGGTGGCGAGCAGATCGCGGAGAGCGTCAGCGTGGTGAGCTCGACCGTCGAGACCACCCGCAGCGCGGTGGAGGTCTCCCAGGACGCGGCCACCGAACTCAACACCACGGCCCGCCACCTCACGGCCCTGGTAAACCGCTTCACCCTGTAGTCGCTCCCTGCCCGCCGGGTTCCGCGCCCGTCGGGTTCCGCGCCCGTCGGGTTCCGCGCCCGTCGGGTTCCGCGCCCGTCGATCAAGGGCATATGCACACGGTTTGATCTCCGATCACGTGCATATGCCCTTGATCGACGGGTTTTTCCTTGATCGACGCAGACGCATGTCGCTCTTGACCGTCCAACCGCAGTGTTCGTGACGTCCGTCGCCATCGGGGTCATCCGTCCGCTGTCGAAGGGACCGTCATGGCACGACGACATCGACTGTCGATCGCCCTCGCCGCGGTGGTGCTCACCAGCACCACCCCGGTCATGTCCGCCGCACCCGGCGCGACGGCGATCCCGCCGCGCCCACCGGACGAATACCCGCCGGTCGCGGACCGTCCGCGCCGGCCGAATTCCGGTACCAGGCGGGCATCAACTCCGCCGCCGCGGGTAAGCGTCGCTGACGGCCACGGGCGCGACGGAGGAGGTCCGCAATGCCGCAGCAGCTTCGACTCACGGCGGTGGAGGAACTGGTGTACGTGGCGGCGACCGGGCTGGAGGCGCGCGGCGAGATCCCCTATCTGGCGGCGATCGCGCGCGAGACCGGGCTGCCGCAGGAGCAGCTCGGTCAGCCGCTGCACGAGCTCACCGAGAAGAACCTGTTGCACCGCGAGGAGACCCCCGTGGAGGGCACGGATCTCGGCCCACGGTGGTGCACGCAGCAGCGGACGTGACGCGGGGCCGGGTCAGGCGGCGACGGCGTGGTCGTCGCCGCGGTTCGCCACGAGCCGGCGCAGCACGTCGAGGGCGTGCTCCGCCTCGTCGCGGGCGACCGGGGCGGTGCGCTCGCCGACGTACGCGGCCAGCGCTTCGCGGATCACGTCGGAGCGCCGTACGCCCTGCAGGTCGGCGAGGCTGTCGAGCTGCTCGACGAGGACGACGGGGAGCCGGATGCTGGCGAGCATCATCGGCACGTCCGGGGCGGGGCGGGGCGCCGGCTCGGTGGCCGGGCTCATCGAGGCCACCGCGGGCCCGAGGTTGTCGGTCGTGTTGAACCAGGCGATGACCTCGTCCTTGGTCATCGCGTCGAAGTTCGGCGTGGTCACAGCACCTGCCTCCTCCACTCGTCGAGTTCCGGGCCGGCCAGCGCGCGGACACCCATGATCTTGTACGTGACGGTTCCGGCGATCCGGTCGCAGAGCACGGCGATGACCCGCGCGGTGTCGGCCATACCGAACACGATCAGCAGCAGGTCGCCGATGCGCCGCTCGAACCGCAGCCCCGGCGGCGCGGAGAGCGCCTGCGCGACCTCGTCGAGCGCCACCTTGCGTCGCCGCGCCTCGGCGAGCCCGCCCTCCGTCCAGACGTAGTCACGCTCGGCCACGGGAACAACGTAGCACATCGTATTACGAAGCTGGGTCGGTTCGTGCCCGTCCGCGTACGGCCGCCGGCACGGGGTACCTGTCGGTGAGCGGGAGGAGGAGCAGATGAGTCAGGAGCAGGAGCCACCGGGACGGGGGCTGTTCCGGGTCGAGTCCAGCCCCAAGCGGGTGCGCGCCTTCCTCGGCGGGGACGTGGTCGCCGACAGCACGCGGCCGCTGCTGGTCTGGGAGGTCCCCTACTACCCGACCTACTACTTCCCGGCGGAGGACGTCCGCGCCCGGCTGACCGCGACGGGGGCGACGGAGCAGTCGCACGAGCGCGGTGTCGCCGAGGTGCTCGACGTGGCCACCCAGCACGGTGCGGCGGCCGGCGCCGGCCGCCGCTTCCGCACCTCGCCGATCGAGGAGCTGCGCTCGGCGGTACGGCTGGAGTGGGGAGCGATGGACGAGTGGATGGAGGAGGACGAGCCGGTCTACACCCACCCCCACAACCCGTACAGCCGGATCGACATCCTGGCGAGCAGCCGGCACATCCGGGTCGAGCTGGAGGGCGTCACGCTGGCGGACTCCCGTACGCCGCGGATCCTGTTCGAGACGGGGCTGCCGCCGCGGTTCTACCTGCCGTTGCCGCACGTCCGGATGGACCTGCTGCGTCCCTCGCGACGACAGTCGCACTGCGCCTACAAGGGCACGGCCGCCTACTGGTCCGTCGATGTGTACGACCGGAGCTACGACGACCTGGCGTGGATCTACCGCACGCCGTTGCCGGAGTGCCAGAAGATCGCCGGCCTGGTCTGCTTCTACAACGAACGGGTCGACATCCTGGTCGACAGCGAGGTGCAGGAGCGGCCGCAGACCCAGTTCAGCTGAGCGGGCGCCCGCACCGGATCCCCGTACCCGGCGGGGGCCGACAGTGCCGCGCGGCGGGTGACCCCGACCCGCCGCGCCATTCGGGCGGTCAGTAGCGGAAGCGCCCCACCAGCTCGCGCAACTCCCCCGCCATCCGGGCCAGGCCGTCGGCGGAGCGCCGGGCCTCGACCACCCCGACGGTCGTCCCACCCGCCGCGGACGCGACGGCGCTGACCGCTGTGGCGATCTCCGTGCTGCCGCCGACCGCCGCGCCGACGCTGCGGCTCATCTCCCGACTGGTGGCGCTCTGCTGCTCCACGGCGGCCGCGATCGTCGCCTGGTGGTCGTTGATCTCCGTCACGACCTCGAGGATGTGACTGATCGAACGGACCGCGGCCTCGGTGCTGCCCTGGATCCCCTGCACCCGCCCGATGATGTCGTCGGTGGCCCGGGCGGTCTCCTGTGCCAGGTCCTTGACCTCGTTGGCGACGACCGCGAAGCCGCGTCCCGCCTCACCGGCGCGCGCGGCCTCGATGGTCGCGTTGAGCGCGAGCAGGTTGGTCTGCTGCGCGATCGACGTGATCACCTGGACCACCTTGCCGATCTCCGCCGAGGAGACGCCGAGTTCGGCGACGGTCGCGCTGGTCGACTCGACCGCGCTCACCGCCTCGCCGGCCACCCGGGCGGCGGTCGTCGCGCTCCGGGCGATGTCGCCGATCGACTGGTCCAGCTCCTGCGATCCGTCGGCGACCTGCTGCACGTGCTGCGAGACCTGGGCGGCGGCGTCGGACGCCCGCTCGGCCTGCACCGCGGTGTCCTGCGCGCCGGCGGTGAGCCGCCCGCTGGTCGAGGAGAGCTCCTCCGAGGCACGGGAGAGCGCCTCCGCGCTGTCACTGAGCGCCTCCACCGTGGAGCGCAGCTGTCCGGTCATCCCGTCGACGGCACGTCCCAGCTGGCCGGTCTCGTCCCGGCTGGTCAGCCCGGTCGTGGCGGTGAGATCGCCCGCGCCGACGCGGTCGAGCACGGCGACGCTGTGCCGCAGCGGCCGGGTGACCGAGCGGGTCACCCAGATGCTCAGCAGCAGCGAGAGCACGACGGCGAGCAGCGCGCCGCCGATCACCCCCGCAGTCACCAGGCGACTCGCCCCGTCGGCCTGCGCCGTCAGCGCCCTGACCCGCTCCGCCACCGACGCGAGGATCTTCTCGGTGGACTTGAGCAGATCCTCCCAGGCCGTGCCGAGCTCGTTGTTCTGCAGTTCGTACGCCTTGGCCATCGACTGCTCGTCGCCCTTGGCGATGTGCGCGATCATCTGGTCGTCGTACTCGAAGTAGGACTTCCACATCCCGCTCTGCCGGTCCATCTCGGCCCGCTCCGCCGCGTTCATCGCCGACCGGTCGATCGCGGGCAGCAGCTTGAAGACCGCGTCCTTGGAGGCCAGCAGCCCCGACCGGCTGTAGGCGTCGGGCTTCACCGCCGCCGGGCCGCCGTCGACCAAGGCTTCGGCGTAGACGTATCCCTGCCAGCCGCTGATGTCGGCGTCGAGGTAGCGCAGCTCCTGGATCTGGTCGGAGAGCGCGTTGAGCCGGATGAGTTCGCGCTGAAGTGAGCGGTGGTGCTGCATCCCCCAGACGCCGCCGACGGCAACGCCGATCAGCAGGGCACAGACCACGACGAAGGCGGCGCCCAGCCGGGCCCCGACCGACATGTTGCCGAGACGGTTACGCATACCGTTCGCATCGGCGACCGTCGCAAGATCATAAGGATATGAGTGGTTGAGGCCTTGATCATATTGCGTACGTCATACCCCGCACGACCCCGCCCCGCGCGGCGCCCGACGCGCCGTCGATCAAGGGCGTATTCACCTGGAATGATCTCCGATCACGTGAATATGCCCTTGATCGACGCCATATTCCTTGATCGACACGACCGGCCAAAGCCGCTTCGGGCACGACGGCCGCCGTCGATGATTATCGGGCTGTATATACAGCTATACTGCTTGTCATGCAGCTCGACTTCGTTCCCCGCTACCACGCGATCGAGCAGGCGCTGCGCGACCGGATCGGCGAGCTGCAGCCGCACACCCCACTGCCGTCCGAGGCGGAGCTCTGCACGCGCTTCGGCGTCAGCCGGATGACCGCCCGGGCCGCCGTGACCCGGCTCGTCAACGACGGGCTGGTCTACCGCGAGTCGGGGCGGGGCACGTTCGTCGCCCCGCCGCCATCGAGCCGCCGCGCGGACAACCTGCTGGGGTTCAGCGACGAGATGCGGCGCCAGGGCAGGGTGCCGACGTCGCGACTGATCGAGGGACACACCCGCCCGGCCACCCGCGACGAGGAGGAGCAGCTCCACGTCGGGCACTGCGGCACGGTGGTCGAGGTACGACGCGTACGCCTCGCCGACGGCAGACCCGTCGCGCTGGACATGGCGGTCTTCCCCGGCGCGCTCTCGGCACTGCTGGCCGCCGACCTCACCACCGGCTCCCTCCACGAGGCGCTCGTCGCACTCGGCCGGGTGCCGACCCTCGGCCACGCCACCGTCACCGCCCGTCCGGCCACCGCCGAGGACGCGGAACTGTTGGACGTACCGGAGCGGACCGCGCTGCTGGTCGAGCGGCGACTGATTCTGGACCAGCACCACCGCCCGGTGGAGCGCAGCGAGAGCCGCTATGTCGGCGACCGATACGCCCTGGACGTCGCCTTCGACGTCGAGTATCCCGGCCAGCCGACGCGCTGAGGCGTGGGTCAATTCGTCTGCTGCCGGCTCTGGTGTCGCCTCGCGCGACGTCCGAACGGACATTGTCGGTGTCGACGAAACAATTGGTGACTGCGTGTGACCAATTCAAACGAATTTCGAATTCTTTCCATCTTCGCGTAGGTTTGATTTTCCCACGACTAGAGAGTTGAGGACCGCGGTACCTGCCGCAACGCTTGATCGTTGCGGTAAATGACCACGGTCGCACGTGTCTGCCTCCGTAGGCGGTGCCTCCGAAAATCTGCACTGCCATCACCGGGGGTGACACATGACGTTCGTGGAATACCTGCAGAGTCGCCGTGATCTGCTGCTGGCACAGACCCTGGAACACGCCAATATCGTCCTCGTGTCCGTCGCGATCGCGACGGTCATCGGGGTGCTGATCGCTGTCGCCACGTACCGGCACCGGCGGAGCCGGGCGATCGCGGTGGCGATCGCCGCGGCGGTCCTGACGATCCC
>NZ_JBFANZ010000063.1:0-17492 GCF_040659735.1 Micromonospora sp. NPDC049679
GACAAACGGCTCGCTGACCTGACGGCAACCGTCCACGACCTGATCGATTGACACTGCGGTCACCTGCTCGCCGTGGGCGAGCGCGGCCAGCGGGCGCGCGACGAGCAGCACGAGCACGCCGCCCAGCAGCAGCGCCGGGACGGCGCCGGCGAGTACGCCGACGTCGCGCCCGGCGACCGCGCCGACGGTCCAGAACCGCACCTCGTCCGCGCTGCGCTGGTCGACGAGGAGCAGCACCGACGTGATCGAGGCCAGCACCCCGGTGAGGGCCGCCCCCGCGAGCACGAGGCGTACCGGGTCGTCGCCCACGCCCCGCAGGCGGGCAGCCCCGAGCACGGCGAGGCAGCCGAGGAGCGCGCCGAGCACCGCGACGTGCGGGCCGAGGGTCGCGACGCTGCCCCCGAGGGCGATGACGAGCACCACGGCGGTCGACGCGCCGGCGCTGACGCCGAGCAGGCCCGGTTCGGCGAGCGGGTTTCGGGCGGCGGCCTGCAGCACGGCGCCCGCCAGGCCCAGCGCCGCACCGACGACCGCCGCGACCACGGTGCGCGGCCAGCGCAGTTCCCAGACAGCGAAGGTGGCCTCCGGGTCACCCACGCCGGCGACGGCCCGGAGCGCCCGCATCGGGTCGACCTGTCCGCTGCCGAAGAGCAGCGACGCGACGGCGGTCACGAGTAGCGCGGCGGCCGGCACCACCAGCGCCGGGGCCCAGCGGATGGCGGGTCGCCGGCGCTGTTCCACCTGCGGTGGCGGCGTGACGATTTCCTCGACGAGCACGCATCCTCCAGACCACGGGTTATGTCGCTGACGATCATATGCTTAGCTTAGGCAAGCCTTACCTCTAGGTCAGAGGTTTCCATCGTCGACCCTCGGAGTGGATACATGAGCTCGTCCCGCCGCGCCCCGAGCCGGTGGCGCTTCGCCGCCCTCGCCGCCCTCGCCGCACTGCCGCTCGCCCTCGCCGCCTGCGGCACCTCGGATACCCAGGCCGCCGGGGTTGGCGCCGCGCAGACCCGCACCGTGGAGACCGCCTTCGGGGGCGTCGCCGTGCCCGCCACGCCCACCCGCATCGTGGCGCTCGGCGACGCCGTCCTGGACAGCGCGCTGGCGCTCGGCGTGACGCCGGTCGGCACACTCTCCAGCCGCGGCGGCAACACGGTCTCCACGTACCTCGCCGACAAGGCGGGCGGGGTCACGATCGTGGGCACCGTGCGGGAGCCGAACCTCGAGGCCATCGTCACGGCGAAGCCGGATCTGATCATCGCCGCCGCCGGCACGGCGCAGGCGCAGTACGACTCGCTGAAGGCGATCGCGCCCACGGTCGTACCGAAGATCAACGGCTTCGGTGACTGGGAGAGCGAGACCCGGACCGTCGGCGACGCGCTCGGCAAGCGCGAGCAGGCCGACCAGGTGCTCGCCGACATCGAGAAGCGCGCCAGGGACATCGCCGCCCGTCGCGGCGCCGGCGGCACCGCCGCGGTCGTCCGGTGGATGCCGACCGGGCCGCTCATCATGTCGTCCTCGCTGATGCCCGGCCGGCTCGTCCAGCTGACCGGCGACAAGCTCCCCTCGGCCGCCGACTTCACCGACAAGCCGCACACCGATCCACTCAGCCTGGAGAACCTGGGCCAGGTGGACGCCGACTTCATCTACGTCGCGACGCTCAACGCCGACGGCGAGAAGGCCCTCGCCGCGGCCAAGGCGCAGCCGGCGTTCGCCCGGCTGAAGGCGGCCGCCGCGGGCCGCGTCGCCGCCGTCGACGGTGGGGTCTGGAGCAGCGGCGCCGGACCGGTCGCGGCCGGCAAGGTGCTCGACGACATCGAGCGGCTGCGCAGCGCCGGCTGACCGCCGCAACGTGGGTGCGCCGGTCGCCGCGGTTGCGACGACCGGCGCACGCACGGGTTACTGCTTGGGGACGTACAGGGTTTCGCTGTTGTAGTTGTTCCTGGTGCCCTCGGGCCTGTAGTTGTTCTCCACGTTGCCCGCGATGTCGACCGCGAACCAGTTCACCACCGTCTTCTGGGTGATCGTGATCTGCTGCGCCCCCTCGCGCATCCCGGACGAGGTGAGCTTCGCGGAGTTGAGCGTTGGCCGGCTGCCATCCAGGGTGTAGTAGATGTTGGCCGGCTCGTCGATGCTGAAGGTGAAGGCCTTGGAACCGGCGCTCTTCGCCGTCACCTTGAGCTTCGACTCCGGCCGCTGCTTGTCCGCGGCGAACGCCTGCGCCACCTCCAGGATGGCGACCTGCCCGCTGGCGAACTCCATGGCCTCCTCGTGCCCCTCGGCGAACGGCGGCTGGAAGCCGACCGCCTGGAAGCGCTTCGTGGCCGGGTCGTACACGTCCGCGCCGACCTCGAAGTCCCAGCCGATGATGCCGCGGTTGTACCAGTGCTCGTCGGCGCTGTTGCCGGCCGCCGAGTAGAGGACGTCCGGCACCGGGCCGGTGCGGCCGGGCCAGATCGCCGTCCCGCGCCAGGACTGCACCGCCGAGAGGATGTGCGTGGAGGCGTCCCAGAAGTAGTTCTCCGAGCCGAAGTCCACCCGCGGCAGCACCTCACGGCCGGCCGCCTTGTACGACCCCGGCGGCCACATGAAGTAACCGCCGTACGAGTGGGTGTTCATCGCGAACTTGATGTTCGGGTACTGGTGGGTGAGCCACACCTGGTTGCGCGTCTCGGGCTCGGACAGCTCGGTCGGTCCGGCGAAGACGTCGCTGGTGCAGAGCGTCGACGCGCCGCTGTAGCCGTCGTGGACGGAGCCGACCGAGAAGTTGCGGTTCAGGTCGACGCCCCAGGAGTTGCGCCGCGCCGGGTCCGCGTTCGCCGCGGTGCAGTGGTTGGTCATGTTGCGGCGCTGCATGTTGAAGTCGTAGAAGCTGTAGTGCCCGCCGTCGGGGTTCGCCGTCGGCAGGATGAAGATGTCCAGCCCGTCGACCAGCTTGCGGGTCCGCTCGTCGGTGGCGTAGTTGCGCAGCAGCCGCTCGGCGGTCTCCACGCAGACCAGCGGCGTGACCCACTCGCGGGCGTGCTCCTGGCAGTAGAGGAACACCCCGATCTTCGAGCCGTCGCGCTTCTTGCCGATCCGCAGCGCCTTCATCTGGAACGGTTCACGCGACACGTTCGCCGGCGCCTTCAGGCCGTCGGTCAGCTTCGTCGCCGGTGCGGCGGCGACGACCCCGCCGCCGGCGTTGCCCCGGTACGTGCTGGCGGTCATCAGGGCCGCCGCGGTGGCGTCACCGTTCACCGCGTCCACCACCTGCTGCGCGGTGCTGCCGATCGCGCCCGCCTCGGTGGTGGCGAGCGTGACCACGACGTCCTTGCCGGTCACCGCCACGGTGAGCGGTGCGGCGGGAGTCTCCGGCTTGACGAGCGCGACGCTCACGTCGTTGCCGCCCGCCGAGCCGTACGCCTTCGAGCTGACGTAGAAGGTGCTCGCCGGATCGGTGCCGAACTGCGCCTGCGCCGCGCGGCGGTAGCCGTTCGTCTGGTGCGGCAGGTCCACGATCTGGGCGAGCTTCGGGAACTCGCGGGCCAGCGTGGTGATCCGGTGGGTCACCTCCGTGGGATCCATGTAGTGGTCGACGAAGTCGGCGATGTAGTGCCGGCCGGGAGTCGGACGCTTCGCGCCCAGCCACTTGCTGACCGGGATCGTGACCGTGCCGCCCCGACTGCTGGTGACGGTGACACTGCTCGGCGCCGTCGTGACGGCCAGCGGGGTGTTGAACCGGTGGTACATGTACGCGCCGGCGTCGGTGAAGCGCGACATCGTGGCGGTGCCGCCGGAGCCCGCGGGAGTTCCCTTGCCGCTGTCCCAGGCCGCCGTGAGCACGGTCTCCGCGTCGGTCGCGCTCGATTTCACCTCGACGGAGAGAAAGCGCTGGTCGGCGACGCTGGTGAACCACTCGGCGCGGAGCGGGCTGAGCGTGTCGGCCTCGGTGGCGACCGCCGCCGCGGAGGCGATCGCCTCGCGCCGCTCGGCCTGGTTGGCCGCGAAGTCGCTCTCGTCGGAGAGCGCGTCGCGCACGTCGAAGCCCTGGTCGCGCAGGCGCCGCGTCTCCTCCGGGCTGAGTACGGCGTGCACCTCCAGACCGCCGTTCACCGTTTTCTTGTATTCCGCGAGGTCGACGCCCATCTCGTTGAGGCGGTCCACGTCGGCTTGACCGGGTACGACGACGCGCATCAGGGCGACGCCGTTCTGGTCGGTGCTGGACTGGCGATCGGGCGTGACACGACCGGACGATGTGGACGGCTCGGCCCGCACGGGCAGGGCGCTGAGCGCGAGCGCGACGGGGAGCGCGAGCAGGGCCGTCACCCGGCCGGCTCGGGTGGTGCGAGAACTCCTCATGAGAGGTCCCTCCGACGTGGAGCGTGCTCGCCGGGCGCGGGGGTCGATCCCGGCGCGGCACGCAGGTGCTGAGCAGTCTTTGCCGAAGGTCGATCTCCGTCAAGAGCGGTACGTCGATACGCGGTGCCGCCGACCGGTCGCCAGGACGGTCCGCGGCTGCTCAACCCGGTGCCGGCGCCCGCACGGTCACGGCCGGGTCAGCAGCTGCTTCTCCCCGGCGGTGATCGCGAACGGCAGGATGTTCTCCGCCGGGGGTAACGGGCAGATGAAGGCGTCGGAGAAGGCGCACGGCGGCAGGATCGCCCGGTTGAAGTCGATCACGACCGGTCCGGCCGCCGTCGGCAGCGGCAGGAAGAGGAAGCGGGACGCGCCGTACGTCTCCCGGCCGCTCGTGGCGTCCCGGAACGTGATGTGCGCTTCGCCCTCGTGGCCGGTGTTCAGCCCGACCAGCTCGGCCCGCTGCCCGGCCACGGTGAACGTGAACGTGCCGACCACCGCGTAGTCGACCTCCCGCCCGGAGTTCGTGTGCACGATGTGGAGGGTGTGGTCCGGCTGTGTCGTCGGGTGGAACTCCGCGGTCACCACCCACGCCGGATCGGGGTCGTAGGCGTCGATGCCGGCGAAGCGCTGAACCCCCTCCGACCGCGGGTCGAAGGTGCGCACCGCCAGGTCATCGCCGCGACGGATGATCGCCAACTGCAGGTCGCCGACCGCGAGCCGCTGCCCCTCGCCGAACAGGCCGTCACTGACCGGCTCGCCCTCGACGGTCAGTCCGACCGCGCCGCTGACCCGTACCGCGTCGCCCTCGGCCCGCCAGCGCCCCGGCACGCCCCCGATCTCGGTCTCGTCCGAGACCCAGTGCGTTCCGGTCAGCGTGAGGTTGCCACCCGGCGCCGCCACCGCGGCCTCGCGGTCCGCGTGCCAGCGACGCCATTCGTCGGCGAACTCGATGTCGGTCATGATGCCCATCCCAGGTTTTGCGGTAGTTGCGGGATCGCGGCCAGCAGGTCGCGGGTGTAAGCGTCGGCGGGCTCGGTGAGCACCGTGGCGGTCGGCCCCGATTCGACCACCCGACCGTGGCGCATGACCATCACCTCCGCGCAGAGCTGACTGACGATCGCCAGGTCGTGCGAGACCAGGACGAGGGTGAGCCCGAGCCGTTCGACCAGCTCCTGCAGCAGCTCCACGATCTGCAGCCGGACCGACACGTCGAGCGCGCTGACCGGCTCGTCGGCGAGGAGCAGCCGGGGGGAGGGGGCGAGCGCCCGCGCGATGGCGATCCGCTGCCGCTGGCCACCGGAGAACTCGTGCGGATACCGGCGTCCGTCCTCGGGACGCAGACCCACCGCGGTCAGCACCTCGGCGACGCGTTCGGCGCGTTCGGTCCGGCCGCCGCCGACCCGCAGCGAGCGCAGCGGCTCACCGACGATCGCCGCGACCGACATCCGGGGGTTGAGCGACGAGCGCGGGTCCTGGAAGACCACCTGCACGTGGCGGCGGAACTCCCGTCCGTCGGCGCGGGCGAGCGGTGCACCCGCGAACCGGACCTCGCCGCTGCTGGGGCGGTCGACGCCGAGGAGGAGCCGCAGCAGCGTGCTCTTGCCCGCCCCGGACTCGCCGACGATGCCCAGACCGGCACCGGCGCGTACGGCGATGTCGACGCCGTCGAGCGCCGGGTGGGGACGCCCCGGGTAGCGGCGGGTGAGCTGCCGTCCTTCGAGAATCGGCTCGTTCACGACTGCCCACCTTCCGTCCCGGATTCGTTGATCATGGGCATACGCGCCATCCGGCTGTCTGAAATGTCGCGTGTCTGACCATGATCAACGGAAGTGGGGGCCAGTCGGGTCACCTGGGCCGCGCTGCGGACCAGGTGCCGCGCATAGTCGGATCGGGGCCGGCGCAGCACGTTGTCGGCGGCGCCGGACTCCACGAGTCGGCCGTCGCGCATGACGAGCAGGTGGCGGGCGAGTCCGGCGACCACCGGCAGGTCATGGCTGATGAACAGCAGCGCGACCCCGGTCTCCTCGATCAGCTCGTCGAGCAGGGCGAGGATCTGCGCCTGCACGGTGACGTCCAGCGCGGTGGTCGGCTCGTCGGCGATGAGGACGCGGGGCCGGCAGGCCAGCGCCATCGCCAGAGCGACCCGCTGCCGCTGCCCGCCGGAGATCTGGTGCGGCAGCGCGTGGACCAGGCGCTGCGGGTCGGGCAGGTGGACGCGGTGGCACCAGTCGATCGCCCGCCGCTGCGCGTCGGCGCGGTTGAGCCCCTCGTGCAGCCGCAACGGTCCGGCGATCTGCCGTCCGACGGTCATCAGCGGGTCGAGCGCGGTCAGCGGCTCCTGGAAGACCATGGCGAGGGTGCGGCCGCGTACCCGCCGCCACTCGCGGTCGGAGGCGTCCCGGTGGTCGCGTCCGTCGATGAGGATCCGGCCCGTGGCGCGCATCCCCGCGGGCAGGAGTCCGAGCAGGGCCAGGGCGGTCAGTGACTTGCCCGAGCCGGACTCGCCGATCAGCCCGACCCGATCCCGCGCGGCGAGCCGCAGCGCCATGTCCCGGACGAGCGGCTGACCGTCGAGGGTGATGGTCAGGTCGGTGGTCTCCAGCACGGTCATCGCGCCACCACCCGTCGGTCGCGGCGCAGCTGCGGGTCGAGCGCCTCGCGCAGACCGTCGCCGAGCAGATTCAGCCCGATGACGGTGACCGCGACGGCGAGGCCGGGCAGGAGCACGTTCCACGGGGCGACGCTGACCGTCGACTGCGCCTCCTGCAGCATCCGCCCCCAGGACGGGGCCGGCGGTGGCGTGCCGAGCCCGAGGTAGGACAGGGAGGCCTCGGCGATGACCGCGATGCCGAAGGCGAGGGTGGCCTGCACGAGCAGGGTGTGCCAGATGTTGGGCAGCACGTGCCGGACCAGGATCATCACCGGTCGCGTGCCGCAGGTCCGCGCGGCGAGCACGTAGTCCTGGGTGAAGATCCGGCTCGCCGAGATACGGGTCAACCGGGCCACCTCGGCGGAGATCCCGATGCCGATCGCCCACACCGCGACGGCCGTCGACGCGCCGTACACGGTGACCAGGAGCATCGCCAGCAGCAGGGTCGGAAAGGCGATCACGATGTCGATCAGCCCGATCACCGCGTCGTCGACCAGCCGTCCGGCCGCCGCGGCCAGCAGCCCCAGCGGCACGCCGATCGCGAACGCCACGGCCACCGACGCGAGCCCGACCTGGAGCGCCGTGCGGGCGCCGAGCATGAGCTGGGTGAACTGGTCGCGGCCGAGCCGGTCGGTGCCCGCCCAGTGCGCCGCCGACGGTCCGGAGAGCCGCGCGTCGGGCTGGGCCTCGTCGAGGCCGAACGGCGTCCAGACCAGCGACACCACGGCCAGCGCGAGCACGGCGCCGAGCAGCACCGCGCCGGCGACGAGCGACGGCGACCAGCGGCCCCGGCGGAGACGCCTGCCCGCGGTCGGGCGCGGGGTTTCCAGCACCGGTACGGAGGTCATGCCGAACCTCGCAGTCGGGGGTCGATGACGCGTTGGATGACGTCCACGGCGAGCCCCACCAGCAGCACGGTGGCGGTCATCAGGAAGACGGTGCCCTGCACGACCGGCAGGTCGCGCGCCTTGACGCTGGTGAGCAGCAGCGAGCCGAGTCCGGGCAGCGCGAAGACGCTCTCGATGACGACGGTGCCGATCAGCGAGCCCGCCAGTAGCACCCCGAGGACGCTGACGACCGTGGCGGCGCCGTTGCGCAGCCCGTGCCGCCACAGCGCGCGGGGCAGGCTGTAGCCGAGGGCGCGCGCGGTGCGCAGATAGTCCTGGTTGAGCACGTCGAGGGTGGCGGAGCGGACGTACCGGATCAGCAGTGCGGCCTGCGCGATGGTCAGCGTGACCACCGGGAGGATCAGCGAGTCGATCGCGGCTGCCGGCTCGGCCCAACCGGCGCGTGGAAAGCCGCCCGGTGGCAGGAGCCGCCACTGCACGGCGACCAACCAGACGACGACGATGCCGATCCAGAAGATCGGCAGCGCGATGCCGATCTGCGCCAGCCCGGAGACGGCCACGCCGGCGAGACCGCGTCGGCGGACCGCGGCGAAGACCCCGACCGGTACGGCCACCACGATGGAGAGGACGAACGCGGTCAACGCCAGCGGCAGCGTCACCGGCAGCCGCGCCGTGATCTGGTCGAGCACCGGGATTCCGGTGAAGAGGCTGTCGCCGAGGTGCCCGGCGAACAGCCCGCCGAACCACTCGCCGTACTGGGTGAGCAGGGGACGGTCCGTGCCGAGCTGGTGCCGGATCGACTCGATCTGCTCCGGTGGGGCGCCGACCGGCAGCAGCGTCACCGCCGGGTCGCCGGGCAGCACCCGGAGCAGGACGAAGACCGCCGAGCCGGCGAGCAGGAGCGCGCCGACCAGCCAGGCGACGCGCCGCAGGAGGTACGCGAGCACGCGTTACCGCCCCGCCCCGGCCGGTGACCCCGGGAAGGGGCCACCGGCCGTCCGCGCGTCAGCCACGCTTGGCGATGGGTGCGACATAGAAGCTGTCCGTGGTGTTGTTCTTCTGGTAGCCGCTGACCGAGGTCGCCGCGACCTTGATCGCGGGGTCGAGGAAGAGCCAGTTGCTCGCCGCGTCCTCGGAGATCTGCCGGGCGACCCTCTTCAGCAGGTCGGTCTGCTCCTGCGTGGACGCCGCCGTCTCCGAGTCCTTGACCCACTGCTGGACCTGCGGGTTGTCGTACTGCCAGTAGAACGTCGGGTCGCCGTACCAGACCAGGTCCCGCTGGTTGACGTGGGTCATGATCGTGGCCTGGAAGTTGTGGTTCTTGTAGACCTTGTCGGTCCAGGTGGCGTCGTCGACCGGGTTGAGCGTGATCGTGATGCCCGCCTGGGCGAGCTGGCTCTTCAGGCCCTGCGCGATGATGTTGGTCGCGTCGGACGGCACGTAGTCGACCGTGAACGACAGCCCGCCGGCGTGACCGGCCTTGGCGAGCAGCGCCTTGGCGCTCTCCACGTTGTAGTCGTCGATGCTGGTCAGGTCCTCGAACCACGGGTCGGTCGGCGGCACCATCGAGCCGATGACCTGGCCGCGATCGGCCCAGACCGCCTTCAGCAGCGCCTTGCGGTCGGTGGCCTGGCGGATCGCCTTGCGCACCTCGACCTTGTTGAACGGCGCGACCGCGTCGTTGAAGTTGAACAGCTCCTTGGTCGTGGAGGTGCCCTCGACGATGGTGAACTCCGGCCGGTTGCTGAACTGCGCGAGCACGTCCGGGGAGGTCACCTGCGTCACCAGGTCGAGCTGCCCGGCCAGCAGCGCGTTGTTCTCGGCGGTGGCGTCCTTGAAGAAGCGGTAGACGACCTCCTTGTTCTTCGGCGCGGCGCCCCAGTACGTGTCGTTGCGGGTCAGCGTGATCGAGTCGCCCTGCTTCCAGCCGCCGACCTTGTACGGGCCGGTGCCGATCACCGTGGTCTCCGGGTTGCCGGCGTTCGGCTTCGTCACCGCGGCGCCGGTGGCCGTCAGGTAGAACAGGAACGACTGCGACCGCTGCGCGAGGGTCACCTTGACGGTGCTGTCGTCGGACGCCTCGACGCTCTTCATGATCGAGAGGTTCTTCTTGCGGGCGCTGGTCGACTCGTCCGAGATGACCCGCTTGAGCGTCGCGACCACGTCCGCCGCCTTCAGTGGGGTGCCGTCGGAGAAGGTCACGCCGGACTGCAGGTGGAAGGTGTAGACCATGCCGTCGGTGGAGACGTCCCACGACTTCGCCAGCAGCGGCTCGACCTTGCCGTCGTCGGTCAGCACCGTGAGGCCCTCGACGACGTTGCGGAGCAGCACCTGGGCGTGGCCCGTGTTGCCGCCCTTGACCGTGTTCAGCGTGGTCGGTTCGTTGATCGAGCCGATCGTGATCGTCGCGTTCGGGTCGTGGTCGCCGGCGCCGCCGGCCGTACCGGACCCGGTCGATCCCGAGCAGGCGGCCAGGAGCAGTGCGGCGGCCGTGGCGGTGGCGGTCAGGATGCCGAGGCGGCGAAGCCGTCGATGTGGGTTGCCCATGTACTCACTCCAGGAGCGGATGATCGCGATGCCGGGCGGCACCGCCACACACAATCGCTGGCTGATCTTCGGCATTCCTACCCACCCGGTCGGAGTGGTCCAGGACACGTTTCGTCGGCGACCCGCCGGGGTGCTGGCGTCGGGCCCCCGAGCCGGTGCTGGAAGAATGCCGGAGGAACCCGTACCCGCTGAAGGAGACGCTTGCCGTGATCCGTACCCATGACGCCGGCAGCCTGCGCGCGACGCACGCCGGCACGACGGTGACGCTCGCCGGGTGGGTGGCCCGCCGGCGCGACCACGGCGGCGTGATCTTCGTCGACCTGCGCGACGCCTCCGGCGTCGTGCAGGTGGTGTTCCGCGAGGACGTGGAGCTCGCCCACGCGCTGCGCAACGAGTTCTGCGTGCAGCTCACCGGCGAGGTGGCGCGCCGCCCCGAGGGCAACGCCAACCCCGAGCTCGCCACCGGCGAGATCGAGGTGACCGCGACCGAGCTGGTCGTTCTCTCCGAGGCCGCGCCGCTGCCGCTCCCCGTCGACGACCAGGTCGACGCCGGCGACGACATCCGCCTCAAGTACCGCTACCTCGACCTGCGCCGCAGCGGCCCGGCCCGGGCGCTTCGCCTGCGCTCGCGCGCCAACCAGATCGCCCGGACGATCCTGCACGAGCGGGAGTTCCTGGAGATCGAGACGCCGACGCTGACCCGGTCGACGCCCGAGGGCGCCCGCGACTTCCTGGTGCCGGTGCGCCTGCAGCCCGGCACCTGGTACGCCCTGCCGCAGTCGCCGCAGCTGTTCAAGCAGCTGTTGATGGTCGCCGGCATGGAGCGCTACTACCAGATCGCCCGCTGCTACCGCGACGAGGACTTCCGGGCCGACCGGCAGCCGGAGTTCACGCAGCTCGACATCGAGATGTCGTTCGTGACCCAGGACGATGTGATCGAGCTCGGCGAGGCGATCGTCGGGGCGCTCTGGAAGGAGCTGGCCGGACACGAGATCACCGGGCCGATCCCGCGGATCACCTGGCACGAGGCGATGTCGCGCTACGGCTCCGACAAGCCCGACCTGCGCTACGGCGTGGAGCTGGTCGACCTCACCGACTACCTGCGCGGCACCGAGTTCCGGGTCTTCGCCGGAGCGATCGACGCGGGCGGCTACGTCGGCGCGGTCGTGATGCCCGGCGGTGCCGGTCAGAGCCGCAAGGAGCTCGACGGCTGGCAGGACTGGGCCAAGGCGCGCGGCGCGCGCGGCCTGGCGTACGTGGTGCTCGACGCGGAGAGCGGCGAGGCGCGTGGCCCGGTCGCCAAGAACCTGTCGGAGGCGCACCTCGGCGGGCTCGCCGACGCGGTCGGCGCCAAGCCCGGTGACGCGGTCTTCTTCGCCGCCTCCACCACGCGGCGGGAGGCGCAGGAGCTGCTCGGCGCGGCCCGCATCGAGATCGCGAAGCGCTCCGGCCTGATCGACGAGAACGCCTGGGCGTTCTGCTGGGTGGTCGACGCGCCGATGTTCGAGCCCACCGATGACGGATGGACGGCCGTGCACCACCCGTTCACCTCGCCCACGGCCGAGTGGTTGGACCGCTTCGAGTCCGCGCCCGACGAGGCGCTCGCCTACGCGTACGACATCGTCTGCAACGGCAACGAGATCGGCGGCGGCTCCGTCCGTATCCACCGCGGCGACGTGCAGAGCCGCGTCTTCGAGCTGCTCGGCATCACCCCCGACGAGGCGGCGGACAAGTTCGGCTTCCTGCTGGAGGCGTTCAAGTACGGACCGCCGCCGCACGCCGGCATCGCCTTCGGCTGGGACCGGACCTGCATGCTGCTCGCCGGCGCGGAGTCGATCCGCGAGGTCATCGCCTTCCCGAAGACCCGTGGCGGCTTCGACCCGTTGACCGGCGCGCCGACCCCGATCACCGCGCAGCAGCGGAGCGAGGCGGGCGTCGACGCCAAACCCAAGGCGCCGGCCGCTCCCCAGGCCGGCACGGCCGGAGTCGCGGCTCCCGTCGAGCCCTCCTGATGACGCTCCTCGTCGTCGGCGCGAGCGGTCACCTCGGCGCCGAGGTGTGCCGGCAGGCGCTGGCGGCGGGGGAGCGGGTGATCGGGACGTACCACCGTGCGGCGGGTGCGGTCCCGGGCGTCGAGTGGCTTCCGCTCGACGTGCGGGACCGCGCCGCCGTGCGCGGGCTGGTCGCCCGGCTGCGGCCGCGCGCCGTGGTGAGCACGGCCTACGTGTACGGCGACTGGGCGGTCACCGCCGAGGGTGCGGCGCATGTGGCGTTCGCCGCGGTGGAGGTGGGCGCGCGGCTGGTGCACCTCTCCAGCGACGCGCTGCACGCCGGCCGCCCCGAGCCCTATGCCGATGACGAACCGCCGACCCCGGTCTTCCCGTACGGGGCGGCGAAGGCGGCCGCCGAGACGGCGGTGCGGCTGGTGGCGCCGGCGGCGGCCGTCGTGCGCACCTCGCTGATCGTGGGGGACGAGCGCAGTACGCAGATCCGGCTCTGCCTGGACGCGATCGCCGGTACGGGTCCGCGGCTGTTCAGCGACGAGGTCCGCTGCCCCGTCGCGGTGGACGACCTGGCGGCGGCGGTTCTGGAACTGGTGGGATCGGAGTACGGCGGCCTGCTCAACGTGGCGGGGCCGGAGCCGGTGAGTCGGGTGGAGTTCGGCCTGCTGGTCGCCCGCCGCTACGGCCTCGACCCCGCGCGGATGGCCACCACCACCATCGCCGCGGCGGGCCTGGTCCGGCCGGCCGAGATACGGCTCGACAGTTCGCGCGCGGCCGATGTGCTGAAGACCCGGCTGCGTCCCGTGAGCGAGGTGCTCGCTCCGCGGACGTGAGGGGGCGCCACACCTGGTCACCGTCCCTTTTCCTCATCCGTGACCGACGCGGTCCGATGGGGTCATCCAGAATGTGTCCCGACGGTTCGGCATGGCCGGGCGGGACGAGGGCGGGGACAGGGAGGAAACGTCGTGGCTGCTGCGCGGCAGGCGTCCGCTCCGGCGGCGGCGCACGCGCACCGCGATGGCGCCCGTCCCACGCTGCGCGCGCTCCGCGCCGACCGGGTGATCCGCCGGGCCGCCCTGGCCGGTGCCGGTTGGTTGGCCCTCTACGCCGTCCTCACCGCCATCAACCGTCGTGCCGGCATCACCGACGCCTCCGCGCTCAGCGTGCTCTACATCGTGCCGATCGCCTGTGCGGTGCCGCTGAGCCTGCTCGCCGCGCGGCGTACCGCCGGGCACCGGCGGCTCGCCTGGTGGTTGTTCTGCGTCTCCAACACACTGTGGCTCACCGGTGAACTCATCTGGCTCGGATACGCGCTCTTCACCGAGGACGGTCCGCCGACGCCGTCGGTCGCCGACGTCTACGTGCTCTCGTATCCGCTCGCGCTCGTGGCGATCCTCGTCGCGCTCGGGCGCGGCAACGTGCTGCGGCGGGCGCGGGGGGTGCTCGACGCCGCCCTGGTGGCCCTCGGGGTCGGCGCGCTCGGCTGGAAGCTCATCATCGGGCCGCTGGTGCCGACCTCGTTCGATCCGGGCGCCATGATCGGTTTCGCGTACCCGATGCTCTCCGTGCTGATCGTCAGCGCGATGCTCGCCGTCGGCGTCGCCGGCTACCGGACCGTGCCGCTGTGGGTGCTGCTGACCGGGCTCGGTTACGCCGTCTCCGGGTTGAGCGACGCCCAGTACGCCTATCTCACGGTGCTCGACGCCTACACCGAATCGAGCTGGCTCGACCTCGGCTGGCAGGCGGCTGCCGTGATCCTCTGCCTCGTCCCGCTCGTCGCGCTCCGCCATCCCGAGCCGGACGCGGAACGGCGCCAGCACGATCGCGACGTGGCGATCGTGCCGGGGCTGATCAGTGCGGCCACGGTCTGCGGGCTCTTCGTCGCGGATCACGTCCATGGCGGGCACGCGGACGGCTCCACCCTGCTGGTCGCGGCGATCCTCTGCGTCGGGTTGCTCGGCCGGCAGGCGATGGTCACCCGCGACCGGACCCGCCTCGCCGCGCAGTTGCAGGTCGCGCTGGGGGAACAGGAACGGCTGGCCGTCACCGACGCGCTCACGGGGGTCTACAACCGCCGCTTCTTCCAGGAGACGCTCCGGCTCGAAGCCGAGCGGGCGATGCGGCACGGGCGGCCGCTGAGCCTCATCCTGATCGATCTTGACCACTTCAAAACGATCAACGACAGCTACGGGCATTCCGCCGGTGACGCGGTCCTCGTGCAGGCCGCCGACCGACTCCGACGGGCGGTGCGCGCCACCGACGTGACCGCCCGCTACGGCGGCGAGGAGTTCGTCTGCCTCCTGCCCGGCGTCGACGAGAACGCCGCGTTCGAGATCGCCGAGCAGTTGCGTCGCGGATTGTGCGACAGCCGCATCGCGGTGGGCGATGGCGCCGACGTGGTGCTGACCGCGTCATTGGGGGTGGCGACCGCGGGCACCCGTGGCAGCCGCGCGCTGGGCGGGCTCGACGGAACCGTCGACATCGAGGGGCTGATCAACGACGCGGACGACGCGCTCTACCGGGCCAAGGCGCGCGGTCGCAACCGTACGGTCGTCGCCGGCGCCGTACTCGATCTGGACCTCGACACCGATCCGGACCTGCCGCCGGCGCTGGTCTGGCTCGCCGACCAGGTCGACGCGAAGCTCAGCCCGGAGGAGCACAGCACGGCGGTCGCCCGCTGGGCGCTGCTGACCGGCGAGCGTCTGGGGCTCGACCACGCCACGCTGCGGCGGGCGGCGGCAGCCGGAAGGTTGCACGACATCGGAAAGATCCATGTCGACGCGTCGATTCTGGCGAAGCCGGGGCGTCCGAACGAGGAGGAGTGGCAGCAACTGCGCCGCCATCCCGATGACGGCGGCCGGCTGCTGACCGAGTTCGGCGCCCGCCCCGATCTCGCGCCGCTCGTCGCGGCCCATCACGAACGCTACGACGGCCGCGGCTACCCGCGCGGACTGGCGGGTGAGGAGATCCCGATCGAGGCCCGGGTCATCGCGGTCTGCGACTCGTGGGCGGCGATGCGCTCGCACCGCAGTTACGCGCGCGGGCTGACGGTGGCCGAGGCCCGGACGCAGATCGAGCGTGGCCGGGGCGGCCAGTTCGACCCGGCGGTGGCCGACGCGTTCCTGGCCCTCGTCGACGAGGGCGCCATCGACGAACTCGCGCCGCTCGCTCCGCTGCCGCCGCGCCGTCCCGAGCGTCCGATGGCCGTGCTGCCCCGGATGTGATCGTCCCGTTCGCGCGACAGAGCCGTCCACGATGGATTGCCGCGCGCCGTGGCTGGGTATTGACGGAGGTGACCGACCCCACCCCTCGGGAGGACACCATGTTCGCCATCGCCGCGGCCGCCGTCTTTGGTTTCGCGCTCCTGCTCGACCTGCTCAACACCGATCTCGGCGCCCCCGACCTGTTCAACTGGAACACGCTGGTGCTCATCGGCCTGCTCTGCCTCGCCCTCTACCTCGCGGGTGTCGGCCGGGGCGGCACCGGTGGTGGTGGCGGTCGCTGGTACCGCGGCCGCCGTCCCGGCCGTGGCTGATCTGCGACGGTCCCGTCCAGGCAGTGAAAACCGGCCCGTTTTCGACGCATTTTCGGCGTCCGAGATCGGGCCGGTACTGTCTTCGTGATGGAGCCCGACGATCTGTTCTCTTCCGCCGACGCCGGTGGCGTGCGCACCGCACCCACGGGGGCCGGTGGCGTCGACGGCTTCACCGTTCCGGACGCCGATTCCCCGCTGCCGGTGCGGATGCGTCCGGCGACGATCGATGAACTCGTCGGGCAGGATCATCTCCTGGCCCCCGGAGCGCCGCTGCGCCAGTTGGTCAGCGCGGCGGCTCCGATGTCGGTGATCCTCTGGGGCCCGCCCGGGAGTGGCAAGACCACCATCGCTCACCTCGTCGCGGGCGCCACCGACCGCCGCTTCGTCGCGATGTCGGCGCTCTCCGCCGGTGTGAAGGACGTGCGCGCGGTGATCGACACCGCCCGTCGCCAGCGCCGGGCCGGCGGACCCCCCACCGTGCTCTTCATCGACGAGGTGCACCGCTTCAGCAAGACGCAGCAGGATTCACTGCTCGCGGCGGTCGAGGACCGCACCGTCACGCTGCTGGCGGCGACCACCGAAAACCCGTACTTCTCGGTCATTTCGCCGCTGCTGTCGCGCTGCGTCCTGCTCACCCTCCAGCCCCTCACCGAGGACGCGGTGCGCGGTCTGCTGCGGCGCGCGGTCACCGACGAGCGCGGGCTGGCCGGGGCGGTCACGCTGAGCGGCGAGGCGGAGACGCATCTCGTACGGCTCGCCGGCGGCGACGTGCGCAAGGCCCTCACCGCGCTCGAGGCGGCGGCAGGGTCGGCGCTGGCGCAGGGCATCGTCGAGATCGATCTGGCGACGGCCGAGCAGGCGGTCGACGTGGCAGCGGTGCGGTACGACCGTGACGGCGATGCCCACTACGACGTGACCAGCGCGTTCATCAAGAGCATGCGTGGGTCGGATGTCGATGCGGCGCTGCACTGGCTGGCCCGGATGTTGGTGGCCGGCGAGGACGCACGCTTCATCGCCCGCCGGATCGTGATCTTTGCGAGCGAAGATGTGGGGATGGCCGATCCGAGTGCGCTGAGCGTCGCCACGGCGGCCGCGCACGCCGTCGAATACGTCGGGCTCCCCGAGGCGCAGCTCACCCTCGCCCAGGCCGTGATCCACATGGCGACGGCGCCGAAGTCCAACTCGGCCACGAAGGCGATCTTCGCGGCCATCGGCGACGTGCGTGCCGGTCGTGGCGGCGGGGTGCCCCGGCACCTGCGTGATGGCCACTATCCCGGTTCGCGCGGGCTGGGCCACGGCACCGGCTACCGCTACCCCCATGACGACCCGCGGGGCGTCGTCACCCAGCAGTACGCGCCGGACGACCTCGCCGACGTCGACTACTACCGACCGGCCGAGCACGGGGCGGAGCGCCCGATCGCGGCGCGGCTGCCGGTGCTGCGTCGCATCGTGCGAGGGCTACCCGGCCCAGCGGCCGAGAGCGGGCGGGCCGGCTGGCCCACTTGGCGAGCTGCTCCACCACGTCATCGACCACCCGGCGGGTCAGCAGGCGCATCACCGCGCTC
>NZ_JBFANZ010000064.1:0-16448 GCF_040659735.1 Micromonospora sp. NPDC049679
GAAGCACGGTCGCGACGGCCTGGCCGGCGAACCGCCGGGGCCCCGGCACAGGAGGAGTGTGATCCGTGGAGCCGGCGGTGGAGGTCGCGGACCCGCGCGGCCACCCCGCGGATCAGGGAGCTGATCGAGTACGAGGTGAGCCGGGCCCAGGCCCACTACGTGGCCGCCGCGCCCGGCGTGACCATGCTCGCACCCGCCTCACAGGCGTGCATGCGCACCGCGTACCACCTTTACGGCGGCATCCTCGACGAGGTGGCGGCGGCCGGCTACGACGTCTTCCGTCGCCGCGCCGTGGTGCCGTCCCTGCGCCGGGTGGGCGTCGCCGCACGCTCGCTGCTGACCGGTCCGTGCAACCCGGTACAGGTACCCGGACCGCTCGCCGCGTCCCCCCGCCCATGATCCGCGTGATCAGGGGGCAGCTTCCGCGGGTCGTCGGCGTGCTGCGTGCGCTACTCCCTGATCACGCGCATCTTCACAGGCAGCTGTGCAGCGCCTCGGTCAGCGCGTCCACCCGGTCGAAACCGCCCAGCCGTCGCGTCACGTACGCCAGCGTGTAACCCCGCGCCGGATCGGCGTACGCGAGATTGCCCCCGATCCCGCCCATGCCCCAGCTGCCGTCTTCGTCGATCTGCATGCCGAGGCCCCACCGCACCGGATTGCCCAGCAGCAGGTCCGGCCCCGCGTACTGCACCCGGGCCAACTCGCTGACCGTGTTCTCGCTGAACAGCCGGACGCCGTCCAGGACGCCGCCGGCGAGGAGACCCGCATAGAGGCGGGCGAGCCCGGTGGCGGTGGCGTGCAGGTTGACCGCGGGCAGCTCCGCGCGCCGCCAGAGCGGGCTGTTGAGCACGTCGAGCTGAAGAGCGCCGGCCGGATTGCCGAGCCCCCGCGCACGCAGCGAGCCCGGCTCGCCGAGGATCCGGGTGGGCCAGTCCGGATCCGCGTACTCGAGATCGGCGGCCCGCGCCTGGTCGGCGGGGGAGAGCCCGAAACCGAGGTCGAGCCGCCACGGAGCCGCGATCTCCTCGGCGAGGAAGCGGCCGATCGGCCGGCCGTCGATGCGGCGGACCAGCTCGCCGGCGAGGTGCCCGTAGGTGAGGGCGTGTTCGGCCGCCGCCGTGCCGGGCTCCCACAGTGGAGCCGCCGCCGCGAGGTCCCCGGCGAGCAGCGCCCAGTCCGCCAGGTCCGCCGCGGTCCTGGGTACGGGGAAGATCGGCAGTCCCGCGGTGTGCGCGAGCGCGTGCCGCACGGTCGCTTTCCCCTTGCCGGCGACGGCGAACTCGGGCCAGTGTCGGGCGATCGGGTCGTCCAGCCCGAGGAGTCCCCGGTCGTGCAGCAGCAGTACGCAGAGCGCGGCGACCGGCTTTGCCACCGAGTACGTGTTGACCAGCGTGTCCGCGGTCCACGTTGCGTCCGCCGGGCCGCCTCGTCGGCCTCCCACGAGGTCGATGACGAGTCGCCCCTGGTGGGTGACGGCGAGCGCGGCGCCGGACTCGGCGCCGCTGGCGAGGAGTTCGTCGAAGGCGGCGCGCACCGGGGCGAACAGCACGTCGACGTGGCCGGCGCTGGGTTGTGTCATGGCGTCACCGTACGGTCGGGCGGAAGATCCGCGTGATCAGGGAGCGCGGGCACGGCGCGCCGACGAAACGCGCGACGTGCTCCCTGGTCCACGCAATCGTGGAGGCCGGGCGAGCGGGCGGTTCCGGTGGGATGCTGGCCGGATGAGCGACTTCGAACAGGTCGATGTGGTCGTCGTCGGGCTGGGTGTCGGTGGCGAGGAGGTCGCCGGCAAGCTCGCCGGGGCCGGGCTGAGTGTGGTCGCCGTCGAGCAGAACCTGGTCGGCGGCGAGTGCCCGTACTGGGGATGTGTGCCGAGCAAGATGATGATCCGGGCCGCGGGTGCGCTCGCCGAGGCGCGCCGGGTGAACGGGCTGGCCGGGCGGGCGCAGGTGCAGCCGGACTGGACGCCGGTCGGCAGGCGGATCCGGGACGAGGCCACCGACACGTGGAACGACAAGGTCGCCGTGGAGCGGCTCACCGGCAAGGGTGCGCGCTTCGTCCGGGGCTCCGCGATCATCGCCGGCCCGGGTCGGGTCCGTGTCGGTCAACAGGACTTCCAGGCTCGGCGGGGGATCGTGCTGGCCACCGGCACCTCGGCCGCGATCCCGCCGATCGACGGGCTCGCCGGCACGCCGTACTGGACCAACCGGGAGGCGATCGAGGCGGAGGCCGTGCCGGAGTCGCTGGTGGTCCTCGGCGGCGGGGCGATCGGGCTGGAGTTGGCGCAGGTGTACGCCCGGTTCGGCGCTCGGGTCACCGTGGTCGAGGCGGTCGACCGGCTGCTCTCGGCGGAGGAGCCGGAGTCGTCGAGGGCGGTCGAGCGGGCACTGCGGGCGGACGGGATCGACGTGCGCACCGGGGCGTCGGCGGAGCGCGTCGAACACGACGGCGGGGGGTTCACGGTGCGGCTCGCCGGGGGCGGGTCGGTGGCCGGAGAGCGGCTCCTGGTGGCGACCGGACGCCGTCCGCGACTGGCGGACCTGGGGCTGGAGACGGTGGGGCTGGACCCGGCCGCACGCGCCGTCGCGGTGGACGAACGGCTCCGCGCGGGCGACCGCATCTGGGCCGTCGGCGATGTGACCGGGCAGGGGGCGTTCACGCACGTCGCGATGTACCAGGCGGGCATCGTCGTGCGCGACATCCTCGGGCAGGAGGGGCCGGGCGCGGACTACCGCGCCCTACCGCGGGTGACGTTCACCGATCCGGAGATCGGTGCGGTCGGGCTCTCCGAGCGGCAGGCCCGTGACCAGGGGATCCGGGTTCAGGTCGGGTACGCGGAGACGGGTGCGCGCGGCTGGATCCACCAGGCGGGCGACGACGTGTTCGTCAAGTTGGTGGCCGACGCCGACCGGGGGGTGCTGGTGGGGGCGACCTCGGCCGGGCCGGCCGGAGGCGAGGTGCTGGGCGCGTTGGTGGTGGCGGTGCACGGCGAGGTGCCGCTCGAGAAGCTGCGGCACATGATCTACGCGTACCCGACGTTCCACCGTGGAATCGAGGACGCGCTCCGTACGCTCAAGTGACGTCGTACGTCATACGGTTGTAAATTTCTTGCACGTTTTTGACGTACGATTGCGGCGTGACGAGACGACTCACCGAGGTTGCCCGCAAGGCCGGCGTCAGCGAGGCGACGGTGAGCCGGGTCCTCAATGGCCGTGAGGGTGTCTCCGAGGCGACCCGGACCGCCGTTCTCACCGCCCTCGACGTGCTCGGTTACGAGCGCCCGACCAAGCTGCGCGGCGAGCGGGCACGGTTGGTCGGGCTGGTGCTGCCGGAGCTGCAGAACCCGATCTTCCCGGCGCTGGCCGAGGTGGTGACCGGCTCGCTCGCGCAGCGCGGCTTCACCCCGGCGCTCTGCGCGCGGACCATCGGCGGCGTGTCCGAGATGGACTACGTGGAGATGCTTCTGGATCACCAGGTCTCCGGGGTCATCTTCGCGGGTGGTTCCTACGCGCTCGCCGACGCGAAACACGACCACTACCGCCGTCTCACCGAGCGTGGACTGCCGGTCGTGCTGGTCAACGCCGGTGTTGACGAGTTGGGCTTTCCGCGGGTGTCGACGGATGACGCGGTGGCGGTCGAGCAGGCGTACGGGCATCTGCGGTCGCTGGGGCACGAGCGGATCGGCATGGTGCTCGGCCCGGCCGACCATGTCCCGTCCCGGCGCAAGCTCGCGGCCATGACGCAGGTGGCCGGCTGGTCGGACCGGGACGACCAGGCGGCCTGTGTCCAACGGTCCAGCTTCTCGATGGAGGGGGCGCGGGTCGCCGCCGCCAAGCTGATCGAGCGCGGCGTGACCGGCATCATCTGCGCCAGCGACGTGCTCGCGCTGGGGACCATCCGGTCGGCCCGTCGGCTCGGTCGGCGTGTCCCCCAGGACGTCTCGGTGGTGGGTTTCGACGACTCGGCGATCATGACCTGCACCGACCCGCCGCTCACGACGGTGCGCCAGCCGATCGAGACCATGGGGCAGGCGGCGGTGGATCTGCTGGTGACGCAGATCGAGGGTGCGGGCGTGACGCCCGACGAGCTTCTCTTCGAGCCGGAGTTGGTGGTGCGCGGCTCGACCGCGCCGGCACCTCGGCGCTGACCAGCGTCAATGCAGAAAACGCGAGGGCGGACCGGGACGGTCCGCCCTCTGCTCTGTCCGCCTCGCCCGTAGTCGCAAATTTTCTCATCTCAGTCGAGTTATTGCGGTCATCGATGCGTCTTTGTATCGTCATCGCCACGAAACACGGCAGCTACGAGCCACGTCACACCCCATCTCCCGAAGGGTGTTGCCATGCCCAGATCCACCCTGCGCGGCGCCGTCGCGGTGCTGCTCGCCGCCGGCGTCGGACTCTCCGCCGCGGCCTGCTCCGGGAACGACGAGAAGCCGGCGGCCGACGGCAAGGTCACCATCACCGTGAACGGTCTGCCCCCGGCCACCGAATCCGCCAACCACCAGCGTTTCCTCGACAACGTCGCCGAGTTTCAGCGGCAGAACCCGGACATCACCATCGACGCCCGCGAGGGAAAGATGGACCCGCAGACCTTCGCCGCCAAGCTCGCCGGTGGCCAACTGGAAGACGTTTTCTACGTCTACTTCACCGACCCGGCCAACCTCATCGCCAAACGCCAGGTCGCCGACATCTCGACGTACCTCGCCGACTTCCCCGCGACAAAGCAGGTGAAGCCGGAGCTGATGAAGGTCTTCTCCGGACCGGACGGCAAGGTCTACGGACTGCCGTACAAGAACTACTCCATGGGCCTGCTCTACAACCGCGCCCTCTTCACCAAGGCCGGTCTCGATCCGGACGCCCCGCCGCGCACCTGGGCCGAGGTACGCACGGCCGCGCAGAAGATCGCGGCGCTCGGCGACGGGCACGTCGGGTACGGCGACTACAGCAAGAACAACACCGGTGGCTGGCACTTCACCGCCGAGCTCTACTCGGTCGGCGGTGATGTCGCCGTCAACTCCGGCGGCAGATGGCAGGCCGCGTTCAACAACGACAAGGGCAGGCAGGTCCTCCGGCAGCTCAAGGAGATGCGCTGGACGGACGACAGCATGGGCAGCCGGCAGCTGCTGGACTGGGCCGACCTGCTGCAGCTGATGGGGTCCGGCAAGCTCGGGATGTACGTGGCCACCGCCGACAACATCCCGACCATCGTCAACCAGTACAAGGGGAGCTTCGCCGACTACGGCCTCGCCCCCATCCCGGACGGCAGGGGCACCCTCGGCGGCGGTGAGGGCTACATGTTCAACGCCAAGGCGACCCCGGAGAAGATCCGGGCCGGGCTGAAGTGGCTCACCTTCTGGTTCACCAGCCCGGAGCGCTTCGCCGCGGAGAACAAGTGGTCGGCGGAGAACAAGCTGCCGGTGGGACTGCCGGAGCCGCAGATCTTCACGGGCGAGGGGGCCGCGAAGCAGGCCGCGGCCGACAAGCAGTACGCCAACGTGCCGCAGGCGAACTACGCGCCGTTCGTCAGCGCGATGAACAACGTCCCGGTCAAGCTCGAACCGCCGAACGCGCAGCCGGTCTACGCCGCGCTGGACGTGGCGATGCAGAAGGTGCTGACTGATCGGAACGCCAACGTGGACCAGTTGCTGGCGGACGCGGAAAAGCAGGTCAACAACATCCTGTCCACCGTGAAGTAGCCGGCGGGGGCCGCCGGCCGCGGCGCCCCCGCCTCACCCCTGCCGCGCAAGGAAGGCCTCGATGACCGTCCTCACGCCCGGGCTCCGCGACGCGCGCCGCGCCCGGCTACGCCGGAAGATCCAGGACAACCTCCTGGCGTACGCCTTCATGGCGGCCGGCATCGTCTGCTTCGCGCTCTTCTCGTGGTATCCGCTGGTGCGCGGCGTCCTGCTCAGCTTCCAGCAGGTCAACTTCGTCACGGATCCGTACTGGGTGGGGCTGGACAACTTCCGGGCGCTCTTCGACGACCCGCTCTTCTGGACCGCCTGGCGCAACACCATCCTGTTCACCGGGCTCGCGCTGGTCTTCGGCTACCTCGTGCCGCTCGGACTCGCGATCCTCCTCAACGAGCTGCGGCACTTCGCGGGTTTCTTCCGGATGGCGGTCTACCTGCCGGTGATGCTGCCGCCGATCGTGGTGGTGCTGCTCTGGAAATACTTCTACGACCCCGGCAACGGCCTGTTCAACACCGTGCTGCGCGGGGCGCACCTGCCCGAGTCGCAGTGGACCCAGTCCTCCTCGACGGCGATGATCTCGTTGGTGCTCGTCTCGACCTGGGCCAACCTGGGCGGCGCGACGCTGATGTATCTGGCCGCGCTGCAGGGGATCCCCGGCGAGCTCTACGAGGCGGCCGAGCTCGACGGCGCGACCGTGTGGCAGCGGCTGCGCCACGTCACCGTCCCGCAGCTCCGCTTCGTCATGCTGGTCCTGTTGCTGCTGCAGGTCATCTCGACCATGCAGGTCTTCATCGAGCCGTACCAGCTCACCGGCACCACCAACCCGGACACCGTCACGGTGATGGTGCTGGTCTACCGGTACGCCTTCACCGTCAATCACGACTTCGGGCTCGCCGCGGCGATGAGCGTGCTGCTCTTCGTCGTGCTGGGGGCCTTCTCCGCGCTGTACCTGCGGCTGACCCGCACCCCCGACTGACGGCGCAAGGAGACGATCATGGCTATCACCGCCCCGCCCCGACCGCCGGTGCCGAGCGTCGCCCGCGCCGGGCTCCGCCGCCGGGCGGCCGGCCGCAGCGCCGCCACCAGGACGTTGATCTCCGACGCCGAGCTGAACCGGGGTCGGGGGCGTTTGCTCTACGTCGCGACGCTCACGCTGGTGACGCTCCTCTTCGCGCTGGTCTTCCTCTTCCCGCTCTACTGGATGGTCACCGGCGCGGTGAAGACGCCGTCCGAGTTCGCGCTCACGCCGCCGACCTTCGTGCCGCGGAGCTTCGAGCCGGAGACGTACGCCCAGGCGTGGACCGAGATGCGCATCGCCCGCTACTTCACCAACACCGTCTTCTACGCGCTCGGCGGCTGGCTCATCCAGCTCGTCGTGGACGTCGCCGTCGCGTACGCGCTCTCCAAGCTCCGTCCGTTGCTCGGACGACTCGTGCTCGGTCTGATGCTCGCCAGCCTGATGCTGCCGGCGGCGGCGCTGCTGGTTCCCGCCTACCTGACCGTGAGCAACGTGCCGATCGTCGGGGTGAACCTGCTCAACACCCCATGGGCGCTCTGGCTGCCGGCCGCGGCCAACGCGTTCAACATCTATGTGCTGAAGCGGTTCTTCGACCAGATCCCCGACGACCTGCTCGATTCGGCGAGCCTCGACGGCGCCGGGCGGCTGCGCATGCTGTGGAGCATCGTGCTGCCGCTCTCCCGGCCGGTCCTCGGCGTCGTCTCGATCTTCGCGATCATCGGCATCTGGAAGGACTTCCTCTGGCCGCTCCTCGTCCTGCCGGAGCCCGAGGCGCAGACCCTCAGCGTCGCGCTGAGCCGGTTGTCGAACACGAGCCAGGTGCCGCCGACCGAGATGATGGCCGGCCTGGTCATCGCCGGCCTCCCGATGATCGTCATCTTCCTGATCTTCCAGCGCAGCATCATCGGCGGTCTCTCCGCCGGCGGCATGAAGGGCTGACGCCGTAACCGACCAGAAAGCAGGTGCCCGTGTCCACAGCAGACAGCCGCCCGTGGTGGCGGGATGCGGTGATCTACCAGGTCTACCCGCGCAGCTTCGCGGACGGCAACGGCGACGGCATCGGCGACCTCGCCGGCGTACGGGCCAAGCTGGACCACCTCGCCGGGCTCGGCGTCGACGCGGTGTGGTTCAGCCCCTGGTATCCGTCGCCGATGGCCGACGCCGGCTACGACGTCGCCGACTACCGGGACATCGACCCGGTCTTCGGCACCCTCGCCGAGGCGGAGGAGTTGATAGCGCAGGCGCACGCGCTCGGCATCCGCGTCATCATCGACGTCGTACCCAACCACTGTTCCGCGGCGCACCCGTGGTTCCGAGCGGCGCTGGCCGGTGGGCCGGAGCGTGATCTCTTCTGGTTCCGCCCCGGCCGTGGCCCCGGCGGAGACCTTCCGCCCACCGACTGGGTCTCCAACTTCGGCGGCCCGACCTGGACCAGGACCAGCAACCCGGACGGCACCCCCGGCGACTGGTACCTCCACCTGTTCGCGCCCGAGCAACCCGACTTCAACTGGGACCATCCGCGGGTTCGGGCGGAGTTCGAGGAGATCCTGCGCTTCTGGCTCGACCGTGGCGTGGACGGAATCCGCATCGACTCGGCCGCACTGCTGATCAAGGACCCGCTCCTGGCCGACGTCGAGGCGGCGGCGCGCAATCCGTACACGGATCTGGACGGCGTGCACGAGATCTACCGGAGCTGGCGGCGGATCGCCGACGGCTATCCGGGGGAGCGGATCCTGATCGGTGAGGTGTGGCTCCCCGACCAGCGGCGCTTCGCCAACTACCTGCGCCCCGACGAGCTGCACACGGCCTTCAACTTCGACTTCCTCTGCTGCCCGTGGGAGCCGGCGCGATTGCGTCAGGTGATCGACGAGACCGTACGGGCACACGCGCTCGTCGGCGCCCCGGCCACCTGGGTCCTCTCCAACCACGACGTCACCCGGCCGGTCACCCGCTACGGGCGCGAGGAGAGCTCGTTCAGTTTCGCGGACAAGCGCGAGGGGGTGCCGACCGATCTCGAACTGGGGGGCGCGCGTGCCCGCGCCGCCGCGCTGCTCTGCCTGGCGTTGCCCGGATCGGCCTACGTCTACCAGGGCGAGGAGCTCGGTCTCTGGGAGGTCGAGGACATCCCGTACGAGCTGCGCCAGGACCCGATGTGGCACCGCTCCGGCCACGTCGATCCGGGCCGGGACGGGTGCCGGGTGCCGCTGCCCTGGTCCGGCGTGGAGCCGCCCTTCGGGTTCAGTCCGCCCGGCGCCACCGCCACCCCGTGGCTGCCGCAGCCGGCGGACTGGAAGGACCGCACGGTGCAGGCGCAGCGCGGCGACCCGCACTCGATGCTGGAGCTCTACCGGTCGGCACTGCGCATCCGGCACAGCGAACCGGCGCTCGGCGACGGCGGGCTGCGCTGGCTCCCCGCGGGGGACCGCGTGCTCGCCTTCGCCCGCGACCCCGAGACCACGGGCGCGGTCGTCGCCTGCGTCGTCAACCTCTCCGACCGCTCCGTGCCGCTGCCGGCGTACGACACCCGTCTGCTGTCCAGCGGGCCGCTCGACGGCGAGCTGTTGCCGCCCGACACCGCCGTCTGGCTGCACATCCAACCAGCCGAACGGAGGTAGCGATCCACAGAACCGCACGGGGGACCTGGCCAACCTGACGAAAGGGAGAGCACCGCTCATGGCCGACACCACCGCCGGCGCCCCCGCGCCCGGCACCGCTCCCGCCCGTACCCATCTCCGAACCGCACGCCCCCGCGTGGCCGTCCTCGCCGCGCTCGCCGTCGCCGCCGTCACCGCCTCCGCGATCACCGTTCTCTCCTGGTCCGCGGCGCCGCCGGCGAACGCGGCGCTCTCCCCGGTCGGGATCCCGGGACGCGGCGCGACCGTCCCCTTCCTGGAGCAGGAAGCCGAGGATGTGGCCACGAACGGCACCGTCATCGGCCCGAACCGGATCTACGGCACCCTGCCCTCCGAGGCGTCCGGCCGCCGCGCGGTCACCCTCGACGCGGTCGGTGAGTTCGTCGAGTTCACCCTGACCGCCCCGGCGAACGCCATGGTGCTGCGCTACAGCCTGCCGGACAACGCCGCCGGCACCGGCATCACCGCCCCCATCGACCTGCGCGTCAACGGCAGCAAGCTGAAGGACCTCAGCCTCACCTCGAGGTACGGCTGGTACTACGGCGGCTATCCGTTCAACAACACCCCCGGCGGCGCCAACCCGCACCACTTCTACGACGAGGTGCGGACCATGTTCGGCTCGACGCTGTCGGCCGGCGCCAAGGTGCGGGTACAGGTGTCGTCGACCGCGATCTCGCCGACCTTCACCATCGACCTCGCCGACTTCGAGCTGGTCGCCGCCCCGATCGCCCAACCGGCCAACTCGATCTCGGTGCTGAGCCACGGCGCCGACCCGAGCGGGGCGGCGGACTCGACCGCGGCGATCCAGGCGGCGGTCAACGCCGGCGCCAGCCAGGGCCGCGAGGTCTGGATCCCGCAGGGCCGCTTCAAGGTCACCGGCCACGTCATCGTGGACCGGGTCACCCTGCGCGGCGCCGGCCCCTGGTACAGCGAGCTCGCCGGCAACCGGGTCGGGGTCTACGGCAAGTACGTCAACCAGGGCGGTCCGAGTCAGAACGTGGTCCTGCAGGACTTCGCGATCCTCGGCGAGGTGATGGAACGCAACGACAACGACCAGGTCAACGCCATCGGCGGCGCGATGAGCAACTCGCTGGTGTCGAACGTCTGGATGCAGCACAACAAGGTCGGGGCCTGGATGGACGGCCCGATGACCAACTTCACGATCCGCAACAGCCGGATCCTCGACCAGACCGCGGACGGGGTGAACTTCCACTACGGCGTCACAAACTCGACCGTGGAGAACACGTTCGTGCGCAACATGGGCGACGACGGCCTCGCCATGTGGGCGGAGAACGTGCCCAACGTCAACAACACCTTCAGGTTCAACACGGTGGGCGTGACGCTGCTGGCCAACAACATCGCCATCTACGGCGGCCGGGACATCAAGGTCACCGACAACGTGGTCGCCGACACCGTCACCAACGGGGGCGGAATCCACGTCGGCAACCGCTACCCCGGCGTCAACTCCGGTAACGGCACCGCCGTCTCCGGCACGTTCACACTCGCCCGCAACACCCTGATCCGCGCCGGCAACTCCGACTTCAACTGGCAGTTCGGGGTCGGGGCGATCTGGTTCAACGCGCTCAACGAGCCGATGACCGGGGCGGCCATCAACGTCACCGACACCGACATCCTCGACAGTTCCTATGCCGCGATCCACTTCATCGAGGGGACCACCAGGGGCGTCAACTTCAACAACGTCAACATCGACGGCGCGGGGACGTACGCGCTGCAGATCCAGTCGCCGGGGGCGGCCTCGTTCACCAACGTCCGGGCGAGGAACATCGCGCAGAGCAACCCGATCCACAACTGCGTGGGCAGCGGCTTCGAGATCACGCAGGGTGCCGGGAACTCCGGTTGGTACACCGCCACGCCCTATTGCGGGCCGTGGCCCGCGCCCGTGTGGGGCGGCGGACCGAGCAACCCGCCGACCACACCTCCGACCACACCCCCGACGAACCCGCCCACCAATCCGCCGACGAACGGCAACCTGGCGCGGGGACGCCCGGTCGCCGAGACGAGCCACCAGGATGTCTACGCGGCGGCGAACGCGGTGGACGGCAACGCCAGCTCGTACTGGGAGAGTGCGAACAACGCGTTTCCGCAGTCGTTGACGGTGGATCTGGGTTCGGCGCGGTCGGTGTCGCGGCTGGTGTTGAAGGTGCCGCCGGCAGCGGCCTGGCAGACCCGTACCCAGACGTTGTCGGTGCTCGGTTCGACGGACGGCTCGGGCTATTCGACGGTGGTCGGGTCGGCGGGCTACACGTTCAACCCGGCGTCGGGCAACACCGCGACCATCACGTTCCCGGCCACCAGCCGTCGCTATCTGCGGCTGACCTTCACCGCCAACACCGGCTGGCCGGCCGCCCAGGTCTCGGAGTTCGAGGTCTACGCCGCGTGACGTCGGACGGCTGCCCCGTGCCCCGTCAGCGAGGGTGCGGGGCAGCCCCCGGCACACCGCCGTGTCGGCCGGCTCCCGCCGCGAAGCGCGCCGCGCCGTCCTTCGCGTCGGCGGCCAGCGACTGCATTCCGTACGCGAGCTCGATCCGCATCGCCTCGGACTCCGGTTCGCCGGCTCCGTGCAGCAGCGCGAGCCGGTCGTTGCGCATGCACGCCTGCGGGAAACGGGCGAGCTGCGCGGCGAGTTCCTCGGCCGCGGCGCGCGACTCACCCGGGGCGACGAGCCGGTTCACCAACCCCATCTCGTACGCCTCCAGCGCCGGCACCGGCCGTCCGGTCAGGATGAGATCCATCGCGCGGCTCTCCCCGATGAGTCGGGGGAGCCGCAGCGTGCCACCGTCGATCAGCGGCACCCCCCACCGGCGGCAGAAGACGCCGAGCACCGCGTCGGATTCGGCCACCCGTAGGTCACACCAGAGCGCGAGTTCCAGGCCGCCGGCCACGGCGTACCCGGAGATCGCGGCGATGACCGGCTTGCCGAGTCGCATCCGGGTGGGCCCCATCGGGCCGTCCCCCTCGGGCTCTACGCGGTTGCCGCTCGGGGTGCCGATCGCCTTGAGATCCGCCCCCGAGCAGAACGTGCCCCCCTCGCCCCAGAGGACGGCGACCGCCGCGTCCCGGTCGGCTTCGAAGCTGTGGAACGCGTCGGCCAGGGCCCGAGCGGTAGGCCCGTCAACGGCGTTGCGTGTATCGGGCCGGGACAGGATGACCGTGCTGACCGGCCCGTTCTTGACCACCCGTACGCCCATCGCCATAGGATGCCGGCTTCCGCTCACCCCCGCACCCCCCGCGCTGGGAGAGAGCCGACCGCGTCCGGCGACCGGGGCACGAAACCGCGATGGATCGAACGGTCTAGGTAGACCGATCGAGGGCGAGTGAAACGGTGACCACCGTCCCGCCGGGCCCGGACCGCAGATCGACGTGGTCGGACAGTTGGCGAACGATCCAGAGCCCTCGGCCGCCCGGCGCCCCCTGTGGGGGCCGCTGCCGCCCCGCGCCGTCCGGATCGGCAAAGCCGGATCCGGCGTCGCTCACCTCGCAATAGAACACTCCGTCGTACTGCCACAGCCGGAGTCGGCCCGTACCTCCGCCGTGCCGGATGACGTTGCTGGCGAGTTCATGCGCGATCAGCACGAGGTCTTCGGCGAGCGTCGTGCCGGCTCCGAGCCGGGTGGCGTGTGCCGCCACGGCGGAGCGTAGGGCGTAGATGTCCTGCCGGCCGAAGCGCTGGTCAAGGTTGCTGGGCGGACTGGAGTGCCCGGCCGACCGCGCGGTCGTGCCGGTTGCCGTCGAAGGGTCAGCGCTCGCCATGGGCCAGTGTCACCCGGGTGCTCGGGACCTGCGTCGGGGCGGTCATGGTCAACCGGTGCGATCGTCGGGGCTCGGAGCGTGCGATGGCGCTAGCCATTCGAGTGCCTCCAGGTCGGCGACGGCGACTTATCGACGAAAGCGGCCAGAGCCGGCAGCGTAGCGCATTCGTACCCGTCGCAGGGGAAACCGAACCGCGCAGGTCAGGCAGGGTTGCCGTGGCCGGGTAGCCGGTCGATGAGGCGTCGCACGGTCCCGGGCGCGACGCGCATGGACGGGCTCGCCGTACCCGCTCCGGCGGCCATCCCCGTGATCAGCTCGCGCAGCGCCTGCCGCGCGTCGCGCCGCGGCTGCCAGCCGAGCTCGTGGTGGGCGCGTGAGCAGTCCATGAGGGGAGCCGCCGCGGCCAGGTCGAGCCAGCCGGGTTCGGTGGGTTGCAACCGTGCCCACCAGGCCCCCGCGGCCAGCGCCCGCAGCACCGGCAGCGGCACCGGAACCGCGCGGCCCCGCAGCTCGGCGGCGAGCATCGGTCCGTCGAGCACCGGCTCCGCGGCGATGTTGAAGGGCCCGACCACATCACCGCGCAGAGCCTGGAGGTACGCCTCCGCGACGTCATCGGCATGCACGGCCTGCACGCGGAGCCGCCGGTTGGCGGGTACGACGGGCACGCGCCGGCGGCGCAGCAGCGAGACCGGCGCCAGCGGACCGAGGAAGTAGCGGGTGAGCTCGGCTCCCGCGTCCCGCTGGAAGACCAGGGCCATCCGCATCCGCACCACCCGGAGCTGCGGGTTCTCCCGCTCCACTCCGTCCAGCACCGCCTCGACGGCCGCCTTGTCCACGCTGTAGTCGGAGCGGGGCACTCCGGTCACCGGCCAGTTTTCGTTGATGTGGCGGTTCTTGGGGCCGGGGGCGTAGGCGCCGACCGACGAGGCGTAGACCATTGTGGAGATGCCGCTGCGCCGCATCGCCTCGAGCACGTGCCGCGTCCCCGTGACGTTCGTCCGGCGCAGCCGCTCGCGGTCGTGGCTCGGCTGGATCTGCCACGCGAGGTGTACCACCGCGTCGACCCCGGTGAGCCAGTTCGTCAACTCGTCGACGCTCGCCGGCTCCGCGATGTCCACGGCGTGCCATTCCACCCCGTCGTACGGGGCGCCGACGCCGGGCAGCGGGGTTCGGCGGGCGGTGCCGAGCACCTCGATGTCGGGTTCGGTAGCGAGGCGGCGCAGCAGGGCGGTCCCGACGTTGCCGGTGGCTCCGGTGATCGCGATGCGCATGGCGGGTATCTACCCCTGAGCCTGCGGCCCATGCCTCGATACCGGCGCTACCGCCCAGATTTGACCCGTTTGTGGGGGTCGACGCGGGGAATACAGCGCGCTGTGCGGAGAGTGTTGACGAGGCTGGAGCAGGCGTCGGGGCTGGACAGGGTGAGCGACCGACTGCAGCGCGCCATCGACCGGTCGTTCGGGCCGAAACGGGTCAGAGATGTGCTGCACGGGGTGTGGCTCGGCCATCCGCTGCACCCGGCGCTGGTGCAGGTGCCGGTCGGGGCGTGGCTGAGCGCCGCCGTGCTGGACCTGATGCCCGGTCAGCGGCGGGCCGCGACCGTACTGGTCGCCACCGGCACGGCTGCCGCCCTTCCAGCCGCCATCACCGGGGCCAACGACTGGGCCTCGCTCTCCCGTGAGCAGCGCCGCGTCGGTCTGGTCCACGCGATATCGAACACTGTCGGTCTGGCGCTCTACACCGGCTCGCTCGCCGCGCGGCTGACCGGTCGGCACGGCAGCGGACGTGCGCTGGCCTATCTCGGCCTCGCGGCCGCCTCCGGTGGGGCCTACCTCGGTGGACACCTCGCCTACAAGCAGGGGGCCGGCGTCAACCAGTCGACCCCGTCACTGCACCGGATCACCGAGGGCTGGCACCCGGTCGCGGATCTGGCCTCACTTCCCGAGTCGACCCTGGTCGCCAAGCAGGTCGACGAGGTGCCCGTGCTGGTCTACCGCGACAGCGACCACGTCACCGTGATGCTCGCCCGCTGCGCCCACCAGAACGGCCCGCTCGATCACGGCACGATCGTCAGCTCGAACGGACACGCCTGCGTCGTCTGCCCGTGGCACGGCAGCGCCTTCCGGCTTGCCGACGGCACGGTAGCGGCCGGACCGGCGGCGACCGATCAGCAGGTGCTGCGCAGTCGCGTGGTCGGCGGCGTCCTGGAGGCGCAACTGCCCTGATCGGAACGCGCGGCGGCGTCGGACCGTCCGCCGCTCCGACGGCCGGGACGAAACGCGCAGGCGGATCTCATGGACGATCGGACGCCTCACCGGCGCGTCCCGTGACTGCCTCTGCTGCGACCCGGTGAGGTCCGTCGTGCTCCGCCTGGCCTGTACACAGGCCGAGAGGGCGCCGACGCGGCGAGCGACCGGATTCGGTTTCGTGCTCGACCGTTTCGGGGTCACCGCTGTCAACTGGGCGGGCCGCGACGGCGGCCCCGCCGCACTGCCGTGTCCCGGAGCCCCCCGGGTGGCGGGGCGTGGGGTCACGACGCTGACGACAGTGGGGGTCGAGAGGTGGGTGTCCGGGGCGGTCAGAGGATGACCGCCCCGCGGCGTTGGTGCTGGTGGGCCGCCAGGGACTCGAACCCTGAACCCGCGGATTAAAAGTCCGCTGCTCTGCCAATTGAGCTAGCAGCCCGCGCAGGCAAGGCTACCGGACCGCCTCCTCGCGTGGCGCTCGGCTTTCGATGCGTTTCAGGTGCGGGTCGCGGCACGACTGCCACCCGGAGCGTCTCCGCCCGCCCTTCGTGGCGAGCCCGGCCCCGTCGCCGATGGTTCCCCCGCGCACCGAGAGCCGGCAGGCCGCGGCGCCGTGTCGCGACCTACGGGAATGACTGTGCGGGGCCGCTGGTTGTGCACACCGATGACGTACGGCGGTCGCGCAGCGCCGGGGTCCAGCTGACAACGCCGATGACCTGCTCCCTCGGGGGAAAAGGAACCGAGTCGGGTACCGGATGCGGAATGCTCGGCGGGTCGGGACGGTTGTGTACTGGTACGACGGTGAGGTCGGGTCGACAGTGATGGGCGCTGATTTGCTTCCTGTCGACGAGCCGCGTAACTTTCTCTCTGCCCGCAGGGGAACGGACGAGACGGTAGAAATGCCGGAGGCCGGAGCTGTGGGAACTTTCCGGGTTCGTGTTGGGTTTTGCTCAACGTGAGGCTGGTTCCGGGTGGTGCGATCGGCTGGTTTGAGATCGCGGTGCTGACCGGGTAGAGTGTTGGGGCCGGCAGGAGCCGGGCGGATGTGCCGCAGTGATGTGGTGATCGGCCGGTCTGCGGTTTCTCCC
>NZ_JBFANZ010000065.1:0-15591 GCF_040659735.1 Micromonospora sp. NPDC049679
CGCGCTGCCCACCCGGCCGCGGCGCACGACGCCCGTCGCGTCCAGGTCCTCACCGAGCAGGTCGAAGTCGCTGCCGGCGCGCCCCTCCGAGCGCGTGCTGGGCGTCAGGCCAGGCCGAGCTCGGCCTCGAAGCTGCCGCCCTCCAGCCGCTCCTTCAGCGCACTGAGGAAGCGGGCCGCGTCGGCGCCGTCGACCAGTCGGTGGTCGTACGACAGCGCCAGGTAGACCATCGACCGGGGCACGATCAGCTCGCCGAGGTCGGGGTCGTCGACCACGACCGCCCGCTTGACGACCGCGCCGGTGCCCAGGATCGCCGCCTGCGGCGACGGGACGATCGGGGTGTCGAAGAGCGCCCCGCGGCTGCCGGTGTTGGTCAGCGTGAACGTGGCCCCGGAGAGCTCGTCCGGACCGATCTTGTTCGTCCGGGTCCGCTCCGCCACGTCGGCGATGCGGCGGGCGAGGCCGGCCAGGTTGAGGTCGCCCGCGTCCCGGATCACCGGCACGAGCAGGCCCTTGTCGGTGTCCACGGCGATGCCGAGGTGCTCGTTCTCCGGGTAGGTGATCGTGCCGGCCTCCATGTCGATGAAGGCGTTCACCACCGGGTAGCTGCGGAGCGCCTCGATCGCGGCCAGCGCGAAGAAGGGCAGGAACGACAGCTTCACGCCGTGCTTGGCCTGGAAGTCGTTCTTGGCCTGCTGGCGCAGCCGGGCGATCTTCGTGACGTCGACCTCGACGACGGTGGTGAGCTGCGCCGAACTCTGCAACGACTCGTACATCCGGCGGGCGATGACGGCGCGGGTGCGCGTCATCTTCTCGGTGCGACCACGCAGCGGGCTGGGCTGGGCCTTCGCGGCCGGAGCCGCGGCCGCGGGGGCCGGAGCAGCGGTACGCGCCGCGGCGGCGCGCGCCTTCTCGGCCGCGTCGAGCACGTCCTGCTTGCGGACGCGCCCGCCCACGCCGGTGCCGCTGACGGTCGACAGGTCGACGCCCTTGTCATTGGCGAGCTTGCGGACCAGCGGGGTCACGTAGCCCGCGGCGTCCTCGCCGCCGGCCTGCGGAGCTGCGGCGGCCTGCGGGGCTGCGGCGGCCTGCGGGGCCGGGGCGGCCTGCGGGGCGGGGGTGGCCTGTGGGGCCGGAGCGGCCTGGGCCGGCTGTGCCGCGCGCTCCGCCTGCGCCGGCTGCGCCGACTTCTCGGCGGCCGGGGCCGGCGTCGCGGGCGACGCGCCCGCGGTGGGCTCCTCGACCGGTGCCGGCGCGGCGGCCGGTGCGCCACCGGCCGCGCCGATCACGGCCAGCTCCCCACCGACCGCGGCGGTGTCGTCCTCGGCCACCTTGATCTCGAGCAGAGTGCCCGCGACGGGGGAGGGGATCTCGGTGTCGACCTTGTCGGTGGAGACCTCGAGGAGCGGCTCATCCATCTCGATGGTGTCGCCGACCTGCTTCAGCCACCGGGTCACCGTGCCCTCGGTGACGCTCTCGCCGAGCGCCGGCATCCGGACGACGGTGGCGTCCCCGCCGGCCTGCGCGGCCGGCTGGGCCTGCTGCTGCGGCGCCGGCTCTGCCTGCGCCTGCTCCTGCGGCGCGGGCTCGGCCTGCGCCTGCTGCTGCGGCGCGGGTTCCTCGGCGGGGGCTGCCTCGGCGGCCTGCGCAGGCTGCTCGGCCGGCGCGTCGGCCGACTCGCCCTCACCCGCGATGACCGCGAGCTCGCTGCCGACCTCGGCCGTCTCGTCCTCGCTGACCACGATCCGGCTCAGTACCCCGGCCGCTGGCGAGGGGATCTCGGTGTCGACCTTGTCGGTCGAGACCTCGAGCAGCGGCTCGTCGGCCTCGACCCGGTCCCCCTCCTGCTTCAGCCAGCGGGTGACTGTGCCCTCGGTGACGCTCTCGCCCAGCCGGGGCATGGTTACCGATACCGGCATCTCTCAAGACTCCTTCGTGTTGCGGAGCCCGCCCGGACTGCCGACCGGGCGAGCCGCGGAAATGCGTGCTCAGGCGTGCGCGTGCAGTGGCTTGCCGGCCAGGGCCAGGTGCGCCTCGCCGAGCGCCTCGCTCTGGGACGGGTGGGCGTGCACCAGCTGCGCCACCTCGGCCGGGTAGGCCTCCCAGTTGTAGATCAGCTGTGCCTCGCCGATCAGCTCGCCGACCCGCGCGCCCACCATGTGAACACCGACCACCGGGCCGTCCTCGACCCGGACCAGCTTCACGAAGCCCTGGGTCTTGAGGATCTGGCTCTTGCCGTTACCGCCGAGGTTGTAGTTGTAGGTCGTGACCTTGTCCGCGCCGTACTGCTCCTTGGCCTTGGCCTCGGTGAGCCCGACGGAGGCGAGCTCCGGGTCGGAGTAGGTGACCCGGGGGATGCCGCTCTCGTCGATCATGGCGGGGTTGAGGCCGGCGATCTCCTCAGCCACGAAGATGCCCTGCTGGAAGCCGCGGTGCGCGAGCTGCAGGCCGGGCACGATGTCGCCGACGGCGAAGACGTTGGGAACGCTGGTGCGCAGCCGCTCGTCGGTCAGCACGAAACCGCGGTCCATCTTGACGCCCTGCTCTTCGTACCCGAGGTTCGCGGTCGTCGGCCCGCGGCCCACGGCGACGAGCAGCAGTTCGGCCTCGACGGTCTCGCCGCCGGCGATGGTGACCTTGACGCCGGAGTCCGTCCGCTCGACCTTCTCGAAGGGCTTGCCGGTCTTGAACGCGATGCCGCGCTTGCGGAACGCCCGCTCGAGCGCCTTGGACGACTCCGCGTCCTCCGCGGCCACCAGCCGGGGCAGCGCCTCGATGATCGTCACGTCGACGCCGAAGGACTTCCAGACGCTGGCGAACTCGACGCCGATGACGCCGCCGCCCAGTACGATCGCCGAGGAGGGCACCCGGTCGAGCTTGAGCGCGTGCTCGCTGGCGATGACCCGCTCACCGTCGACCTCGAGCCCCGGCAGGCTACGCGAGTAGGAGCCGGTGGCGAGGATGATGTTGCGACCGGTGTAGCGCTGGCCGTTGGCCTCGACCGTGTTCGGGGCGACCAGCTTGCCCTCGCCGGCGACGAAGGTGACCTTCGCGGAGCCGACCAGGCCCTGGAGACCCTTGTAGAGCCGGCTGACGACGCCGTCCTTGTAGCTGTTGACCCCGGCCATGTCGATGCCGACCAGGTCGGCCTTGATGCCGAACTGCTCCGACTCGCGGGTCTGATCGGCGATCTCCGCGGCGTGCAGGAGCGCCTTGGTGGGGATGCAGCCGCGGTGCAGGCAGGTGCCGCCGAGTTCGGCCTTCTCGATCAGCGCCACGGAGAGATCGAGTTGCGCGGCGCGGAGCGCGGCGGCGTAACCCCCGCTGCCGCCCCCGAGAATGACGACGTCGAAGGTCCCGCCGTTCGGCTCACTCACAGTTCTCTCCCAGGTCGCGTCGTTGCTACGAGGGTGTCGACCCATAGAGATGGGCAGACCCGCCTCGGTCATCTTGTCACTTGTACAGCCATCTGGCGCATCGAGGTGCCCAACGACACGTCGACGAGACGTACGCTTGCCGCAATCGTCCGTGGTACTGGGGAGGAGACGGCGGGTGGCGTGGTTTCGTCGACGGAGACAGTCGGGCGGGGCGTCAGGTGGTCGGCTGGCAAATCGGGCAGATCTTGATCATCTTGAGGAGTTTGTCCGCAGTCGCCGCGGCGTCGAGGCGTTCATCGAGCCGCGCACGACGGTTACCGAGACGACGGTAATGCTCATTGCGCACGACGGCGAGTGGACCCGCCGTCGGATCGACAGTCCGGAAGGGGCGCGGCGGTTCGCGCACAAGATGGCGATCCCGATCTACGACGTGCGCCTCGTCGGATACCCGCAGCGGATGCGGGACTTCAACGAACGGCGTAAGCGGACCGCCGGCTGACGGGCGGCGCCGTCGGCGTCGATCACGGACCTGCCCGACGGGCGGATCCGTGATCGACGCGGAGGCGGATCAGCCGTTTGCGGCGACGTCGTCGATCAGCTCGAGCAGCGTACGCACGGGCACGCCCGTGCCGCCCTTGGTCCAGTAACCCGTCGGCTCGCCGGAGTGGTAGCCGGGCCCGGCGATGTCGATGTGCGCCCACGACACGTCGTCGGTGACGAACTCGCGCAGGAACACCCCGCCCTGCAGCATGTGCCCGGCGCGATCCATGCCCGCGTTCACCTGCGAGATGTCCGCGACCTCGGACTCCATGCCCTTGCGTACGTCGTCCGGCAGCGGCATCGGCCAGGCCGGCTCGCCGACGGTGTCGCCGGCCGTCTGCACCCGCGCGCAGAGCTCGGACGTGCCCATCACGCCGGCGATCCGCTTGCCGAGCGCGATGACCTGCCCACCGGTCAACGTGGAGGTCTCGAGGAGGTAGTCGCAGCCGTCGGCGCAGGCCCGCGCCATCGCGTCACCGAGGATCATCCGTCCCTCGGCGTCGGTGTTGAGCACCTCGACCCGCTTGCCGTTGAACATGGTGACCACGTCACCCGGGCGGTACGCCGCGCCCGACGGCATGTTCTCGGCCATCGGCAGGTAGGCGGTCACCGCCACTGCGGGCTTCAGTTCGGCGACGGCGAGCATCGCGGCACCGACGGCGGCCGCACCGGCCATGTCCGACTTCATCTCCCACATGCCCTGCGCGGGCTTGATCGAGACACCGCCGGTGTCGAAGGTGATGCCCTTGCCCACCAGCGCCACACGCTTGCCGTAACCGGCGCCACCGGCAGGCGTGTAGGAGAGCTTGACCAGCCGGGGCGGCGCCTCCGAGCCCTGGCCGACCGCGATGATGCCGCCGTACCCGCCGGCCGCCAGCGCCTTCTCGTCGAGGACCTCCACGGTCAGCCCCGCGTCGCGCGCCGCCGCGGCGACCGCATCGGCGAAGGCCGGCGGGCGCAGCTCGTTGGGGGCGCTGTTGACCCAGTCGCGGCTGTGGGCGACCGCGCCGGCGACGATCGCGGCGCGGGCGATTTCGGTCTGCGCCGTCTGGTCCGCCGCGTCCGGCACGTGCACCGCGACCGAAGCGACCGCGGGGCGCCGCGAAGGCTGGGGCCGGGTCTTGTAGCCGGCGAAGCGGTAGCCGCCCAGCAGCGCGCCCTCGGCCACCGCGCGGAGCGCGGCCGGCATGTCCTCGTCATCGGGGAGCGGCAGGGTCAGCGCCACCGTGGCCGAGCCGGCCAGCGCGCGGACGGCGGCGCCGGCGGCCCGGCGCAGCGGCTCCGGCGCGGGCGCGGCGCCGGTCGGCTCGGGGCCGAGCCCCACCGCGGCGACCAGCGGAGCGGTGATCGTGCCCAGCGTCGCGAGCTTGACGACCTCGCCCGGGGCGCCGGTCGCGCCGAGCAGCGCGAGCGTCTCGGTCAGCTTGCCGTCGAAGGCGACCGCGATGCTCTCCGCCCCGGTAGCCAGCAGCAGCGTCGAGGCGAACCCCGCCGCGCCGTCGACCTCCCCGCTCTGGCTGTGCACACCGATGACGATGGCGTCGACGGGGAGCTCCGCGGGGTCGGTGTCGACCAGGCTGAGAGTGGTGATGGGCGATGTCACGCGGCGTCTCCGGGCGGGCCTGGCCGGCCGCACTGATGTGCGCGCCGGCGATGATGGTCTCCGGCGCAACCTACCTGCCGGATCGGGTGGTGTCCCGCCGATGCTAGCCACCGCGTGGATCACAGGTAAGTTGCGACCCATGACCGACGTGACCACGCCTGCCGCCGCCGAGCAGCTGCGCCGCTCACCCCTGCACGAGCGGCACGCCGCGCTCGGCGCGAAGTTCGCCGCCTTCGGTGGCTGGGACATGCCGTTGGAGTACGCCGGCGGCGGGGTCATCAAGGAGCACACGGCCGTGCGGGAAGCGGTCGGGGTCTTCGACGTCTCGCACCTGGGCAAGGCGCGGGTCACCGGTGCCGGCGCGGTCGAGTTCGTCAACTCCTGCCTCACCAACGACCTCGAGCGGATCGAGGCGGGTAAGGCGCAGTACACGCTCTGCTGCGACGAGACCGGTGGCGTGCTCGACGACGTGATCGCCTACCGCTACGCCGACGACCACGTCTTCCTCATCCCCAACGCGGCGAACACCGCCGAGGTGGTCCGCCGCCTGCAGGCGGCGGCGCCACCGTCGGTCACCGTCACCAACGAACATGAGGGGTACGCGGTCCTCGCCGTGCAGGGGCCGCGCTCCGCCGCCGTGCTGGCCGCGCTCGGACTGCCGACCGACCACGCGTACATGAGCTTCGCGGAGGCCGAGCTCGCCGGAGCGGGCGTGCCGCTCGTGGTCTGCCGCACCGGCTACACCGGCGAGCACGGCTACGAGCTGGTGGTGCCCGCGGCCCACGCGGTCGCGGTCTGGGACGCGCTGCTGGCGGCGGGAGAGCCGGAGGGGATCCGGGCCTGTGGTCTGGCGGCGCGCGACACGCTGCGCACCGAGATGGGCTACCCGCTGCACGGTCAGGACCTGTCGCTGCAGATCAGCCCGGTGCAGGCGCGGCTGGGCTGGGCGGTGGGCTGGGGCAAGCCGGCGTTCTGGGGGCGCGAGGCGCTGCTCGCGGAGAAGGCCGCCGGACCGCGGCGCACGCTGTGGGGCCTGGCGGCGATCGACCGGGGCATCCCGCGCTGCCACATGGCCGTCTACGCCGGCGATGCGGTGGTCGGTGAGGTGACCAGCGGGACGTTCTCACCGACCCGCAAGGCCGGCATCGCGCTCGCCCTGCTCGACACCGCGTCCGGCCTCGGCGAGGGATCGACCGTCGAGGTCGATGTGCGGGGCCGCCGCTCGGCGATGCGGGTGGTCAAGCCGCCGTTCGTCACGCCGTCGGTGAAGTAGCCTCCGCGCGTGGCGGTGACCTACGCACAGGTGCGGGAGTGGGTGCTCGCGCTCCCCGGCGGCGCCGAGGTGATGGTGGAGGAGTGGGGGCATCCGACCTTCCGGGTCGGCAGCAAGATGTTCGCCTCCGGGGCGCCGGACTCGCCGTCGATGACGGTGAAGGCGTCCACAGAGGAGCAGGCGGAGCTGATCGCGGCCGCCCCGGAGACCTACTCGGTCGCGGCGTACGTGGGGCGCTTCGGCTGGGTGCAGGTCCAGCTCGCCGACGTCGATCCGGACGAGCTGCGTGAGCTCGTCGTGGAGGCGTGGCGGCGGACGGCCCCGAAGAAGCTGGTCAAGGAGTACGACGCCGGAACGCGCTAGGCGCGCTCGTCGAGGACCGCCTGCGTCCACCCGCCCTCGATCACGCCCCGTCCGTCCAGCAGCGCCCAGTCGACCACGTCGACGGTCTCGATGACGACCGGCGTGCCGACCCGTACGGTCGGGTCCGACGCCGCGTCGCTGGTGCTCGTCGCGACGATCCGTGCCGGGCTGGACCACGAGGTCACGCTCGCCCAGACGTATTCCTGGCCCTCGTCGGTCGCGAGCCCGTACTTGACGACGAGCTGCACGCCGGGCGGTATGTCGCCGGCGAGGAAACGGGCCCGGGCGGCCGCCAGCGAGCTGCGGGCCTTTTCGACGGCGCGGGCCATGGCGTCGCTCGGCCGGGCGTAGTGGATCTCCGTCTGCCCGGTGCCGAAGAGGCGGGTGCAGATCTGCGCGAAGTAGACGGCCGGCGGGGCGGGCTCGGCGGCGGGCGGCAGCAGCGTGAGGAACGAGTCGGCGTCCGGGTCGGTCGCCGGGTCGAGGTCGAGGCGGAGCACGGCCGAGCCCGCGGATTCGTGCTTCTCGGGGTTGCCGTACGCCACCGCGATGTCGTGGCTGGTCACGGTCGTCTCCATCGGCAGCTGGACGAAGGCGGGGAGGTCCTGCTCGGCGAGGGACTCGGTCCAGATGCGTAGCAGACGCCGGGCGGCGCCGGTCATGATCGCGCCCCACGCGCGGATGAACTGGGTGGGCACCTCCTGGGCCTGCAGTTCGAGCAGGCCGAAACGGCGCAGCCCTTTCGTGGTGAACCAGAGTCCGTTCTCGGTCGGCGAGTAGGGCACCAGGATCCAGTCGACGAGCCGGACCCGCCCGTCGTTGTCGGGGAGCGAACGCAGCGCGGTGCCCGGGTCGAGGAACTGCAGACCGAAGACGTCGATCAGGTCGCCGTCGAGGGATTCGGCGATCGCCGTGGCCACGGCGCGCGCCGACCACTCGTGCACCGGCGGCCAACCCGCCCGGTAGCCGGCCTGCACGACCACCAGTTCGGTGGCGGCGCGGAGCTGCTCGAGCTGCGGCGGGGTGGCGCCGAACGCCGCGAGCAGGTCGGGCGGCAGCTCGGGAAACTGTGACACCGGCCGGGTGTCGACCGTCATCAGCGGACTGTCGATCATCTGCAGGGCGAGGTCGCTGACCGGGTCGCTGAGCCGCTCGCCGAGCGCCGCCACCGCCTCCGCCGGCTTGGCGCCCGATCCGCGCGCGGTCGGCACCAGGTAGGTCGCCGACAGCGACTCCGGCACGGGAACGGGAAGGAAGTCGTCCGTGATGGCCATGGCCCGCCCCCCGCTCGACCGCACTGGTGCTGCCTGTCGAACGCTACTACCGGTGGCGCGGAGACTCGCGCTACCTGCCGAGGATCAGACCCAGATACGCCACCGTCGTGGTGACTTCGACGGCGGCGCCGAGCACGTCGCCGGTGATGCCGCCGAAGCGGCGTACCACGTGGGGGATCAGCAGCACCGCGACGGCGAGCGCGGCGAGCACGGCGGCCGGCCCCTGCCACGGACGGCCCGGCGCCGCGGCGAACGCCGTGGCCGCGACGGCGACCGTCGCCACCGCGAGCACCGACGCCGGCACCGTGCCGGCGACCAGCGCCCCCAGCCCGTCCGGGCGGGCGGCCGGGACGCCGCGCCGGCACGCCCAGCTCACCGCCAGCCGCCCCGCCGCGGTCGCGGCGACCACCGCGGCGAGCGCCGCGGCCCAGCCCCGCGCCGGCAGCGCCGCGAGGGCCGTGGCCTGGAGCAGGAGTACGACGGTGAGCGCGGCGACGCCGAAGGGCCCGACGTCCGGCTTCTTCATGATCTGCAGGGCCGCCTCGCCGGAGCGGTGCGAGCCGAGCGCGTCCACCGTGTCGGCCAATCCGTCGAGGTGCAGTCCCCGGGTGAGCAGCGCGCCCAGTGCGACCACCGCGACCCCGGCGACCAGCGGGGGAGCGCCCGCGGCGGTGAGGCCCAGCAGTGCGGCGGCCAGCACCACGCCGAGCAGCGCCCCGGCGAGCGGCGCGAGCGACATCGCCACCGCGGCGGCCGGCCGGTCCACCCGACCGGCGCGCAGCGGCAGAACGGTGAAGGTCGTGACGGCGAGCCGGGCGCCGGCGACCAACCGCCCGTCAGGCACCGGGCGTCGGGTCGGGGACCGCGGTGGGGCCGGGGGCCGACGGCTCCGGTTCGCTGAACCGTTCCCCCGACCCGGCGCCGTCCGCGTCGCCGGCCAGCACGGGATACTCGGGCAGGCCCGCCGCGACGGTCAGCGTCGCCCGCAGCAGCGGCAGCGCGGTGAGCGCGGTGGCCCCCTCGCCGAGGTTCATCCGCAGGTCGAGAAGGGGCGTGAGCCCCAGCACGTCGGAGGCGAGCCGCACGCCGGGCTGCCCGCCGTGGTCCGGCAGCAGGCACCAGTGCCGGGCCTGCCCGGCGAACTCGCGGCTGACCAGCCCCGCCGCCACCCCGACCGGACCGTCGAGCAGCACCGGGATCCGCCGCGCGGTGGCGCCGAGCAGGAGCCCGGTCGCGATCGCGATGTCGCCGCCGCCCAATTCGGCGAGGATCTCCCTCGGCCCGCGCGGGTCGCGGCGACTGCGGTGCAGCGCGTCGCGGACCGCGCCGCAGCGCGTCATCCACGCGTTGTCGTCGACGTTTCCACCGGACGTGACCACCCGGGCGAGCACCCGGACCGGCTCCGCGCCGGCCGTCGCGGCGAGCACCGCCGCCGCGGCCGCTTCGGCGCCGGCGCCGCAGGCGGCGAGCACGATCGCGTCCACGCCGGTCTCCGCCGCCTCCTCGGCCAGCCGCCAGCCGTAACGCAGCGCCGCTTCCACGGCCTCGACGCTCAGCGCGGGCCCGTCCTCGATCGGGCCGGCGGTCGGGGCGCGGACCACCTGCAGACTCGCTCCCGCCTCGGCGGCGAGCCGGGCGAGCGCTCCGTCGCCGGCGCGCGCCTGGTTGGCCCGGCGCGCGGACTCGCCCGCGAGCGCGCCGGCCGCCACGCCGCCCTCGTGGTCTCCGTGCAGCAGCAGGACCCGTACCGAGCGCCACGGCGCGGGGATGGTCGCGCCCTGCGTGCCGGCCGCGAACGCCACCAGTTGTTCGAGGTTGCCCAGCCCCGCGCCGGGGACGTCGAGGGTGGCGAGTCGGTCGCGGGCCGACCGCGCGGCGAGCTCGTCGGGCATCGGCAGATCCATGCCGGGCTGGATCACCAGGCCGGTCTCGACGATGGGGAGCTGCATCGTCGCCGAGTCGAACGCGTCGTCCGGCGGGGTGGCCGGGACCGGGCGCTGCGCGGCGGCGGCTGGGGTGAGCACCTGCGGCGAGGGGATGGTCTGGTCGTCGGCGACGCCGTCGGGGCTGGCGGGGGCCCGCTCGGCGGTCGCGCCGGCGACCGTGGTGACGGTCGCGGCGGGCTTGAGCCAGGTCGGTTGTCCGGCGACGACCAGCACGACCGCGTCACATTCGCGCGCCACCGCCTGGTTGGTCGAGCCGAGCGCGTCGGCGAACGCCCGCCCGACCGGGGTGGCCGGCACCAGCGAGAGCCCCACCTCGGGTGCGACCAGCACCAGGCGGGCCGCGCACCCGCGGATCGCGGCGGCCAGTTCGTCGACCGTGGCGGTATCGTCGGCCGGCTGGTGGACCGGGTCGAGCAGCACGCTCACCCAGCCGCCGAGGTCGTCAACGAGGAGCGTCTCGTCCGGCTTCGCAGCGGAGATCACCTCGGCGAGCTGGGACGGGTCCGTCCCGACCTCCTCGGTCGTCCAGCTCCCCGGCCGGCGCCCGCGGTGTGTCTCGATCCGCGCCTGCCACTCCGGGTCGTCCTCGTAGCCGGGGGACGTAGCCACATATCGGACCGTGGGCGCCGCGCTGACCAGCGATTCGGCGTACTCGGACTTGCCGGATCGGATCCCGCCGAGCACGAGAATCCTGTTCCACCCGTCAACGGACATGCCCGTACCTTAGATCCAACACGGCGGGTTTTCGCTGACAGGTCCGACCGGCGCCGGTGGGGACCGCCCGACACGTCGCGGCTGACCCGCCTCGATGCCGGTGATCGCGAAGAGTTCGGCGCGTCATAGCCGGCCGGAGTCTTCGCGAGCACGCACGCGCCGGCGTTGTGGCACGGCGTGCGAGTGAGCGTTCGGCGGAGCGCGCCGACTAGGCTGACGAAGGTCCATTGCCGAGGGGAGCTGCGACATGCCGTGGAGCTGGCGGTACGAGAGCACGGACGGTCAGGCCGTGACCGGTCCGGCCGAGACGTTCGGCAGCCAGGCCGACGCCGAGTCCTGGATCGGGCAGACCTGGCGCGACCTCGCGTCCGCGGGAGTCACCTCGGTCGCGCTCGTCGAGGACGATCGCGAGGAATACAAGATGAGCCTGCTGGCCGCCGAGTGAGCCGGGGCCCCGAGTGACCTGGGATCGACCCGGGCGCGACCGCCTCGTGCTCGGGGTGCCGCGCGAGGCGTTCCGGCCCAGCCCGATCTTTCTCGCGCTGGTCGCGCTCTTCGTGGCCAGCGGGGCGATGGCGTGGGTCGGTTTCGGCAACGTGCGGTTCGACATCTTCCTGTTCGTCGTCTCCGGCTGGCTCGTCTCGCTCTGCCTCCACGAGTACGCGCACGCGATCGTCGCCTTCCGCGCCGGTGACGTCGGGGTGGCCCACCGGGGCTACCTGACGCTCAACCCACTCAAGTACAGCAATCCGCTGCTGTCGATCGTGCTGCCGGTGGTCGCGGTCCTACTCGGCGGCATCGGCCTTCCCGGTGGCGCTGTCTGGGTCGACCGACACCACATTCCCGGACGGCTACGGCACAGTCTGGTGAGTCTCTCCGGACCCGCGGTCAACGTGTTCTTCGCGCTGCTGCTGGTGGTGCCGTTCGCGATCGGCGTGGACACGACCGCCCGGCCGGAGTTCTGGGCCGGGGTCGCACTGCTGGGTTTCCTGCAGCTCACCGCGAGCGTGCTCAACCTGTTGCCGGTGCCCGGCCTCGACGGCGGCAACATGATCCAGCCGTGGCTGTCTCCGCAGTGGCGGCGCGGGTACGACATCCTCGCGCCGTACGGCTTCATCCTGCTCTTCGCCCTGTTGTGGAACCCGCGGATCGGCGGCTGGTTCTTCGGCGCGGTGTTCGCGGTCGGCGATGCGATCGGGCTGCCGGCGCCGCTCTACAGCTACGGGCTGCAGCTCATCCGGTTCTGGTCGAGCTGACGGCGTTGGCCGGCTCGGTCCGGCCTCCCGGCGACCCGGGACTGTCCGTCGATCAAGGGCTTGTCCGGGTGGACAAGCCCTTGATCGACGTGGTGTGACGCCTCATGCGTACTACGGGCGCTGCTTCGGGCTCTCGGTCTTCGCCGCGTCGCGCTCCGTGATCGGGTCGAGAACCTCGTCGATCGCCTTGATCAGAGCCGCGTCCAGCTTCACCCCGGCCGCCTTGACGTTGTCGTGCACCTGCTCCGGGCGGGAGGCGCCGACAATCGCCGAGGAGACGTTGGGGTTCTGCAGCACCCAGGCGATGGCGAGCTGACCCATGCTGAGCCCGGCCTGCTCGGCGAGGGGCTTGAGCCGCTGCACGGTGCCGAGCACCTCGTCGGTCATCCACCGGGAGATCATGGCCGCGCCCGACTTCTCGTCGGTGGCGCGGGAGCCCGCCGGCGGCGCCTGGCCCGGCAGGTACTTGCCGGTGAGCACGCCCTGGGCCATCGGTGACCAGACGATCTGGCCGATGCCCAGCTCCTCGCAGGTGGGGATCACCTCGGACTCGATGACCCGCCACAGCATCGAATACTGCGGCTGGCTGGAGACCAGGCGGATCTTCAGCTCGCGGGCCAGGGCGTGCGCCTCGCGGATCTGCGACGCCTTCCACTCCGAGACACCGATGTAGTGCGCCTTGCCGGAGTGCACGATGTCGGCGAACGCCTCCATCGTCTCCTCCAGCGGCGTCGCGTAGTCATAGCGGTGGGCCTGGTAGAGGTCGACGTAATCGGTCTGCAGCCGCTGCAGCGAACCGTTGATCGACTCCATGATGTGCTTGCGGGACAGCCCGCGGTCGTTGGGGCCCTCGCCGGTCGGCCAGTAGACCTTCGTGAAGATCTCCAGCCCCTCGCGGCGCTCGCCCTTCAACGCCCGGCCCAGAACCGCCTCCGCGCGCGTGCCCGCGTAGACATCGGCGGTGTCGAACGTGGTGATCCCGGAATCGAGGGCGGCGCGCACGCAGGCCGTCGCCGCGTCCTCCTCGACCTGCGAGCCGTGCGTGATCCAGTTTCCGTACGAAATCTCGCTCACGAGCATGCCGGAGCGGCCAAGGTGTCGGAATTCCATGCCGTCAACCCTAGTGGCCCGGGATGGAGCCCGTTCGGTGACCGCCGGCGCACGACGCAGACGGAAGAAAGATCACAGCACGGGCTTGGTGTCCGCCAGCAGCCGGTCGATCTCGTCCATCACGTCGGCCCGGCTCGGGTGCGCCATGTCGATCAGTGGCTCTCCGCGACGGTCCAGCGCACCCCACTGACCCGCGCCGTTGCCGATCAGGAACGCCACCGGATGGATGACCAGCGCCGGATGCGCCGGCGGCACGATCACCCGTCCGCCGCGATCGACGACGCCCTTGCGCCCACCGGCCTCCACGATCGCCAGGCCCTCGTCGGTGAACCCGTCCACGTACCGACCGTCGGTCAGCGCGGTGGTGAAGCCGGCGTACCGGGTCGGCAGCACGACGCGACCCGACTTGTCGACCGCGCCCCACCCGCCCCGGCGCACTGCGGCGACCCCGCGACGGAACGGGCGGACGTCCTCGAACCCGGCCGGGATGACGACCTTGTTGGTCTTGTCGATGGCGAGCCAGGAGCCGGCGCCGTCCCGCGACACCCAGGCCAGCCCGTCCGAGAACGACCCGACGCCGAGGTAGCCCGCCGAGGCGCCGATCAGCAGCTCTCCGGTCTCGTCGATCAGCTCCCAGGTATCCGCCTCCGGGCGGCGTACCCAGGCCACCCCGTCGCGGAACGGCTGCGCGTCGGCGTAGCTCGGCGCGATGGCCAGCTCGCCCTCGGTGTCGGCGTAGCCCCACCGCTGCACCCGCTCGCTGAACCGCGGCACCGGCGGCCGGTGCAGCTGCAGAATCTCGTCGCTACTGCGCGGGTACGGCCCCCAGCCGCCCTGCGCGACCTTCGTCAGCACCGCGTCGAGCGCCAGCTCGGTGCGGGCGATCAGATCCGGGTCCTCGACCTTGCGCAGCTCCAGCGCGCGCTCGAAGTGGTTGCACGCCTCGATGTAGCGCCCCTGGTCGTAGCAGGATCGTCCGGCGTGCTCGTGCATCGTCGCGCGCAACCGGTCGGGCAGCTCGGAGGAATTGGCCTCCGCGAAGAGCTGGTCGGCTTCGGCGAAGTCGCCGCGCCACTGCAGCACATGCGCGAGCCGGGCCTGCGCGATCGCGATGCGCCGCAACTCGCCGGTGGCCTCCGCGTGCGCCAACGCCAGCTTGCCGTCGGCGTGCGCCTTGCCCAGGTCGCCGAGGATCCGGGAGACCACGGCCCGCAGGCTGAGCAGCCGGGCGCGGGTGCGGTTGTCCGTGGCCGGTTCCAGCTTCTCGGTCAGCCGGTCCCGGATGGCCCGCAGCTCGTCGGGGTCTTCGACCAGCTCGCGGAGCGTCTCGTGGTGGAACCGCCACTGGTACGACGAGAGCACCTGCTCGGGGTCGGCCGCCGGCGGCTCGGCCGGAGCCGCCTCGGGCGGCGCGGAGCTCGCGTTCTCCGGCCCGCCGGGGCGGACGATCGGCGCCAGCATCGTGGGCGCCCCGAGCGCGGTCGCCGCGCCGGCCGCGGCCCCGTCGGGTACGGGCAGCACGGTGTCCGGGCTCGCCTCGGCGACCGGTGAGCCGGGTGCCGCGTCGGCGGGGTGGGCGGAGACCCGCTGGTCGGGTGTGGCCGGGGGAGCGGAGACCGGCTCCGACGCCGGCGTGGAGAGCGGCGGCGTGGTTGCCGGCGGCACGGATACGGGCGCGGCGGATATGGGCGGCGCCGACACGGGCGCGCCGGCGGCCGGCGGATCGAGCTCGTCGGGGGCAGGAGCTCTGGTGGCGGGTCGCGTGGCGGCCGACGGTGTCACGGCCGGCGGTGTCACGGCCGGCGGAGCTGAGGTCGGTGCCGTCGGTGTCGGTGCGGGTGGCCCGGACAGCGATGCGCCAGCGGCCGGCGGCGCGGAAACACGCATCGGTGGCGCGGAAACCGGTGCCGGTGGCGCGGACACGGGTGCTGGTGAGCCGGAAGCCGGTGCTGGCGGCCCGGAGACCGGTGCCGGTGGCGCGGACACGGGTGCTGGTGAGCCGGAAGCCGGTGCTGGCGGCCCGGCGACCGGTGCCGGCGGCCCGGAGACCGGTGCCGGCGGCCCGGACACCGGAGCGGTGGCGGGGGCGTCGGCGTGCACCGGCGGCGCGGAGACCGAGGCCGGTGGTCCCGTGA
>NZ_JBFANZ010000066.1:0-15509 GCF_040659735.1 Micromonospora sp. NPDC049679
CCGGCTCGTCGGCCAGCCGGACGGCGCCGGCCGCGATCCCGATATCCGGCTTGCCGAGCTCCTCGACCAGTCGGGACAGCGTGTTCGGCTCGACGGCCGGCTGGTTCGCCGACCCGCACGGGCTGCGCGTGGTCGCCTACCTGGCGGTGGGGGCGACCGTGCTGCCGTACCTGATCTGGATCCGCGGCATCGCCTCGACCGCGCCCGCGCTGGCGACCACCCTGACCCTGACCGAACCGCTCACCGCGACCCTGCTCGGCCTGCTCCTCCTCGACGAGACCGTGACCCCGCTGGCCTCGACCGGGGCGGGGCTGATCGCGCTCGGCATGCTGCTGACGGTGACCGAAGCGGCCCGCCTCAGTCGGCGGTCCGGTTGAACAACGCCGCGATCTCGGAGTTGGTCAGCCGCCGGGTGCGGCCCGGACGCAGGTCGCCGAGGCGGATCGGACCGATCGCGGTACGCACCAGCCGGGTCACCGGGTGGCCGAGCGCGTCGAAGAGCCGCCGCACGATGTGCTTGCGCCCCTCGTGCAGGACCACCTCCACCTGGGCGGTCTTTCCGAACGTGTCGAGCAGCTTGAACGAGTCGACCTTCGCCGGCCCGTCCTCCAGGTCGACTCCGGCCTGGAGCTGACGCCCGACGGTGCGTGGCAGCGGACCGGCGACCTCGCACCAGTACGTCCTCGGCACCTCGTACGACGGGTGCATCAGCCGGTTGGCCAGGTCGCCGTCGTTGGTGAGCAGCAGCAGCCCCTCACTGTCGGCGTCGAGACGGCCGACGTGGTAGACCCGCTCCTCGACCCGGCCGAGGAAGTCGGCCAACGCCGCCCGCCCCTTCTCGTCGGCCATCGTCGACACCACGCCGCGCGGCTTGTTCATCGCGAGGTAGACCATGTTGACGTCGGTGACCACCCGCTGGGCGTCGACGAAGATCTCGGCGGTCGCCGCGTCGACCTTGTCGCCGAGCCGCGCGACGCGCCCGTTGACCTTCACCCGCCCACGGAAGATCAGGTCTTCGCACGCGCGGCGCGAGCCGACTCCGGCCGCGGCCAGGACCTTCTGCAGTCGCTCGGTCTCGGGTTTGTCATCGCTGGGCATCTGCTATCTCTTCCACGTTGTCGGGCAGGAACGGGGCGAGCGGGGGGAGTTCGTCGACCGTGTTCAGCCCCAGTTTCTCCAGGAACAGGGTGGTCGTGCGGTAGAGGAAGGCGCCGCTTTCCGGCTCCGTTCCGCACTCCTCGATCAGGCCGCGGGTGACCAGCGTACGGATCACCCCGTCGCAGTTGACACCCCGGATCGCGGAGACACGCGAGCGGGTCACCGGTTGCTTGTAGGCAACCACCGCGAGCGTCTCCAGCGCCGCCTGGGTCAGCCGCACCGACTGGCCGTCCAGGACGAACCGCTCGACGTACGAAGCGTATTCGGGACGGGTGTAGAGGCGCCAGCCGCCCGCCACCCGACGCAGCTCGAAGCCGTGGCCGGCCGCCGTGTAATCCGCCGCGACGGCCCGCAGCATCGCCGCGACCCGCTCGGTCGGCTGTTCCAGCACCTGCGCGAGGACGATCTCCGCGACCGGCTCGTCGACGACGAGCAGGATCGCCTCCAGCGCGCCGCGGAACTCCGCGTCGTCGATCAACGCCGGGTCGGACGAGTCCGGAACGCCGTCCCGCGCGGCCGGCTCACTCTCCGCGCGACCCGCCGGTTCCGGCACGGGTACGTCGGACGGCCGGTCCTCCCCCGGCGTACGCGGCAGCGGCAGCGCTGTGACGGGCTCGGACGCCACTGGCTCATCTGCCGGCGTCGCCGCCGACTCGTCCGCGGACGCTTCCGGCTCCGGGGACACCTCCGCCGCCACGGACGCCTGCGGTTCGGTGCGCGCCTCGGGCTCCGCTTCGTGACGCTGCGGCGCCGTGCTCACCGGCGCGCGTTCCCATGGCGGTACCCAGGCCGCGGCCTGGTCGGCGAGGGAATCGCGGTGCTCGTCGCTGGTCACCTCGGCAGCTCCTTGTTCGTCTCGTCGGTGTCGTCAGCGTCCCGTTCGGCGTCGGTCTCCCCGGCGCCGCTCTCCCCGGCGCCATCATCCCCGGCGCCGCTCTCCCCCACGTCCGTCTCCGCCGCGGGCGTGGCGGCGGTCGGGGGCCGGTCCTGCCCCGGTGGGGTTTCCCCGGCCGGCGGCGGCTCCGACTCGACCGGCGAGCCCGTGTACTCGTCGACGCTCAGCTCACTGCCGCTCTCGCCGCCCGTCCACCGCACCGTCAACTCCCCGAGCGCCTGCACCTGGTCGAAGCCGATCAGCCCTTCCCGGTAGAGCTCGAGCAGGGCCAGGAACCGAGCCACCACCTCAAGGGTGGACTCACAGTCGAGGCAGAGCACCCGGAATGTGGCGACGCCCATGTCCCGCAGCCGGTCCCGCAGCACGGTGGCGTGCTCGCGCACGCTGACCCGGACCATGTGCACGTGATCGATCGAGACGACCGGGACCGGTTTCGGGGTCATCGCCTTGAGCGCGAGCTTCGCCAGCCGCGCCGGACCGATGCCGAGCACCAGGTCCGGCAGGGCCTCCGAGTAGCGCGGCTCCAGCGTGACCGCCCGCGGATAGCGGCGGGAGCCGACCGACTCCAGCGCGGAGATGTGCGCCGCGGCCTCCTTGAACGCCTTGTACTGCAGAAGCCGGGCGAAGAGCAGGTCGCGCGCCTCGAGCAGCGCCAGGTCCTCCTCGTCCTCCACGTCGGCGGCGGGCAGCAGCCGGGCCGCCTTGAGGTCGAGCAGGGTCGCGGCGATCACGAGGAACTCGCTCGCCTCGTCGAGGTCCCAGTCATCCCCCATTGCCCGGATATAGGCGATGAATTCGTCGGTGACCTGATGCAGCGCCACCTCGGTCACGTCGAGCTTGTGCTTGCCGATGAGCTGCAGCAGCAGGTCGAAGGGGCCGGTGAAGTTGGCCAGCCGCACGGTGAAGCCGGACGACGGCGGCGCGCCGGCGGCCGCCGGGTCACCGTCGGGCGTCGGGGCGGGGTCGTCGCTCCCCGGCCGGGGCTGCCCCGGGCCCGGCTCGGCGCCCTCCGTCGTGCCCGGATCGGGACGCCCGTCCGCCGTGCGGGCAGCGGGGAGCGCATCCGCCGGGTCGGCGGCGGATGCTAACCGATCCGGTTGCTGAGGTGCGGCTTCTTCCGCGGACGGGACGGTCACGCGCTGACCGTAGTGCACGCCGCCGGCCAAATCCCGCAGGGCTGGCGGGCCGGTTAGGTCACACACGCCCGATCCTGGCCACGACCGTCGGGCGGGAATCGAGCATGATCAGAAGCAGGTGTCGGCGGACGCGGGCCGCCCGAGGATCGCCGTGCCGCACCGGCGGCTAGCGCTCGGCCTGCGCGGCGATCACTTCGCGGGCCAACTGCCGGTAGTTGCGCGCCCCCGAGGAGGCCGGGTCCATCGTCGTGATCGGGGCACCGGCCACGGTGGACTCGGGGAACTTGACCGTCTTGGTGATCACGGTCTGGTAGACCTTGTCGCCGAACGCCTCCACCACGCGCTGCAGCACCTGCCGGCAGTGCGTCGTGCGACTGTCGTACATGGTGGCGAGGATGCCCTCGAGCTCCAGGTCGAAGTTGAGCCGCTCGCGGACCTTGTCGATCGTGTCGAGCAGCAGCGCCACCCCGCGCAGGCTGAAAAACTCGCACTCCAGCGGGATGAGCACGCCGTGCGCGACGGTCAGCGCGTTGATGGCGAGCAGCCCCAGCGACGGCTGGCAGTCGATCAGGATGTAGTCGTAGTCCTTGCGGACCGAACGCAGCACCCGGGCCAGCGCCATCTCCCGGGCGACCTCGTTGACCAACTGGATCTCGGCCGCCGACAGGTCGATGTTGGCGGGCAGCAGATGCAGCCCCGCGACGTCGGTCTTGATCACCACGTCTTCGGCGCTGACGTCGTCCTGCATCAGCAGGTTGTAGATCGACAGGTCCAGGTTGTGCGGATTGACGCCGAGCCCGACCGAGAGCGCGCCCTGCGGGTCGAAGTCGACGAGCAGCACCCGGCGACCGTATTCGGCCAGCGCGGCGCCAAGATTGATCGTGGTCGTCGTCTTACCGACCCCGCCCTTCTGGTTCGCCAGCGCGAGGATGCGCGCCGGACCGTGGCGATCGGTCGGCATCGGCTCCGGGATGGGCTTACGCATGGTGTACGCGGCGGGATCGGCGGGACCGAAATCACCGCCGAGATCCAATCCGGACTGCTGCTCCCGGAGCGTGGAGGTCCAGGACTCTGCACGGTCACTGTTGCCAGCCATGTCGTGTGCGCCCCCTCCCGACGACTGCGCGACGTCGGAGCCATCGGCGTCTCCAGCGGCACTGCCGCATCGAGCCTCGCTTGCCGAACCCTGAGGCCCGCGCCGATGCCCGACTGTACGCCACGAGCCACCGCACGGGCCGGCACCGCCCCGGCGTGTCGATTCCCCGACCTGCGGATCAGCCCCTGGCCCGCGGGTGCGATGTGGCGTAGACCTCGCGCAGCCGGTCCACCGTGACCAACGTATAGATCTGGGTGGTGGTCACGGACGCGTGGCCCAGCAGTTCCTGCACGACACGGACGTCGGCGCCGCCGTCGAGCAGATGCGTCGCGTAGGAGTGGCGCAACGTGTGCGGTGACACCGCCCGGGCCCCCTCCACCGGCAGCCCCGCCGCCTGCGCCGCGCGCCGCAGAATCGCCCACGCGCTCTGCCGCGACAGCGGTCCGCCACGCGAGTTGAGGAACACCGCCGGCGTGCCACGCCCCGCCGCGACCAACGCTGGACGGCCCCGCACGAGGTAGGCGTCGAGCGCGGCGCTGGCGTACCCGCCGACCGGCACCAGCCGGGTGCGCCCGCCCTTGCCGTGCAGCAGCGCGGTCCCCTCCCCCAGATCCAGGTCGTCGACGGCGGCCCCGACCGCCTCCGAGATCCGCGCCCCCGTGCCGTACAGGAACTCCAGCAGTGCCCGGTCGCGCAGCAGCAGCGGGGCACCCGCCCCGGACGCGGCGTCCGGCGCGGCCGTCTCCAACAGACGCTCCACCTCGGCCACATCGAGCGCCTTCGGCAGGCGGCGCGGCGCCGACGGCGGGCGGACGTCGCGGCTGGCGTCCTGGGCGGCCAGTCCTTCGCGGACGGCGAAGCGGTGCAGCCCGCGCACCGCGCTGGCCGCGCGGGCGGCGGACGCGGCCGACAGCGGGGGATGCTTCCCATCCCCCTCGCGCAGCCGTGCGACGTGATCGGCGACGTGGGTCGGGGAGACGCCGACAAGGTCGGTCACGCCCGTCACGGCCAGCGTCGCCAGATAACGATCAAGATCCCGGCGGTACGAGCTGAGCGTGTTGGCCGACAGTCCCCGCTCGACGGTCAGATGGTCGAGGTACGTGCTGACGGCACGCCGCAGGACCGGTGACGGCTGGGCCCCGTCACCGGTCCGCTCCGGCGCGCTGGTGGTCAGCTCAGGACCTCCTCCAGCGTCAGGCTGGTCATGCCGTGTGCCTCGGCGACCGGCCCGTAGGTGACCTGCGCGTCGTGGGTGTTGAGCCCCAGCGCCAGCGCGCGGTCGCGGCGCAGCGCCTCGCGCCAGCCACGGTTCGCCAGCTCCAGCGCGTACGGCAGGGTGACGTTGGTCAGCGCGTAGGTGCTGGTGTGCGGCACCGCGCCGGGCATGTTCGCCACGCAGTAGAAGACCGAGTCGTGCACCTTGTAGACGGGGTCGGCGTGCGTGGTCGGACGCGAGTCCTCGAAGCAGCCGCCCTGGTCGATGGAGATGTCCACCAGCACGCTGCCCGGCTTCATCCGGGAGACCAGCTCGTTGGAGATCAGCGTCGGGGCCTTCGCGCCCGGCACCAGAACCGCCCCGATCACCAGGTCGGCGTCGAGCACCGCCCGCTCGATCTCGTACGCGTTGGACGCCACGGTCTGCAGATGGCCGCGGTAGTCCGCGTCCGCGGCGCGCAGCCGGGCGATGTTCTTGTCCAGCAGCAGCACCTCGGCCTGCATGCCGAGCGCGATCGCGGCGGCGTTCATGCCGGAGACGCCGGCGCCGATGACGACGACCTTCGCGGCGTAGACGCCGGGGACGCCGCCCATCAGCACGCCGCGGCCGCCACCGGAACGCATCAGGTGGTAGGCGCCGACCTGCGGGGCGAGCCGACCGGCCACCTCGGACATCGGGGCGAGCAGCGGCAACGACCGGTCCGGCAGCTCCACCGTCTCGTACGCGATGCCGGTGACCTTGCGGTCGATCAGCGCGTCGGTGCACTCCTTCGACGCGGCCAGGTGCAGGTAGGTGAAAAGCACCTGCCCCTCGCGCATCCGGTGGTATTCCTCGGCGATCGGCTCCTTGACCTTGAGCACCAGATCAGCGGTGCCCCACACCTCGTCGGCGCTGCCGAGGATCGTGGCACCGGCGGCGGCGAAGTCCTCGTCGGGAATGGACGAGCCGACACCCGCGCCGGACTCCACAAAGACCTCGTGACCGCTTCGGGTGAACTCGTGCACACCCGCTGGCGTGATCGCCACGCGGTACTCGTGGTTCTTGATCTCGCGGGGGATTCCGACCTTCACGATGCAGACACCTCTCTCCGGGGCTACCGCTCCCCGGCTGCTCGGCGCGCGGTGGCTCCGTTGCCACCGCGGTTCGCCAGTCCCGCCGGCGGCGAGTCTAAGACCGGGCCGGCGGCCGAGCGGGCGTCATCGTGACAGCCGGTCAGCCTCCGCGCTGACGAAGTGTCAGCCCGGAGAGATCGGTCGAACGCGGGACCCGCTCATGGGACGTACGTACATTGTTCGCACACGAGGTCCCATGTTGTGGGTGGCACGCGGGACAGACGCGGCGTCGACGGCCAGGGTCGGCCGCTGCGCGACTGACCCGTCACCTCGAACGCCCCGCCGGTCCAGGGACACTCCCTCGGACCGGCAGGGCGTTCCCGTGTCAGCTCGGCAGCGGGGCGCTCGCCGGACGCAGCGACGCCCAGCCCTGCGCCCGCGACCGCGCGGCGGCCAGCAGGCCCGCCACGCAGGGTCCGTTGGTGATCTTTCCGCTGAACACCATCTCCACCGCGTCGTCCAGGTCGAACCAGCCGAGCTGCATCCCGGCCTCCTCGTCCCGCCGCTCGTGCCGGTTGAGCTCCGCCACCGACGACAGACCCCGCGCGAGGTAGATCCGGATGAGCTCGTTGGAGCAGCCCGGCGACGTGTGCAGGTCGACCAGCAGCTCGATCCGCTCAGCGACCAGATCCGTCTCCTCGGCGAGCTCACGCAGCGCCGCCGCGGGCATCTCCTCCCCCGCGACGTCGATCAGCCCGGCGGGCAGCTCCCACAACGGGCGCCCGACCGGATGGCGGTACTGCCGCAGCAGCGCCACCCGGTCGTGCTCGTCGATGGCCACCACGCCCACCGCGCCGACATGCCGCAGGTAGTCGCGGGCCACCACCCGGCCCTCCGGCATGGCGACCTGGTCGGTGACGACCGAGAAGACCCGGCCGTGGAACCGCTCCTCGCGTCCGCGTACCTGGTAGATCTCCTCGCCGATGCTCACGACGCCGTGGCCGCCTTCGCCGCCTTCGCGCCGTTGCGTCCCGTCCGGCTGGCGCTCCGCGTCTCCTCGCCGGACACCGCCGGCGCACCGAGCTCGACCGGCAACTGGTCGGCCGACGAGTAGGTGACCGCGGCGCCCACGAACGCGGCGAAGAGCGGGTGCGGGCGGGTCGGCCGGCTCTTCAGCTCCGGGTGCGCCTGGGTCGCCACGAAGAACGGGTGCAGCTCGCGGTCGAGTTCGACGAACTCGACCAGCCGTCCGTCCGGCGAGGTGCCGGAGATCTGCAGGCCGGCCTTGGTCAGCGCGTCCCGGTAGCCGTTGTTGACCTCGTAGCGGTGCCGGTGGCGCTCGCTGACCTCGGTCGCGCCGTACGCCTCGGCCACGATCGACCCCTCGGTGAGCTTCGCGGGGTAGGCGCCCAGCCGCATGGTGCCGCCCATCTCGCCCTTACCCGCGACGATCTCCTCCTGGTCGGCCATCGTGGCGATCACCGGGTGCTCGGCGTTCTCGTCGAACTCGGTGGAGTTCCCCTCGGCCAGGCCGGCCACGTGTCGGGCCACCTCGATCGCCATGCACTGCAGCCCGAGGCAGAGCCCGAGCAGCGGGATGCGGTTCTCGCGGGCGTACCGCACCGCGCCGATCTTGCCCTCGATGCCCCGCACGCCGAAGCCGCCCGGGATCACGATGCCGTCCACCCCGGCGAGCGCCGCGGCGGCCCGTGCCGGGTCCACGCAGTCGTCGCTGGGCACCCAACGGATCTGCACCCGGGCCCGGTGACCGAACCCGGCGGCCCGGATCGCCTCGCTGACCGACAGGTAGGCGTCGGGCAGGTCGACGTACTTGCCGACCAGCGCCACGGTCACGGTGTGGTGCGGGTGGTGCACGCGGTCCAGCAGGTCGTCCCAGCGCGTCCAGTCCACGTCCCGGAAGGAGAGCCCGAGGCGGCGTACGACGTAGGCGTCCAGCCCCTCCCGGTGCAGCACCTTGGGGATGTCGTAGATGCTGGGCGCGTCCGGGGCGGCGATGACCGCCTCGCGGTCGACGTCGCAGTAGAGCGACAGCTTGTGCTTGAGGGTGTCGGGGATCTCCCGGTCGGAACGGCAGACGATCGCGTCGGGCTGGATGCCGATGTTGCGCAGCGCCGCCACCGAGTGTTGCGTCGGCTTGGTCTTGAGCTCACCGGAGGGCGCCAGGTAGGGCACCAGCGACACGTGCAGGTAGAAGCAGTTGTCCCGGCCGATGTCGTGGCGGACCTGCCGGATCGCCTCGAGGAACGGCAGCGACTCGATGTCGCCGACCGTGCCACCCACCTCGGTGATCACCACATCGGGCGTACGGCCGCTCTCGTCGGGATCGCCCATCGCCCGGATCCGGGCCTTGATCTCGTTGGTGATGTGCGGGATGACCTGGACGGTGTCGCCGAGGTACTCGCCGCGCCGCTCCTTGGCGATGACCTCCGAGTAGATCTGGCCGGTGGTGACGTTGGCCTTGCCGGAGAGGTCGCGGTCGAGGAAGCGCTCGTAGTGGCCGACGTCGAGATCGGTTTCCGCCCCGTCCTCGGTCACGAAGACCTCGCCGTGCTGGAACGGGTTCATCGTGCCGGGGTCGACGTTGAGGTACGGGTCGAGCTTCTGCATCACGACCCGGAGCCCCCGCGCGGTCAGCAGGTTGCCGAGGCTGGAGGCGGTCAAGCCCTTACCCAGCGAGGAGGCGACGCCCCCGGTGACGAAGATGTGCCTGGTCGTCCGTGCTGAAGGGGCCAACGCCTGCTCCCGTGGTCGTCGTCTGGTGATGCAGACCGGCGCGTCGATGAATAAATCGTCTGGCGCGATCCACGGGATTCCACGCTAACACCAACCGGGAGCAGCTAGCGCTCGCACCCGCCGGCGGCAGGCGATATCACTCACGGCGACGGCGCCGCGACATCCGCCGACCCGGGTTGGCGGGCGATGGACCCACCGGCGCCGGCCGGCGCAGCCGGTACGGCCGGGGGCGGATCGCCCTCGGCCGCCGTCGTGTCGGATGCCCCGACGCCCCGCTCCGCCATGGGACGCTCTGCCGCCGGTCGCGTCCGCGGAAGGTCTTCGGCGGGCCCGGCGGAGGCGTCCGCGCTGGTCGCCACCGGCGCGCCCCTCCCCCCGTCCGCCGAGCCCGCGACCGGGCCGGCGACCGCGTCGTCGCGGGGCGGCCAGGGGATCTCCGGCGGTACGAGCGGCGGATGGGTGCGGTCGGTGGCGTGATCGAGAACACGGAGCGAGGCGAGGGTCGCCATCGGCACCGCGAGCGCGGCCGCGGCGCCGGCGACGTTGAGCGCGGACCCGCCGAGGACCCCGCCGATCAGCGATGCCACGGCGACCCCGGCCATCCCGGCCCGGATCGCGGGATAGATGCCGAACAGCCGCTTGAGCCCTCCCCACGGCCGCAGCAGGGCGAACCAGACGAGCACCGCGGCGATGATGGCGAGCAGGCTCAGCGTGCTGCCACCGAGGGCCGCCATGTTCGAGGCGCCGGAACGGTGCACCGTCAGTCCGCCGGTGCCGTCGCCGACGGCGGTCAGGAACCGCCCGAGGCTGCCCCGTTCGGCGGCCGGGCGCTGCAGGTCGAGCACGGCGAATCCGGCCGTCACCGCGAGCCCCGCGATGGTCGCCCAGGCGAACCGGGCGAAGGTCAACCAGCCACCGGTGCTGATCGCGGCGGCGACGCTCACCCCCGCGGTCAGGGCGATCGCGCCCACCGGGTCGGCGCCGAGGTACGGGCTACCGACCACGATCACGCCGCTCCCCCCGACGGCGACGATCACGGCCGGGCGCCAGCTGCGCCGGATCCGCTGGGCCAGGCAGCCGGCCGCGAGCAGCGTGCCCGCGACGATCACGCCGAGCCCGACGGTGCCGATCCCGGCGTAACGCCCGCCTTCCAGCGCCGAGTATCCGGCCACGCCGTTGAGCTGCAGTCGCGCGCCGGTGAGCACGTCGGCGCCGACGATGATCGCGGCGAGCCCGGCCACCAGGCCCATCGGCCCGAGCGTGGTGCGGTAGTGCCGGGCGAAGCGCACGGCAACCGTCGCGAGCGCGAGGACCAGCACGGTGACGGCGCCGAAGACCAGGCCGGCGTGAGCGGTGCGCCACCACGGGACCGCATCGGCGACGAGCGCGGCCGGGATCGCCAGCGCGGCGGCGACGAGCAGGACCTCGACGGCGGAGAGCAGCCACCTCGGTGCCGGGGCCGGATCGCCGGGTTTGGCGTACCGCCGCGCGCGGCGCAGCAGCGGCACGACGGCGACGGAGAGCAGCAACTGCACGCCGGCGAGGAGCGCGAAGAACCACATCGCGACGCGACGCTGGGCGCGCGCCTCCTGGTCGGCGTCGGCCGGGCGGGCAATGGCGGCGGCGAGGTCGTGCGGTCGTCCGTCGGCCATCGTGGCCGCCTTGCCGATGAACAGCCGTTCGGGGGTCGGCCGGCCGAGCGCGGCGAGCGCGGTCGGGGCCAGGTCGACCAACTGCAGATAGCCGGCGCGTCCCGTGCTGGCCGAGGTGACCCAGCCGCGGTCCCATCCGGGCCCGTCAGCGACGGCGACGTGCAGGCGGGACGCCTGATCGGTGTCGGAGACACCGGCCACCATCACCAGGGACCGGTCAGGGCGGGCCGCGAGCACCCGGGCCAGCGCCGCGTCGGCGCGGCGGGCGGCGGCGGCGCGCGCCGCCGGATCGTCGCCGGCGACGGTGCCGAGGTCGACGATGCTGAGCACGCAGGAGGCCAGCAGGTCGGTCGGGTCCCGCGGCAGGGACGGCTGGTAGCGGTCGACCCGCCCGAACGGGCGCGCCGCGGCGATGGCGGCCCCGGGGCCGACCGCGACGGTGCAGCGCACCGATTCGGCCAACGCCCCCGGCACCGCGCCCCACCGCAGCTTCTCCTGGTTGTGACGCACGGCGGCCCGCTGGTCGTGCAGATAGGCGCCGATGCGGTCCGGTCGTTCGACGGCGACATCCAGCGGCGGACACTGGCCGGTGACCGGAAGCCCGTTCCAGGCCGCGTAGTTACCGGCGCCGAGCGTCAGCCAGCCGTCCATCGGGCAGGTGGGTTGCTGCGCGGAGCGCACCGACAGCGACCCGATGGAGCCCCGCTCAGCCATCTGCCACAGCGTGGGAGTGGCGACCGGATCGACATCGTCCCAGCGCAAGCCCGCGACGCCGGCGATGACGACGTAGTCGACGGTGCGCTTGGGGGTGCCCGCGGCGGGGCGCTGGACCAGCGCGGCGAAGCCGGTGGCGAGCATCGCGACGGCGAGCAGGAACGGCATGATCCGGCGCGACATCAGCCTCGCCCCCCGCCGTCCTGCGCCCGCGACGGTGGGTCGCCGGCGCGGGCCGGTGCCTGCGCCCGGTGGCACTGCTCACCGTCGCCGGTCCGGTCCGCCCGGGTCCGCCCGGCCGGGGCCAGCTCCGCGTAGACGTCCCGGACCCCGCGGACGGTCTGCGTCTCGGTCGGCCAGGTCGCGGCCTGCGCGCGGCCGCGCTGCGCGTGGTCGGCACGACGCTGATCGTCGGCGAGCAGCGCACGAACGGCCTGGTCGACGGCGGCCACGTCCCCGGCGGGTACGAGCACCGCGGCGTCGCCGACCAGCTCGGGGAGCCCGCCGACGGCGGTGGTCACCAACGGCACCCCGGCGTGCAGCGCCTCCTGGGCGAAAAGCTGCCGCGCCTCCCAGTCGCTGGTGACGACCGCGAGGTCGGCGCCGACGAGCAGGTCGGCGATGTCGGTGCGGTGCCCGAGGAGGGTGACCGGGGCGCGGGCGGCGGAGATGCGCGCGGCCAGCGTCAGATAGCTCGGTCCGGTTCCGGCGATCACGACGACGGGACGCGGGCTGAGCTCCCGCCACGAGGCGGCGGCGTCCACCAGGACGTCATACCGCTTCTGCGGATGCAGTCGCCCGACGGACAGGATCAGTGGCTGCTGGGGCGCGACGCCGAACTCGGCCCGTACGGCGGCCCGGCTGCGCCGTGCTGGCGCGAGCTGCGGGGCGGCGACGGGCGCCAACCGGGCATCGGGGGCGCCCAGCTCGTTCGCCCGCTCGACGAGGTCCGCCGACGCGCCCAACGTGATCCGCGCGCCGCGGGCGACGACCCGCTCGACCAGGCGCGACGCCCGGCCCCGGAGTCCGCCGGCGAGCACCGAGTTGTGCCAGGTGACGACGAGGGGTTGGGTGGGTCGGGCGAGGGTCGCGACCAGACCGGCGCGCAGGCCGTGGGCGTGGACGAGATCGATGTGGGCGGCGAGCACGCGCCGCAGCGCGGCGACGGCGCGGGCGTCGGCGGGGGTCGGGTTCGCCGGGATCTCCACCGGCACGAACCGGGCCCCGGTGGCGGTGAAGCGGAACTGCTCCTCGGTCGCGGCCGGGCCACACACGGTCACGGTGGCGCCGCCGGCGATCAGGCCCCGGGCCAGGGAGGCGACGTGCTGTCCGACCCCGCCGGTGCTCGATGCGAGGACCAGGGCCACCGCGCCGGCCCAGCCCGCCTGCGTCGCCTCGCTCACTGCGACCCCGTCTCCTTTCCGTTCCGGCCGCCCCGGCGCAGCGCGCCGCGCAGCCGCCGGCCGACCGCCGCGGTCATCGGGCGGACGTCGTGGCGGTCCAGCGGGTATGCGACACCGAGGAACACCAACACCACGACGACTCCGGACAGCATGCCTTGCAACAGCGAACCGCCGCGCGTCGGGGTGGCGTGCCACACCGCCCCGAACCATCCGGTGACGGCCAGTCCGGCGATGGTGGCGGCCGCGCCGGCGAGAAGTCCGGCCAGGCCGGCGCGGCCGAGCCCGGCCAGCACCGAGGGGCCGGCCCGGTGGCGCACCACCATGATGAGCAACCCGCCGAGGACCACCATGCCGACGGAGTTGCCGAGGGTCAGCGCGAGGACACGGTGCTCCGCGGCGAGCAGACCGCTGAGCGCCAGAGCGGCGACCGCGGCGGTCAACCAGCCGGCGACGGTGGCGGTCGCGGCCGGGCGCGGTTCGCCGCGGGCGTAGAGCGCACGGGACAGCACGGCGAAGAGCCCGTACCCGATGAGACCCGGCGCGAACCCGGCGATCCCGGCCGCCGCGACAGCCGACTGGTGTGACGCGACGAGAAGGTCGGCGGCGGGTCGGGCGATCGCGACCAACCCGGCGGCCCCGAGGCAGCTCAGCAGAACGATCGCCCGGGTGGCCGGGGCCACCGTCGCGCGATAGCGCTCCTCATCGCCCACGGCCCGGGCCGCCGACATCGTCGGGTACGCCGCGGTGGCCACCGGCACGGCGAGCACCGCCCACGGCAGCAGGTAGACCGTCTGCGCGAAGGTGAAGAGCACGACGGCGCCGGTCGGGCCGCCCCAGGCAAGTTTGAGCGTGACCAGCACGGCGATCTGCTGGGCGCCGACGGTGACCGCACCGGCGAGAGCGAGCGCGCCGACCGCCCGCCGGGCGTCGACGGGGAACGCGTAGCCGGGGCGCAGCCGCAGCCGCAGCCGGCGCAGCGGGATGAGCAGGCACAGCGAGAGCACCACCACGCCGAGCGTGGTGCCGACCGCGAGCAGGAGTTGGCCGCCGGGACCGACCGTCGGCAGGTCGGCGCGGCGGCCCTGCGCGACCGCGAAGGTCAGGTAGGTGCCGATCACGGTGACGCTGGAGAGCAGGGGCGCGATGACCGGCCACGCGAAGCGGTGGTGCGCTTGCAACACCCCGGTGAGCACGATGCCCACGCCGTAGAGCGGCAGTTGGGGGGCGAAGACCCGCAGCATCCGCGCGCCCGCGGCGAGCTGCTCGGGGGGCGTCCCGGACTTCGCGAGCAGGCCGACGATCGGATCGGCGGCCAGCGCGACCAGCACCGCGAGCGGGACGAGCAGGGTCAGCGTCCAGGTCAGCAGGGCCGAGGTCGTCGCGGCGACCGCGGCCCGGTCGCCGACCGCGACGGCGCCGGCCAGCAGGGGTACGACGAGACTGGCCAGCGCCCCACCGGCCACGATCTCGAAGATGATGTTGGGGACGGTGTTCGCCGCCGTGTAGACGTCGCCGAGATGGGTCGGGCCGACCGCCCAGATGAAGACCGCGGTGCGGCCGAACCCGGCGAGCCGGGCGACCACCGTGAGCACCGCGATCAGCGCCGCGGCCCCGGCGACGCGACCCACGCCGGGGAGGCGGGGTGGACTCCCCGGCTCCGCCCGAGCCGCCATGTCAGTCGCGCCGACCCAGCGCGTCCAACTCGCGCAGGCCGGGCGTCTGCTGGATCACCTGCGTGAAGCTGATCTTCTCGCTGGCCGCCGTCAGCGCGGCGACCAGGGCGAGGATCCCGGCCCGGCCCAGCGGCCCGGTGCGGGCGGCGAGCGCCACCCCGAGCAGCGCGCCGAGCGCGTTGGCGCCCGCGTCGCCGAGCATGATCTGCTCGTCGAGATCGGCGGGGAGCAGACCGGCGGCGGCGCCGACCGGTCCGGCGGCGAGCCCACCGGCGGGACCGCGCAGCAGCGGGGCACCGAGCAGCACACCGGCCTTGAGCGCCCGGCCGGGGCGCAGGTCCAGCAGATTGAGCAGATTGGCGGTGCCGGCGATGACACCGGCGCCGAGCAGCAGGTCGGTGGCGCGGGCCAGCCGGCCGCGGCGGCGGCGTCCGGCCCGTACGGTCGGATCGGCGGCGAGCAGGGCGGCCGCGGCGACTCCCGCCGCGCCCACGCCGGCGATCTTCACCAGCCCGCTGGTGACCCGCCCCTCGGACAGGGCCGCGAGGTGCCCGGCGAAGCCCTTGGCCGCCTTCTGCTCCGGCCGCGCACCCACCACGTCGTCGTAGAGGCCGACCGCCCCCGACCCGAGTCCCGCGACCAGCGCGGCGGCGCCGGCGGCGGGGCTCTGCTCAGCGCCTGCAGAGCGAGCTTCACCGCGTCGCTCAGCGGCATGTCCGCCCGGTGGCTGGAGCGCAGCACGCCGGAGATCGCGTCCGCC
>NZ_JBFANZ010000067.1:0-14820 GCF_040659735.1 Micromonospora sp. NPDC049679
GGAGCCGCACGCGTCCCCCGCCGGTGCGCCTGCCGAGCCGGCTCCGGCCGCGCTGGCCGGGTACGACCCGGCGACCGGGCTGGTGCTCGGCCCGGACGGTCGGCCGCTGCAGTTCGGTGGGACCGGCGGACAGTACCAACTGGCGGGGGACCAGTCGTGGAAGCAGTTGCTGCTGGCCGGGGTGACCCCGTGACCGGCGCACCGAAGGAGGTGACGATGCAGACCCGTGAGGAACGCACGTTGAAACTGATCAAGGGCGCGAAACCGGGTACGCCGGGTCGCAACGTCCGGCGCCGCGCCTTCACCCGGCACGTTCCCCCGCCGGAGGAGCCGGTCGAGGCGTTGCTGAAGAAGCTCGACTCCGAACCGGTCGACGGGCCCGCGGACGATCCGACGGCGTCGAGCGGGACGGCGCCCGTCACGGAGCGGGACGCGCCCGCCGTTCCGCGCGGCCGTCGGGTGCTGATCGCCCTGCTCGTGGCCGCACTCGCCGCCGGGCTCGCAGCGACCGGGGTCTTCGGTCACCGGTGGTACGCCGACCGGTCGTTGGATGCCGCCCACCAGGCGGCGCTCGCCGCGGCCAAGCAGACCACCGTCAATTTCGTCTCGGTGAGCGCCTCGAGCGTCGACCGGGACCTGCAACGGATCTCCGCCGGCGCGACCGGGGAGTTCAGGGAGCAGTTCACCCGGGGCGGGCCGCAGGTCCGGGCGGCGGTCGTGGAGAACAAGGTCGAGTCGCGTGGCTCGGTGCTGCGCGCCGGCCTGGTCTCGGGGGACCGCCGTTCGGCCGTGGTGCTGGTGGCGATCGACGCCACGGTGAAGAACGTGAACGCGCCCGACGGGCGGGCGTCGCACTACCGGATCCAGGTCGACATGGCCCGTGACGGGCGATCCGGGAAGTGGCTGGTCTCCCGCCTGCAGTTCGTCGGTTAGTAAGGAGAGTCGGATGGGTTCCCTCGGCACACTCACGCGGCGGTTGCGGCCGCGCCTTCGCCGGACGACCGGCAGCGGGCCGCGCCGCATCCCGCTGGTCCCGGCGCTGGTCGCCGCGACGCTGCTCGCGGCGGCGGCCGCGGGGGCCGGCTGGTACGGCCACGATCGCGCGGAGCAGCGCGACACGGCGGTCCGCCAGTCGCTCGCCGCCGCGACCGCCGCCGCGAAGGCGATCTTCTCGTACGACTACCGCACCTTCGACACCAGCGTGGCGAACGGGCGCACCTTCGTGACGGGGAAGTTCGCCGACGAGTACGCGCAGACGACGGCGGCGTTGAAGGCGACCGCCGCGACACAGCAGGCGGTGGTGCTGGCGGAGGTCACCGCGACCGGAGTGGTGACCGCCACGGCCAGCCGGGTGGAGTTGCTCGTCTACCTCAACCAGTACCGCCGTAACGTGAGCACGGCGGGGGAGAAGGTCGATCAGAACCGGGTGGTGCTCACGATGGTGCCGGTCGGCGGTGACTGGAAAGTCGGCCAGGCCACGGCGATCTGACGACGGTGGGGTGGACGTTCGGGTGATGGCTTGTGCCGTTTCGGGCTGTTTGCCGGGCAGGGATGCGGGTACCTCGCCGCACCACTACCGAGGAGGTCGTTTCCGTATGCCCGCCGACGCCATCGAACTGTTGACCAGCCAACACAAGGAGATCCGGGCGCTGTTCCAGAAGTTCCAGAAGTCCGCGGAGACCGCCACGCCGCAACAGAAGCAGGCACTGGTCGGTCAGATCTGCGAGACGCTCACCGTGCACACGTACCTGGAGAACGAGTGCATGTATCCGGTCACCCGGCAGATGTGCCCCGGCCTGGAGTCGGACGTGCTCGAGTCCTACCAGGAGCACCACGTCGCCGATGTGCTCAGCGCCGAACTCGCCGAGATGAGCCCCGACGACGAGCGGTACGTCGCGAAGGCGACGGTCCTGATGGAGACCATCCTGCACCACATCGACGAGGAGGAGCAGGAGTGGTTCCCGAAGGTGCGTGAGGGCATGGACCGCAAGCAGTTGCAGGAGATGGGTGCCCAGATGGCGCAGATGCAGAAGAACGCCCCGCGCAGCCCGAGTGACGCCCTGAAGAAGGCGGTCAGCGCCATGCCCGTCTAGGTCGCGTCGCCCCGTTCACGTCTCACGATCGCGACGATCTTGCAGTCACGGCCTCCCCGAAGCGGGAGCCATGACTGCAAGATCGTCGGGGTCACAGGAGCTGGCCGGCGCGGGCCAGCTCTTCCAGTTCGTCCAGGGCCCGGCGGGCCCGCGCCGCCGCCTCGGGGTCGCGCTCGGCGAGGCCGCTCGCGGCGAACTCATCCTCGTCGAGCCGGAGGATCGTCGCTCCGTCGGCGGAGCGCCAGAGATCCAGGTCGAGATCGGTGACGAGGAGCTCACCCGTCTCGACCCGCGCGGGGCGGGTCACGTCGCAGTACCAGCCCTTCAGCGCCCCGTCCGCGCCGCGGACCTCCTTGATCGAATACCACCGGTCGCGCCAGTAGTGCTCGGTGAAGACGTCACCGCGTTCGAAGCGGACGAAGCCGAAATCCCGCGATGCCGCGCCCGCCCACGGCGCACGCACGACGAGCTGCGTCCCGTCGTCGGTCAGCACGACCGCGGGGTACGTCACGTCCGGGCGCGGCGCCTTCAGCAGCCGGACCGTCACCTCGCTACCGGGGGTCAACAATTCGATCTCCCTCTCCGCCCGTCAAACGCGTTCGCGGCCCGGCTATGCCGGGCCGCGAAGACGAGGATAGGGGAGCGGTCAGAGCGGAAGACCGGTGAGGACGAGGACCTTCTCGTACGTGTAGTCCTCCATCGCGTACCGCACGCCCTCCCGGCCGACGCCGGACTCCTTCACCCCGCCGTACGCCATCTGGTCCGCGCGGTAGCTGGGCACGTCGCCGATCACCACACCGCCGACCTCCAGTTCCCGGTGGGCCCGGAACGCGACCTGCAGATCCCGGGTGAAGACGCCGGCCTGCAGGCCGTAGCGGGAGTCGTTGACCCTGGCGAACGCGGCGTCCACGCCGTCGACCGCCTCGATCACCAGCACCGGACCGAAGATCTCCTCGCAGGTGACCTTCGCATCGGGCGGCACGTCGACCAGCACGGTGGGGGCGACGCTGGCCCCCGTACGCGTGCCGCCGGTCAGCACCGTCGCGCCGGCCGCGACGGCCTCCTCGACCCAGGTCTGTACCCGGATCGCTGCGGCCTCGTCGATGAGCGGCCCCACGTCGGTGGCCTCGTCCCAGGGGTCGCCGGTGCGCTGGGCCTCGACCGCCGTCGCGATCCGTTCGGCGAGCGCGTCGGCGACCGACCGGTCGACGATGACCCGCTGCACCGAGATGCAGGACTGGCCGGCCTGGTAGTTGGCGAAGGTGGCGATCCGGGTCGCCGCGAAATCGAGGTCGGCGTCGCTCGACCAGTCCGGGCAGACCACCGCGGCGGCGTTGCCGCCGAGTTCGAGGGTCACGTGCTTGTGCGGCACCGATTCTCGGATGCTCCACCCCACCGGCCCGGAGCCGGTGAACGAGACCACCGGCAGTCGCGGGTCGGACACGAGTGCGGCGGTCTCCTCGTTGAGCAGGGGCAGCACCGACCACATCCCGGCGGGCAGCCCGGTCTCGGCGAGCAACTCGCCGAGGACCAGCGCGGAGAGCGGGGTCTTCGGCGCCGGCTTGATGATCACCGGTGCGCCGACCGCGATCGCCGGGGCGACCTTGTGCGCCACCAGATTGAGCGGGAAGTTGAACGGCGCGATCGCCAGCACCGGTCCGCGCGGGAAGCGGCGGGTGAGCGCGACCCGGCCGGCCGCGGTCGGATCGGTGTCCAGCCGCTGCAGCTCGCCCGACCAGCGCCGCGCCTCCTCGGCCGCCCACCGGAACGTGGAGACCGCGCGGGACACCTCGCCCCGCGCCCACTTCAGCGGCTTGCCGTTCTCGGCGGTGATCAGACGGGCGATCTCCTCACCGCGCTCGGCGAGCCGGCGCGCCACGTGCGTCAACGCCTCCGCCCGGGCGAACGCGGGCAGCGCCGCCGCCTCGGCGGCAACCGCCTGCGCGGCCGCCACCGCCGCCTCCACCTGCGCGTCCGTCGGCACCGAGACCGACGCCACCAGGCGCCCGTCGTACGGATGCCGGACCTCGAAGCTCCGATCGCCCGTGGCGGGCTCGCCGGCTACCCAGAACTCGCGTGCGTCGCTCATCGCTGCGCCACTTCTCCTTACCGATCTCGTACGGGGCAACTAGCGGCTGGTGCTCCGGCGCCGCAGCCGGTCGATGACGACCGCGCCGATGAGCAGCACGCCGAGCACGACCTGCTGCGTGTAGCTCGAGACCCGGATCAGGTTCATGCCGTTGTTGAGCACCACCAGGAACAGGGCGCCGATCGCCGCCATGCCGAGCCGTCCCTCGCCGCCGAAGAACGACGTGCCGCCGAGCACCGCCGCCGCGATCGAGTAGATGACGAACTCGGAGCCGAGGTTCGGCTCGCCGGAGGAGACCCGGGCGGTGAGCAGGATGGCGGAGAGCGAGGTCAGCGTGCTGCAGAGCACGAAGGCCAGCACCTTGCTGCGGAGCACCGGCACACCGACCAGGCGGGCGGCGTTCTCGCCGCCACCGACGGCGTAGAAGTAGCGACCGACGGTCGTCCAGTTGAGCACCAGGTAGAGCAGGGCGAAGACCGCGAGGGCGATCAGCAGGGAGAGCGGCACCAGGCCGATCTTGGTGTTGCCGATCGTCCGGGTGAAGGTCCGCGGCAGTCCGGTGATCGGGCTTCCACTGGAGATCATCAGCGCGACGCCGAAGGCGATCGCTCCGCTGCCGATGGTCACGATGAAGGACGGCACCCGGAACTTCGCCACGATCAGGCCGTTGATCAGCCCCATGGCCAGCCCGACCCCGAGGCCGGCGAGCACGCCGAGCACGACGGGCTGAAGGCCGTCGCCGCCGACCTTCACCATCACGGTGGTGGAGACGACGCTGGTCAGCGCGATCGTCGAGCCGACCGACATGTCGATCTCGGCGGTGACCAGCACCAGCATCTGCGCCATCGTGATGATGAGCAGGAACGACAGTTGCCGTCCGATGTTCGTGCCGTTGAGCGGCCCGAGGAACCGCGGCTCGATCGTCGCGAAGATCGCGACGGCCGCGATGAGCATGACGGGGAGCAGCCCGACCCGCAGCAGCGCGCTGACGAGCCGCGACGGCCCCGGGCCGGGCGCCGCCGGCGACGGGTGCTTGCCGAGCACGGGGGCGTCCTGCGGGTTGGACGACCGCTCGTCCAGATCAAGCGGACTGGTCACGGTCCACACTCCCTGAAGTGACAGAAGGCTCGCGCGAGCCGAAGAACGCGCGAACGACGTTTGCCTCGGTCAGTTCGTCGCCGCGCAGGTCGGCCACGACCTGCCCGTCGCGAACCGCGTAAATCCGGTGTGACATCCCGAGGATCTCCTCGGTGTCGGACGAGATGAGCACCACGGCGGCGCCCTCCTCGCAGAGTCGGTTCATGTATTCGTAGACGTCGGTCTTCGCGCCGATGTCGATGCCGACGGTCGGCTCATCGAAGACATGGACGGGGAAGCTTTTGGCGAAGGAGCGCGCCAGCAGCGCCTTCTGCTGGTTGCCGCCGGAGAAGCCGAGGATCGACCGTCCGGGGTCGGCCGGCTTGATGGAGAGCGCGTCGATGACCCGGTTGGTCCGCGCCGCCCCCTCCCGCCGGTTCACCACGCCGAAGCGGGACATCGTCCCGGCGGCGATGGAGGGGAGCGTGATGTTCTCGCGGAGGGTTCCGGTGGTGACCAGGCCCTCCTGGTGGCGGTCGGCGGGGTAGTAGATCATGCCCTGGCGCATCGCCCGCTTCGGGTTCGGCTTCGGCAGGGCCCGTCCGTCGATCTCCACCGAGCCGCCGCTGACCGGCTCCAGACCGAAGCAGGCGCGGCCGATCTCCGACTTGCCCGAACCCACGAGCCCGGCCAGCCCGACGATCTCGCCAGCCGCCACCTCGAACGACACGTCCCGCAGCAGCGGACCGGTCAGCCCCGAGACGCGGAGCCGTACCTTGCCGGGCCGCGCCTCGGTGCGGGGGTAGAGCTTTTCCAGGGTCCGGCCGGACATCATCTCGACCAGCGTGTCGTCGGTGACTCCGGCGGCGGCGATGGTGCCGATCTTCTGGCCGTCGCGCAGCACCGTGACCCGGTTCGCCAGCTCCTTGATCTCGGCAAGTCGGTGGGAGATGTAAATGATCCCGATGCCGCGTTCGCGGAGCCCGGTGAGGATCTCGAAGAGTCGGCGCGTCTCCCCGAGGCTCAGCGATGCCGTCGGTTCGTCGAGAATCAGGATGTCGGAGCTGCGGTGCAGCACCCGGGCGATCTCAACGAGCTGCATCTGCGCGCGGGACAACCCGGCGACCGGGGTACGCGGGTCGAGCTCGACCCCGATGCGCTCCAGCGCCTCCGTCGCGCCGGCGAGCATCCGCCGCTTGTCCAGTAGCCCCATCCGGCGCTGCTCGTGTCCCAGGAAGATGTTCTCCGCGACCGACAGCGCCCGGACCAGGCTCATCTCCTGGAAGACCGTGCCGACTCCGTGGGCCGCCGCCGTGGTGGGGGTCAGCGCCCCCAGTTGTTGCCCGTTGATCGAGATCGTGCCCTCGTCCTGCCGGACGGACCCGGAGATCGTCTTGATCAGCGTCGACTTTCCGGCGCCGTTCTCGCCGAGCAGGGCGTGGATCTCGCCTCGGCGCAGGTCGAAGGAGACCTGGTCGAGTGCTTTGACACCCAGGTACCGTTTCGTGATCCGTTCGGCGCGGAGAACCACGCCCTCCTCGTGATGCGTCATCATTCCTTCTCTGGGCTCGACGTGCCGCTCACGCTTCACTTATCGCTCACGCGGAAGACCGGCTTGAAGTCGGCGGGCGCGAAGGTCGTCTCCGGGATGAACGAGTCGAGGTTCGCGTCCTCGCCGGCACCCGGTCCGCACACCAGCAGCGGGGCGGGGAAGGCTCGGCCGCGTTGGTCGTCGAGCGGGATCTTCTCGAGCAGCCGGACCGCCATGTCGATGGCGATCCGGGCCTGCATCACCGGCTGGTCGGAGACACCGCAGGTGACGTTGCCGTTCTTGATCTCGTCGAAGGTGGACGGGATGAGGTAGTCGGCGAAGATCTTCCGCTGGCCGCCCGCCACGTCCCCGGCGACCGCGGCATCGGCCGTCACCGCGGTGCCGGCGAGCACCGTGATGCCCGGATCGGCCTGAACCGTGTCCTCCAGGAGCTTGAGCTGGACCTCCTTGGAGGTGTCGCCATACTTGGTCGCCGCGACGGTCGTTGGGCTGCCCTTGATCGCGTCGGTGAAACCGGAGGTGGCGTCCTCCGCCCAGCCGGCGCCGGGCGGGCCGGGGAACCAGGCGACCTTCTCCGTCTTGTTCTGCTTCTTGAGGTAGTCACCGACCGCCGCGCCCATCTCCCGCCAGTTCAGCACCGCGCGAGCGCTGACCTTGTCGCTGGAGATGCCGTTGAGGCCGTCGATCACCACGATCCCGTCGTCGATCAACTGCTCGACCTTCGCGTCCAGGCCGTTGAAGCTGATCGCGCCGATCACGATCGCCTCGGCTCCCGAGGCGACGCAGTCGTCGATCTGGTTGAGCTGCTTCGACAGCTCCGTGTAACCGCCCGCCTCGTAGACGTCGAGCTCCACGCCGAGCCGGCGCGCCTCCTGCACCGCGCCGTAATCAGCCGCCACCCAGTACGGGTCAGAGACGTGCGGCATCGCGAAGCAGATCCGCCACCGGTTCGAGACCAGGTCCTTGGGGATCGCGTTGTAGACCCCCTCGGTCCGGGGGCCGTTGCAGCCCTCGCGCGTCGTGCCCGGGTCCGCGCAGTCCACGTAGAGGGTGGGGTACCACCACGCGTCGCTCCGCAGCGACGCCCTGATCTCCGCGGCGGAGGCGGTGAAGCTGCCCTTGTCCGAGCCCGGAACGGGCTGGGAGGGGTCATACCTGCTCTCCCCGCGCCGGCTGTCCTGGCCCACGCTGCAGGCGCTGAGCAGGAGCGCGGCCGCGGTGGCCAACGCCGCGGCCTTCGCCTTACCCTTCGGCATTCTCGTTCTCCATCGTCCGGTCCTGCCCGGGGCAGGAGTGCTCATCGCTCAGCGCGTGGGGGTGGTGGACAGGAAAAGCGGTCAGCTCGCCTTCCGGGTCGCCTTGCCGATCAGCTCGGCGCCCTGGTGGGCGGCGACGTTGACCCGCGCCTGCCAAGGCCGCGACTTGCCGGCCGCCCAGACCAGCGCGGAACGCACGTCGGTCAGCGGGCGCGGCCAGCGGGTGCCGACCTTGCCGTAGAGGCGCGAGTACTTCTGCGTCGCGTCGGTGACCGGACGCTGGCGCGCCTCCCAGCCGAGCAGCGCCGACGGGACGTTGGCGGCGCCCTCGAGCATCATGGCGAGCGCGTAACCGTTGGTCATCGCGAGGCAGGCGGCCTGGCCCAGGTTCGGCGACATCGCGCTCGCGGCGTCGCCGACCAGCGCGACGTGGCCCTTGACCCAGCCGTGGCAGCGCACGTCCGAGAACGACGCCCATCGCGAGACGTTGGGGACGCGGTCGAAGAAGTGCCGCAGGTGCGGGAACGACTCGCTCCACGACTCCACGTTGAACGGGCGCTCACGGCCGGCCAGGTCGGTCGCCGGGCAGCAGGTGTAGATGTAGACCTGCTCGTCGGAGACGGGGGTGATGCCGACGCGGCGGCCGCCGTTCCAGTATTCCAGCGCGTGGTTGACCGGGTCGTGCGGGAGCCGTGGGACGAGGTGTCGGCTGCAGCCGTCCATCAGGTCCTTGACCACGATGTTCAGCCCGACGGAGTTCCGCACCGCGGAGCCGACGCCGTCCGCGCCGACGATCAGGTCCGCCTTGTGCGAGGTGCCGTTCTCCAGGAACAGCTCGCCGTCCTCCGAAGCGCCCGCGACGAGCGAGTTCGTGACGATCTCGACGCCCGCGCGCTTCGCGGCGTTGCCGAGCGCGCGGTGCAGGTCGGTGCGGAGCACCGTGTAGAGCCGCACGTCGTCGGACTTCATCCAGTCGTCCTGGATGGGGCGCTGACGCTCATCGAACAGTCGCCAGCTCTCGATGCGCTCGGCCCGGCCGAGCGCCTCGTCGAAGGCGCCGATGTGCTCGAGCACGCGGACGGCGTTCTCCCACATGAAGATGCCGGCGCCGATCTCGCGCAGCTCACTGCCACGCTCGTGGACCCGCACGCTCCAACCGCGCTGCGCGAGTGCCGTAGCGACCGTCAGGCCGCCGAGGCCGCCGCCGGCGACCTCTGCATGACGCACCCCAGATGGCATTGAACCGCCCTCCAACCGAGCGAACCTTGGTGAGAAGCCGACGCGATGGCGCGCCGGCCGGATGATCCTCATGACCAGAAGTGAGACGCCGCTCACTCCGGCTACGGGCTAGAACGTAAACAGTCCGTTACGACGATGTCAAGGACAGAAACCGTCGAGGTTTCTCGTAAACGGGCTGGATATCGGAGGAACGTCGATTCGTGGGACGCCAAAGGCTGCCCAGTACTGCTTCACGGCTGGATTCAGCCCAGAGGGCGGGAAGAAACGGCTGGATCTAGTAATTGACGGCCGCCGAAAGGGACGTTACCGTCATCGCCACCGTGCGGGACGGCGAGAAGTGACCCGACGGGCACCGTGTGTGGGTGTACGGCACGCTAACCGGCCGGCATCAGGCCCGCCGCCGCAGCGGCAGCCGTCCCAGTTTGTGGTAAGTCGAGGAGGACTCAGCCGATATGGACCGCGCCGCCGATCTCGTTCTGCTCTCGAACCGGGTCATCTGGATGACCGAGGGCGATCCCGTGTCGCCCGGCTTCCTCGCCGTACGCGACGGGAACATCGTCGCCACCGGCCCCCGCGCGGAGGCGGACGCGCACATCGGTCCCGACACGGTCCTGCACGACGTCGGCGATGCGCCGATCATGCCGGGCTTCGTCGACGTCCACGCGCACATGGAGGTCGCCGCCCGCACCGCGTACCAGACCGTGGACTGCCGGGCGCCGCGCTGCCGCAACGTCGCCGACGTGCTCGACATCCTCCGGGACCACCTGGACGAGGCGGTGGACGGCTGGCTCGTGGGCCAGGCCAACCTCTTCTTCGACCAGAAGCTCGCCGAGAAGCGGCTCCCCACGCGGGCCGAGCTCGACTCGGTCAGCACGGAGGTCGCCATCGTGATCCGCGCCGGCGGCCATGTCAGCGTGCTCAACAGCCGCGCCCTCGAACGCGCCGGCATCGACGGTGGCTACCGCGAGGCCGACTACAGCATCACCGGCCTGCCGACCGTGGAGCGGGACGAGCACGGCGAGCCGACCGGCGTGGTGAAGGAGATGGACAACCTTCTCCCGCTGCCGAAGCTCTCCGGCGACGCACTGCGCGCCGCGATCCGCGACGGGGTCCACGGCCTCTTCACCGCCAACGGCGTCACCACCATCGGGGAAATCTCGGAGACGGTGGCCGGTCTGCGCGAGATGGACACGTTGGTGCGGGACGGCGAACTCGCCGCCCGTCTACGGGTCTACCTCTGGGCACCCGGCACCGTGAGCCTGCAACAGGCGTGCGCGCACGCCGACTGGCTCGGCCTCACCGCTCCCGAGGACCTCATGCGGATCCACGGGGTCAAGATGTTCGCCGACGGCGGATACTCGGCGGCCAGCGCGGCGGTGAAGAAGCCGTACGTCCACGAGGGGCACCACCACTGCGGCGAGGTCGCGCTCAGCCCGGACCAGATCGGCGACGCGCTGCGGCAGACCGCAGCGGCCGGCCTGCAACTCGCGGTGCACGCCAACGGCGACCGCGCGCAGGAGGAGGTCTGCAAGGCGATCGAGGCCGCCGGTGGCGCGCGGCCCGGCGCGCCCGCGCCCCGCGTCGAGCACGCCGGCAACTTCCTGCCGGAGCCCGAGGCGACCGAACTGTGGCGGCGGGCCGGCATCATCCCCGTGCCGCAGCCGGTCTTCATCTACACCTTCGGCGACTTCTTCCCCACCTACCTGGGCGACTACGGCCGGCTCGGCCGCTTCCCGTTCCGCCGCCTCGTAGACGAGGGCTGGGCGATCACCGGCAGCTCCGACGTGTGGATCGGCTCGGAAGAACGCGCCACCAACCCGTTCTTCAGCATCTGGTGCTGTCTGAGCCGGCAGTCGTTCCTCGGCGAGGAGCTCGACGGCGATCAGCGGATCACCCTCGCGGAGGCGTTGCGCATGCACACCATCAACGGCGCGCGCACGCTCGGTGAGGAGGAGGTGTACGGCTCGCTGGAGCCGGGCAAGAAGGCCGACGTGATCGTGCTGGACCGGGACCCGTTCGCCGGTTCCGCGGACGACCTGCTCGACGTGCGGGTGGACGCCGTATTCCTCGGCGGTCGGCTCGTCCACGACCGACAGGTCGAGGTGACCCACAATTCCCGCATCTAGCGCGGGACACGCGCACGACTTCTCTCCCGCTATTTTGGCTGGCATGCACGGATCGGAGCACATCGTGGCCGGGTTTCTGGGCGGCGCCTTTCCGGTGTCCGACGCGGACCACGTACCGCTCTCCGAGCTCGACCGCGCGCTGATCCGGCTGCTGCAGCTCGACGGTCGGCAGTCCTTCGCCGCGATCTCCCGCGAGCTGCGGGTGCCGGAGAAGACAATCCGCCGGCGCGTCAACGAACTGCTCGAGAGCCGCGTCATCCAGATCACCACGGTCGCCGACCCGGCTGTGCTCGGCTACACCGTCGCGGCCATGGTCGGCGTGAAGGTGGACGGCCGGCGCGGGATCAAGCCGTTGGTCGAATCGATGGCGCAACTCCCCTCCGTCGACTACGCGGTGATCACGACCGGGCGGTACGACGCGCTGGTCGAGGTGCTCTGCCGGGACACCGCCGAGCTGCTCACGGTCATCGACGAGTCGTTCGTCCGGGCCCCCGGCGTCCGGTCGGCCGAGGTGTTCCCCTATCTCCAGCTGCACTACCAGGACCCGGTCTGGGACGTGGCGCAGCAGCGGGGGGAGAACGGCGACACGGAGACGCTGGCGCCGCTCGACGCCGCGGACCGACGGATCGTCGCGGAGCTGAGCGGCGACGGGCGCCTCCCGTTCGGGCTGGTGGGGGAGCGGCTCGGCATCTCGGAGTCGCAGGTGCGCAAGCGGGTCACGCGGATGCTCCAGGAGAAGACCATCCGGATCACCGCTATCGCCAACCCGCGAAGCCTCGGCTTCACCATGCAGGTCTGGGTGGGCATCCGGGTGGCGCCGGGCCACAGCATCAACGACCTCGCGAGCACCCTGACAAAGCTCTCGTCGGTCAAGTATGTCGTCGCGTGCGCCGGGCGCTTCGACATCTTCGTCGAGGCGGTCTGCCGTGACGCCCGGGACGTCATGCACGTGGTTGACTCGGAGATCCGGACCCTTACCGGGGTCGCCCAGACCGAGCTGCTGCTCTGCCTCGACCTCTACTACCGGGCGGTCCAGCCGGTGCAGAACTAGCGCGTCCCTGCCACGATGCGCCGGTCCGCCTCGTGGCAGACGGCGACCGTTTCGTTCTCGGCTACCCGCCTATTCGCATCCGTCCTGGCCCCGACGGCGCGCGTCGGCATCGCCCGGATCGCAGCAGTCCGCCCGGTGGCGGTACACCCGCCGCTGGCGTCGCCCCACCTCGGCGGTCTCATCGGTCAGCTCGTAGAGGTGCGTCCCCACGACGACGGTCGGACCGGCGACGTCGACCAGCGTCCCGGCCGCCGGTCCGTCGAGAAGCACGGCCCGGGCGGACGGCGCAGCTGCCATATCGCCCACGGTACGGAGGAACCGGTGGCGGGTGGCGCCATTGGTTCCTCGCGCCACTCGTACGGGCGGACGGGTCAGCGCTGGTCGAGCAGGGGGTCCGCGTCGGAGCGGGCGAGCACGTACCGGGCGGTGAGGGTGTCGACGCCGGTGCCGCGGGCGCCGGCGGGGCGGTAGGTGACCGTGGCGGCCCGGGCGGAAACGGCCTCGACGACGCCCGCGCGCCAACCGCCGTCGCGGTACACCCAGACGGGGTCGGCGGGGCGGTAGTCGTCGGTCGGGGCCACCTCGCCCGCGTCCCGCGCGTGAGGGTGAATGGTGGGCGTGGGCATGGTTACTCTCCTGCCGGCTCGACGAGGGGGGTGGTCTCAACGGGGCGTCGCGGGTGGGGCCGCAGCCCCGTCGTGCCGACCCGCCCGGCCAGTGAGTTGGTCGCACGCGGTGGGAGGGACGCGTGCCGGGAGTCGGCCATCCGGGGGGCCACCGTCGGCGCGATCGGAGCTCGGGCGACATGCGGGAGGGGTCGTCGGGCGTTCTTGGCGTGGTACATCGCGGCGTCGGCGTCGCGCAGCGCCTCGGCGAGCTCGGTGGTGCCGCGCAGCGGAGCCAGCCCCACGGACGCGGTCACCGTCGCTTTCTCCCCGGCCACGTCTATCGGCTCGGCGAGCGCCTCGGCGAGCCGACGGGTGGCGTGCCGCAACGAGTGCCCGTCGTGGGTGGGGGCGGTGAGGAGGCCCGCGAACTCGTCGCCGCCGAGCCGGGCCACCAGGTTGTCGCCGGCGTACGCGGCGAACCGTCGGGCGACGGTGACCAGGACGTGATCGCCCGCCGCGTGGCCGAAACGGTCGTTGATCTGCTTGAAGTCGTCGAGGTCGAGCACGACGGCGATGAGCGGTTGCCGTGCCGGGTCCGCGGTCAGCCGGGCGCCGATCTGGTAGAAGGCGCGTCGGTTCGGTAGGCCGGTCAGTTCGTCGTGCGTGGCGGCGTGCCGTTCGGCGGCCAGCTCGGCGTGGAGCCGTGCGATCCGGGTTTCGGCGCGGAGCGCCCGATGCCGTAGCTGCCAGGCGGCGGTGAGCCCGGCGAGGGCGGCGACGCCGGCTGCGAGCGTGAGGGGGTCCACTGTGGCTGTCCCTTCAACGGGCGGTGGTCTCGGCGGCGAGGCCGACAGCGGCGGACCGGCGTGCAGTAGGCACGGAACGCGATCGGCGCGCCGGGGGCCGGTCACCGCCCGAAAGTCCGTTCCGTGCCGGTCGGATGGCTCTCCGGAGCGCCGTTTTCGTGGTCAATAGCCCTTTCCGATCACGAAGCGTGAGCGACTGGGTACAGCTACGTCTGCGGTATCATGCTCGCTGAAGCTTGCAGACGCAAGAGCGGATGCACGTGCAGATGCACGACGGTCATTCTCCCGGGGGTGCCGCGGACGAACGCGATGACGTCAATGCGGGTCATCGTCGACCGGCCGGGATCACGTACGCCCGGGCCCGTGGCCGCCGCGACGGCTCGCGGCGGAAGCGCTTCCGCCCGGAACGGCCGCCGGCCCGCCCCAGTTCGCACAACCACGCAGCGTCGTAGAGAGATTCCATGTACCCATCGCACAACGGCATGCCCGCGACGCAACTGCCGGCCCTGATCTGGCAGAAAAGCCGCCGCAGCAATCCCAGCGGCAACTGTGTGGAGCTCGCGGAGTTGCCCGACGGGGCGGGGATCGCGGTGCGGAACTCGCGGTACCCGGACGGCCCCGTATTGATCTACACGTTCGACGAGATCGCCGCCTTCGTCGGGGGCGCGCGTGACGGGGACTTCGACAACCTTCTCCGCTGACCCCGGCGTCCGCGCCCGCGACAGCGCAACCGCGTCCGCTGTCTCACGCTCAGTTCATGGGATGCTTACCAACAGAATCGCCAACACCCCGAACAGCGGCAGGAACGAGCACAGCGTGTACACGTACTCGATGCCGTGGATGTCTGCCAGGTGCCCCAGCAGAGCCGCGCCAATCCCGCCAAAACCGAACATCAAACCGAAGAACACCCCGGCGATCATCCC
>NZ_JBFANZ010000068.1:0-14092 GCF_040659735.1 Micromonospora sp. NPDC049679
GCTCGGTCGGCTCGGCGACGACGACGTGGCCGTACTCGGCAAGCTCGGTGTGGCGTGCGTACTGGATCTGCGCCGCCCGACCGCACCCGCCCCATCCGCAACGCCGCCCCGGTCACTGCCGCGGCGCTCGCCGTCAAGACGATCCTGCTCGGCCTGACCGCCGGGATCGCGATCTGGGCGGCCTTCCCGCTGATCGACGCCGAAGCATGGGTCGGGCTCGGGCTGCTCGCCGCGACCACCGCGGGGCTGTTCTACCTCTACCTGAACCGCCGGCACATCCCGCTGAAATACCTGGTCCCCGGCACGCTCTTCCTGCTGGCCTTCCAGGTCCTCCCGGTGCTCTACACCGCCAGCACCTCGTTCACCAACCTCGGTGACGGGCACCGGGGCAGCAAGGACGACGCGATCGTCGCGATTCAGACCGCTTCGGTGAAGCGGGTGCCGGGCACCACCGAGTACGCGCTCTCCGTCGCGACCACCGGTGATCCCGCCACCGCGCCGCTGGTCTTCCTCGTCACCGACCCGCAGACGGGGAAGGTCTCCGCCGGCGACTCCGGCGGGCTGCGTCAGCTCGATCCCGGTGACGTCACCGTGGCTCCCGGCGGCAAGGTCACCGCCGCCGACGGCTACACGATCCTCAACTTCGGCCAGGCCAGCACCCGCAGTCAGGAGATCACCGACCTGATCGTGCCGACGCCCGGCGGGGCGCTGCGTTCCAGCGGCCTGTCCCGCGCGTACGAGGGCAAGGCGGTCCGGGCGTACGACGCCGGCTGCGACTGCGTCCGCGACGCCGACAGCGGCAGGACCTGGACCGCCGACGCCAGCGCCGGTGCGTTCGTGGCGGCGGACGGCGAGCGCCTGGCACAGGGCTGGAAGGTCAACGTCGGATTCGGCAACTTCACCCGCATCGTCACCGACGAGAACATCTCCGGACCGTTCCTGCGCACCCTCGTCTGGAACGTCGCCTTCGCCGTCGGCTCGACCGGCGGCACCTTCGTGCTCGGCCTGCTCTGCGCGCTCGCCCTGCATTCGCCCCGGATGCGGGGGACCAACCTCTACCGGATCCTGCTGATCCTCCCGTACGCCATGCCGTCCTTCGCGATGCTGCTGGTCTGGCGGGACATGTTCAACACCGACTTCGGGTTGGTGAACAACCTGTTCGGACTGAACGTGGACTGGTTCGGGCAGGACTGGTCGGCCCGGGCCGCGGTGATCATGGTGCAGCTCTGGCTCGGCTACCCGTACATGTTCCTGGTGGCCACCGGCGCGTTGCAGGCGATCCCGCGGGAACTCACCGAGGCGACCTCGGTCGACGGCGCCTCGCCCTGGCAGTCGTTCCGGCGGATCACCCTGCCGCTGCTGCTGGTCGCGCTCTCGCCCCTACTCATCTCGTCGTTCGCGTTCAACTTCAACAACTTCAACGCGATCTACCTGACCACGGACGGTGGTCCGTTCCCGGCAGACAACCCGAGCGTCGGGGCCACCGACCTGCTGATCACGTACACCTATCGGCTCGCTTTCGGCGGGCAGGGCGGCCAGTACGGGTTCGCGGCAGCGGTGTCGGTCTTCATCTTCGCCCTGGTCGCGGTGATCTCCGCGGTGAGCTTCCGCCGCACCCGGAAACAGGAGGAGGTGTACTCGTGAGCACAGCTACGGTGCGTGGGCCGGTGGCGAACCGGAACACCCGCGGTCGCTGGTTCGTCCGGGTCGGCTGGCGTCACCTGGTGGCGCTGCTCGCCCTGGTGTTCAGCCTCTTTCCGATCCTGTTCGTCTTCTCGGCGGCGCTGAACCCGCTCGGCACACTCAACTCGACGGATCTGGTGCCGACCGACGGCGTATCGTTCGCCAACTTCGGCAAGCTCTTCGCCGACACGGCGTTCGGCCGGTGGTTCCTCAACTCGCTGCTGATCGCCGGACTCGCCGCCGCCGCCTCGGTCTTCCTGTCCGCCCTGGCCGCGTACGCGTTCAGCCGGATGCGGTTCCGTGGTCGCCGGGTCGGCCTTCTCTCCCTGCTGCTGATCCAGATGTTCCCGCAGTTCCTGGCGATCGTGGCGATCTTCCTGATCTTCACGACGGTCACCGGTCTGTGGCCGACGCTCGGCTTCAACACCCCGTGGGGGCTGGTCCTGCTCTATCTCGGCGGGGCTCTCGGCGTGAACACGTGGTTGATGAAGGGGTTCTTCGACACGCTGCCGCGTGAACTGGACGAATCGGCGACGATGGACGGCGCCACCCACGCGCAGGTCTTCTTCCGGATCATGTTGCCGCTGGTGGCGCCGATCCTGGCGGTCACCGGGCTGCTGGTGTTCATCGGCACGATCAACGAGTTCCTGATCGCGAACGTGTTCCTCACCAACCCGGAGTCCAAGACGCTCGCCGTCGGGATGTACGGCCTGATCGCCGGCGACCAGCGCGACAACAACTTCGGGGTCTTCGCCGCCGGCACCCTGTTGACGGCGGTCCCCACCGTGTTGGTCTTCCAGGTGCTGCAGCGTTACATCGTCTCCGGCCTGACGGCGGGGGCCGTCAAGGGATGAATCGGAGGGGTGGTTGCGGTGGCAGCGCCGCGGCCTGACCGGTCAGGGTTGTCGGTGGGCGATGACGGATCGGTGCGGGCCGGCTTGTCGTCGCACCATGACGGGTCGGCGCTGTACGTGCCGGAGCAGGCGCCGCGGCTCGGTGAAACGGTGGCGGTGTTCCTCCGGGGGCCGGCAGACGTACGGCGGGTGTACGTCCGCTCCACACCGGACGGTGAGCCACGCTTCGCCGAGGCGGCGGTGGAGCGCCGCGACCCGAACGGTGACGTGTGGTGGCGCGGCGAAATCGAGGTCCGCAACCCGGTGACCTCGTACCGCTTCCTGCTCGATGGGAGCGGTGGACGGCGCTGGCTCACCGCGCTCGGCGAGATCGCCCACGACGTGCCGGACGACACGGACTTCCGGCTCGTCGCGTACGACCCGCCACCGGAGTGGGCGCGCGATGCGGTGGTCTACCAGATCTTCCCCGACCGGTTCGCCCGCTCCGCGGCCGCGGCCGAGCGCACCCCGCCGCACTGGGCCATCCCGTGCGAGTGGGACACCCCGGTCGTCGGAAGCGGCCCGGAAACGTCGTCGCAGCTGTACGGCGGCGATCTCGACGGGATCGCGTCGCGCCTCGACCACCTCGACCGGTTGGGCGTCAACACCGTCTACCTCACGCCGATCTTTCCGGCGCGCTCCAACCACCGGTACGACGCGGCCAGCTTCGACCACGTCGACCCGCTGCTCGGCGGGGACGCCGCGCTGGCCCGACTCGCCGACGCGGTGCACCGCCGTGGCTGGCGGCTGCTCGGTGACATCACCAGCAACCACACCGGCGACGCGCATCCGTGGTTCACCTCCGCCGTCTCGGATCCGGCGTCGCCGGAGCGGGAACTCTTCTATTTCGACGAGGACGGCGCCTACGAGTCGTGGTGCGGCGTGACGTCGCTGCCGAAACTCGACTGGGGGAGCGCGGAGCTGCGGCGGCGCTTCGCCGACGGACCGGACTCGGTGCTGGCGCGTTGGCTGCGCGCACCGTACGGGCTGGACGGTTGGCGGGTGGACGTGGCGAACATGACCGGCCGGCGCGGCGCCGACGCGTACACCCACGACGTGGCGCGGTTGCTGCGCCGCGCGGTGACAACGGCCCGGCCGGACGGACTGATCCTCGCCGAGCACGGCCACGACTACACGCGCGACCTCGACGCCGACGGCTGGCACGGCACGATGAACTACCCGGGCTTCACGGATCCAGTGTGGAGCTGGCTGCTGGCGGAGGGCGTGCGGCTGCCCAATTTCCTCGGCGTGCCGGGCGGGGTGCGTCGGCGGGACGGGCTCGACGTGCTCGCCACCATGCGGGCGTTCGCGTCGCGGGTCTCCTGGCGGTCGTTCACGCACTCGTGGCAGCTGCTCAGCTCGCACGATTCGGCCCGCATCCGCAGCGTCGTGGGTGACGCGTCGCGTCACGAAGTCGCCGCTGGGCTGGTCTGCACCCTTCCCGGCACGCCCATGATCTTCGCCGGGGACGAGCTCGGGCTGCGCGGCGAGAACGGGGAGGCGTCGCGCACCCCGATGCCGTGGGACCGCCCGCAGAGCTGGGACGGGGCCACGTTCGCGCGTTACCAGCAGTTGATCGCGCTGCGCCGCGCCGAACCGGCGCTGCGCGACGGGGGCCTGCGCTGGGTGCACGCCGAGGCGGACACCCTGGTCTTCCTGCGCGAGGCGGCCAGCGGAAGCGTCCTGGTGCTCGCGCGCCGGGCGCCGGGCACCCCCGTGCGGCTGGTCGGCCTCCCCGGCGGCGACAACGTGTACGGCGGCGCGCCGGCCCTGAGCCCGGACGCGGAGGGGGCGATCACCCTCCCCGGAGACGGCCCGACCTTCCAGGCCTGGCACCTCCCCTGACCCCGCCCGACCGCGCTGCCGCTCCACCCGTCGACCGCTCCACCCGTCGATCGCTCCACCCGTCGATCAAGGACAAATGCGCGCGATTAGAGATCAATCCGTGTGAACACGGCCTTGATCGACGGGGAGGTCCGGGCGGTCGGTGGCGGGGCGGCGGGGGAAGGGTGTGCCCTCCTGTTGCGCTGCGATGCGGCTGGGAGAGGATGTGCCCGTGGAACCTCTGCGGCTTGTGCTGCTCTTCGTGCATCTGATCGGCTTCGCGCTGCTGCTCGGCGGCGCGATCACGCAGTACCTGACCGGACGCCTGAAGATCAACCGCGCGATGCTCTGGGGCGCGGCGATCCAGGTATTGACCGGGCTGGGTCTGTCCGCGCCGCTGCGCGACGGCGACGAGCCGGCGCTGGCGAAGCTCGCCACCAAGTTGGTCCTGGGGCTGATGATCTTCGTGATGGTGTTCTTCTCGCGGAAGCGGGAATCCGTCAACCGGGGCCACTTCCTCGCGATCATCGGCTTGACCCTGCTGAACGCGGCGGTCGCGGTCTTCTGGCGGTGACGCGGACCGCCGGTAGGAGGCCGGGAATGGGACATTTTCCAGTTAGGGTCAGCCGTTAGGGTGGCCTTCACGGTCCCCATGAGTGATCTCGGGCACTGGCGAGTTACGCGAGGGTAACGGCGTCCCAACAGTCGTGCACGATTGTCGGCCGTTGGGCGGTCACCGGCGTACGCTCCCGTCCGGAGTGCGTCCGGGCCGATCGGCTGGACGAGGAATCGCAATACCGCAACGTGGCGGTGTGCTATGGAAGGAGACCGTCTTGCGCGCTTCGCGTGGGATGCGGATCGTCTCGGTATTCGCAGTGGGCGGGCTCGCGCTGAGCGCCGCCGCGTGCGGTGAGGCGCCGAAGGACAACAAGGGCGGCGGCGACGCGGCCAGCAAGTACACCGCCTGCATGGTGACGGACACCGGTGGCATCGACGACAAGTCGTTCAACGCCGGCGCGTGGGCCGGGCTGCAGGCCGCGCAGAAGGCGCAGAGCAACGTCGAGCCGAAGTACGTCGCCTCGGCGGCGGAGGCTGACTACCAGCCCAACCTGACGCAGTTCGTCAACCAGAAGTGCAACTTCATCCTCGCGGTCGGCGGCCTGATGGGCGACGCGACGAAGAAGGCGGCGCAGACCCACACCGCCCAGGAGTTCGGCATCGTCGACTCCAAGATCGCCGACGTCACCAACGTCTACCCGATGCAGTTCGACACCGCGCAGGCGGCGTTCCTCGCCGGCTACCTCGCCGCGGGCTACTCGAAGTCGGGCATTGTCGGCACCTACGGCGGCATGAAGATCCCGCCGGTGACGATCTTCATGGATGGCTTCGCCGACGGCGTGGCGCACTTCAACAAGACCAAGAACAAGACCGTGAAGGTCGTGGGCTGGGACAAGGCCGCCCAGAACGGCACGTTCGCGGATGTCTTCACCGACCAGGCCAAGGGCAAGTCGATCAGCGACACGTTCGTCGCCCAGGGCGTCGACGTGATCATGCCGGTCGCCGGTGGCACCGGTCTGGGCACCGCCGCGGCGGCGCAGCAGTCCGCCGGCAAGTTCTCGGTGATCTGGGTGGACTCGGACGGCTGCAAGAGCGCCGCCCAGTACTGCTCGGCCTTCCTCAGCACCGTGGAGAAGGGCATCGCGGGCGCGGTCGAGCAGGCCGTCGTCGCGGGCGCCAAGGGCGAGAAGCTCGACAACGCCAAGGGCTACGTCGGCACGCTGGCCAACAACGGCGTCTCGCTGGCCCCGTACCACGAGTTCGACAGCAAGGTCCCGGCCGAGCTGAAGTCGGAGATCGAGAAGCTGAAGGCCGACATCGTGGCTGGCACGATCAAGGTCGAGTCGCCCAACTCGCCGACCAAGTGATCCTGTGCCGCCGGCACGGGCCGGTCTGACCGACCACCGTTCGGCGGCCCCGGAATCGGGAACGCATCCGGCCGTGGTGCGGTCGCGGGAAACACCCGCGACCGTGCCACGGCCGAAGCCCCTGACAGCGATCGTGCGAGGAGACTCCGCTGAGACTCGAACTGCGCGGCATCACCAAACGCTTCGGTGACCTGGTCGCGAACGACCACATCGATCTCACGGTGGAGCCCGGAGAGATCCACGCCCTGCTCGGCGAGAACGGCGCGGGCAAGTCCACCCTGATGAACGTCCTGTACGGGCTGTTGCAGCCGGACGAGGGGGAGATCCTCGTCGACGGCGCCCCCGTGCAGATCCACAGCTCCCGCGACGCGATCGCGGCCGGCATCGGCATGGTGCACCAGCACTTCATGCTCGTCCCGGTCTTCAGCGTCGCGGAGAACATCATCCTCGGTGCCGAGAAGGTCCGCGGCGGCATCCTCGGCTGGCTCGACCGGGGCCGTGCCCGGCGCGAGGTGCTCGATGTCTCGACCCGCTACGGCCTGCGGGTCGACCCGGACGCCGTCGTCGAGGACCTGCCGATCGGCATCCAGCAGCGCGTCGAGATCATCAAGGCGCTGACCCGCGAGGTCGACCTGCTGATCCTGGACGAGCCGACCGCGGTGCTGACTCCGCAGGAGACCGACGAGCTGCTCGCCGTGATGCGCACGCTCAAGGCCGACGGCAAGTCGATCGTCTTCATCACGCACAAGCTCAAAGAGGTCAAGGCCATCGCCGACCGGATCACCGTGATCCGGCGCGGCCGTACGGTCGGCACCGCCAGCCCGGACGCCACCGAGGACGAACTCGCGGCGCTGATGGTTGGCCGCGAGGTGAGCCTGGTGGTCGAGAAGGCGGCGGCCACGCCGGGCGCGCCGGTGCTGGAGGTGAGCGGCCTCGCGATCAACGACGAGCGCGGTCACCGCGCCGTCGACGGGATCGACCTCGTGGTCCGGGCGGGTGAGGTGCTCGGGATCGCCGGGGTGCAGGGCAACGGGCAGACCGAGCTGGTCGAGGCGATCATGGGCCTACGGCCGGCGCTGGCCGGGACGATCACCCTCGACGGCGCCTCGATCGTGGGCCGGAGCACCAAGGAGGTCCTCCGCGCCGGCGTCGGGTACGTGCCCGAGGACCGCAGCGTGGACGGCCTGGTCAAGGAGTTCACCGTCGCGGAGAACCTGGTCCTCGACCTGTACGACCAGGCGCCGTTCGGCAACGGGCTCGTGCTGCGTCCGGACCGGATCGCGGCGTCGGCGAAGGAGCGGATCGCGCAGTTCGACGTGCGGACCTCCTCGCACGAGTCGCCGGTCGGCACCCTCTCCGGCGGCAACCAGCAGAAGGTGATCGTCGCGCGGGAGCTGTCCCGGCCGCTGAAGCTGTTCATCGCGTCGCAGCCGACCCGTGGTGTGGACGTCGGCTCGATCGAGTTCATCCACAGTCAGATCATCCGCGAGCGCGACATCGGCACCGCCGTGCTGGTGGTCTCCAGCGAGCTCGACGAGGTGATCGGGTTGGCCGACCGGATCGCCGTCATGTACCGCGGCCGGATCATCGCCGTTGTCCCGCCGGAGACCCCGCGCGAGGAGATCGGTCTGCTGATGGCGGGCATCACCGGCGATGGTCCCGCGTCCGACGAAGAGGTAACCGCATGAGCACGCCTGACAAGGAGCCGGCGGTCGGGCCGGCGGACAAGACCGCCGCGGGCCCCGAGGGCGTCGCGGTCGACCCGGCCGTCGCCACGACGGACGGACCGGACCGGGGTACGGAGCGGGACGACTCGTTCCTGCAGAACTTCCTGCACAACCTCTGGGCGGCGAACACGGTCACCGTCACCGTGCTCTCGATGGTGCTGGCGCTGGTCATCGGCGCCGTACTGATCATCTTGTCGGACCCGGACGTGCTCGCCACGTACTCCTACATCACCGCACGCCCCAGCGACGCGTTCAGCGCGAGCTGGACCCTGGTCAGTGAGGCGTACGCGAACCTCTTCAAGGGAGCGATCGTCGACCCCGCCGCGGTCACCGGCTGGCTCGCCGGGGAGAACGGGTGGCAGGCGGTCTTCGCCCCCCTCTCGGAGACCCTCACCTACGCGGCGCCGCTGGTCTTCACCGGCCTCGCGGTGGCGCTCGCGTTCCGGGGCGGCCTGTTCAACATCGGCGCGCAGGGTCAGGCGATCATCGGCACTCTCACCGCCGCCGTCGCGGGCTTCGTGTTCCCGCTGCCGGTCGGGGTGCACCTGATCGTCGCGCTGCTCGCCGGCGCGCTGGGCGGCGCGCTGTGGGGCTTCATCCCGGGCCTGCTCAAGGCGCGCACCGGGGCGCACGAGGTCATTACCACGATCATGCTCAACTACACCGCCGGGCTCTTCCTGGGCTGGGTCATCCTGCAGCCCGGCGTGCACGACCCCGGTCGTTCCGACGCCATCAGCAAGCCGGTCGACAGCTCTGCCCAGTTGCCCGCGCTGCTCGGCGGCGGCCTCCGGGTCAACCTGGGCATCGTGCTGGCGGTCGTGGTCACCGTGGGTGTGGCGTGGCTGCTCAACCGTTCGGCCTTCGGCTTCGAGCTGCGTGCCGTCGGCGCGAACCCCGACGCGGCGCGCACCGCCGGCATCAGCGTCACCCGCACGTACGTGCTGCTGATGGTGATGGCGGGCGGGCTCTCCGGGCTGGGCGGGGCGACCCAGGTGCTCGGCACGGCGCACACCCTCACCTCTCAGGTGGCGGGCAACATCGGGTTCGACGGCCTGCTCGTGGCGCTGCTCGGCCGGACGAGGCCCTGGGGGGTCTTCCTCGCGGCGTTGCTCTTCGGCGCGCTCCGGGCCGGTGGCAACCGGATGCAGTCGTTCTCCGGCATCTCGCTGGAGCTGGTCACCGTCGTCCAGGCGCTGATCGTCATCTTCATCGCCGCGCCGGCCCTCGTGAAGGCGATGTTCCGGCTGCGCGCCGCGCGCGCGGCCCGGCTGCAGACCTCCGTCTCGAAGGGCTGGTGACCATGTCCACCGTGACTGTGGAAGACCTCGCGGACGTGGTCGCGCCGCGCCGGTTCTGGACGCGTGAGCGTAAGACCGGCGCCGTCTTCGTGGCGCTCGGCGTGCTCGCGGCCGCCCTCTTCGGTGCGCTGGCACCGGCCGAGACGGCCCGGTTCACGCTCAGCGAGGACGCCAGCGGAGCGGCGTTGAAGATCAACGGACAGTTCGGCGCGATCCTCTTCGGCATCGCGACCGTCGGCGCCGGCGCGGCCCTGCTGGCCGGCGTGGCCCGGCGGTGGACGAGCTGGCTGCTCGGGCTCGGCATCCTCGCCTTCGTCCTGTCGTTCCTCTGCTGGCAGGTGGCGGGGAAGTTCATGCCGCTGGTCGACACCGCCGAGGGATCTCTCGAGCTGGCGCTGCCGCTGATCCTCGGCGCGCTCGCCGGTGTGCTCTGCGAGCGCAGCGGCGTGGTCAACGTGGCGATCGAGGGACAGTTCCTGATGGGCGCGTTCGGTGCGGCCCTGGTCGGCACGATGGCGGCCAGCGTCTGGGTCGGCCTGATCAGCGCGGTCATCGGGGGCGTGATCATCGCGTTGCTGCTCGCCGTCCTCGCCATGCGCTACCTGGTCGACCAGGTGGTCCTCGGCATCGTGCTCAACCTGCTGGCGCTCGGGCTGACCGGCTTCCTCTACGAGCGGTTGATGCAGCCGCAGGCGGCGACGTACAACGAGCCGCCGCGGATGCCCACGTGGCGCATCCCCGGGCTGGCCGACATCCCGGTCGTCGGGCCGGTGCTCTTCGACACCAACCCGCTGGTCTACCTCGCGCTCATCCTGGTCGTCGTTATCAGCTTCGGGCTCGCGCGGACCCGGTGGGGGCTGCGCACCCGTGCCGTCGGCGAGCACCCGACCGCCGCCGACACGGTGGGCATCCGGGTCAAGGGCACCCGTTACCTCAACGTTCTGCTCGGTGGGGTCGTGGCCGGCGCGGGCGGGGCGTTCTTCACGCTCGTCTCCACCGGCAGCTTCAACAAGAACATGACCTCCGGCGCCGGCTTCATCGCTCTCGCGGCGCTGATCTTCGGCCGGTGGACGCCGGTCGGCGCGTTCTTCGCGGCGCTCTTCTTCGGGTTCGCCAACAAGCTCGCCACCTATCTCAGCGCGATCGGCAGCCCGGTGCCCAGCCAGTTCCTCAACATGCTGCCCTACCTGGCGACCCTAGTCGCCGTGGCCGGGCTGGTGGGTCGGGTACGGGCGCCGGCGGCGGACGGCAAGCCGTTCATCAAGGGCTAGAGCGTGTGGCATAGGAACGGGGGCGTCACGATGGAGATCGACTGGACAGAGCTGCGGGCGGCGGCGACCGAAGCGATGCGCAACGCCTACGCGCCGTACTCGAAGTTCCCGGTCGGCGCGGCCGCGCTCGTCGACGACGGTCGCGTCGTGGTCGGCTGCAACGTGGAGAACGCGGCGTACGGCGTGGTGCTCTGCGCGGAGTGCGGGGTGGTCTCCGCGCTGCACGCGACCGGCGGTGGCCGGCTCCTGGCGCTCTCCTGCGTGGGCGCCGACGGTGAGCCGCTGATGCCCTGCGGTCGGTGCCGGCAACTGCTGTGGGAGCACGGCGGTCCGGAGTGCGTGGTCGAGGCGGTGCCCCGCCCGCTGCGGATGGCCGAGCTGCTGCCGCACGCCTTCGGGCTGGAGGATCTCACCGCGGCGGCGGCGCCGACCGAGCCCACCGTGCCGGCACGGCTCGCCCAGTGGCGTGGCGGGGGCTCGGTCTTCGTGCATCCCGACTCGTCGGGGGGCCAGCAGGTGTGGACGGGCTACTGGGAGCGCTCGGAAGGCGCCGCGGGTGCCCGGACCGGCATCCTGGAGGAGGCCCCCACCTGGCCGGACGCCGAGGCGGCGATCGCCTGGGGTCGCGCCCGGACGCCCCGGGTCGTGGTCGTGGACGCCGAGGGCGCGATGTTCTGGGCAGGCGAGGGCGAGCCGCCGACGGAGATCCCGGCGCGTTGGGGTTGAGTTCATGGGGATGGGGCCTGCCGTACCCGGCTCCGGGCGGTCAGGCCTGATCCCTCCGCCGGGCACCGCAGGCCCCATCCCGCTGTGGGCACGGCCGCGGCTCGGGACCTGCCATGACGACGAAGAAAGATGATCTGATGAGTGCTTTCACCGCGGTTGATGTCATCCGGACCAAGCGGGACGGGGGTGCGCTCTCCGACGCGCAGATCGACTGGGTGATCGCCGCGTACACGCGGGGCGAGGTCGCCGACGAGCAGATGTCGGCGCTGGCCATGGCGATCCTGCTGCGCGGCATGACGTCGGCGGAGATCGCCCGCTGGACCGCGGCCATGATCGCCAGCGGGGAGCGGCTCGACCTCTCCAGCGTCTCCCGCCCGACCGTCGACAAGCACTCCACCGGCGGCGTCGGCGACAAGATCACCTTGCCGCTGACCCCGCTCGTGGCGGCCTGCGGGGCGGCCGTGCCGCAGCTCTCCGGCCGCGGACTCGGCCACACCGGCGGCACCCTCGACAAGCTGGAATCAATTCCCGGCTGGCGGGCGGTACTGAGCAACGACGAGTTCACCGCACAACTGCGCGACATCGGCGCGGTCATCTGCGCCGCCGGCGCCGGGCTCGCCCCCGCCGACCGCAAGCTCTACGCCCTCCGCGACGTCACCGGCACGGTCGAGGCGATCCCGCTGATCGCGAGCTCGATCATGAGCAAGAAGATCGCCGAGGGGACCGGCGCCCTCGTCCTCGACGTCAAGGTCGGCTCCGGGGCGTTCATGAAGTCCGTCGAGCACGCCCGCGAGTTGGCCCGCACCATGGTGGACCTCGGCGCCGCGCACGACGTGCGGACCGTCGCGCTCCTCACCGACATGTCGACCCCGCTCGGTCACGCCATCGGCAACGCGATCGAGGTCGCCGAGTCCGTGGAGGTGCTCGCCGGCGGCGGCCCCGCCGATATCGTCGAGCTGACGCTGGCGCTCGCGCGCGAGATGCTCACCGCCGCCGGGCTCCCGGACGCCGACCCCGCGGCGGCGCTGCGCGACGGCCGGGCGATGGACGTCTGGCGCACGATGATCCGGGCCCAGGGCGGCGACCCGGACGCGCCGCTCGCCACCGCGGCGGAGGTCGAGGTCGTCCGCGCCGACCGGGACGGCTTCGTCGCCGGCATCGACGCCCTCTCCATCGGGCTGGCGGCCTGGCGACTCGGCGCGGGCCGCGCCCGCAAGGAGGACGCGGTCAGCGAGGCGGCCGGCGTGGTGCTGCACCGCAAGCCGGGGGACCCGGTCCGCGCCGGCGACCCGCTGTACGAGCTGCGGGCCGACGACGGCAAGCGGATCCCGGACGCGCTGGAGGCCGCGCGCGACGCGGTCGTGCTCTCCGAGCAGGCGCCCGTCCCGGCGCCACTGGTCATCGAGCGGATCGCCTGAGCCAGCCGCACGTGGCGCGTGGTGGGCGGCAGCGGGAAAGGCTATCCTGCCTCGCCGGGGGCCCGACCGGGCTGCACGACGCCGACTAGCAGGGAACCGAGCACGTGACCGTATCCGCTCCCGACCCCCGGGCGATTCGCGAGGCCAGCGTCGACGAACTGCGCCGGCTCGGACTTCCGCTGCCGCCCGCGCAGTACCCGCTCGTGTGGGAGCCGGGCGACGAGGTGGAGCTGCGCCCGACCGGTGAGCTCGAGGCCCGTACCGCGATCCTGCACGTCGTGCTGGCGCGCTGCTTCGGCATGCCCGCCGAGGCCGCGATGAGCTGGATCCTCGGTTCCCACCTGGTCGACCTGGTGACCCCGCCGGAGTGGCAGTTCATCATCGGCGGCCGGGGAGATCATCGTTCGTTCGTGCTCCACCATGACGCGATCTTCGCGTTGGGCTGGGTGCTCGGGCTGACCCGGCACCTCGACCCGCTCGAGCCGGTCGACAACCGGATGATGGAGCTGCTGCCCAACCTGCCGGCCGATGAGACGTTCGCGCAGTGGCGCTCGCGCATCCTCGCCGCCCCCCGCGACGCCGCCGAGGTGGCGGCCCTGCTCGACCTCTACTACTGCCTCGACTGGGCCTACCTCGAAGCCGAGCGGCTCGGGGCGCCGCACCCGGGAGTGGTCGACGCCAACGCCATCGGGCAGCGGCGGTGGGGCCTGGAGTGGGCGGTCATCCTGCGCGGGCCGTATCACGAGCCGCCGGCGGGGTGGGAGGAAGTCGACCTCTCGACCTGAGCGCGGGCCGGGCGTGGCCGGTAGACGCCGAGCCGGACCGCGGCGGTGACGGTCACCGGCTCGGGGAGCGCGCGGATCCGCTCCGTCAGGCGCTCCGGGTCGGCGTGCCACGCGCTCGGGCCCATCCCGGCGAGCGTCCCGGCCTCGGCGTGCGTCAGCCGCAGCACCCGTCGGTGCGTCTCCTCCCGCTCCAGCGCGAAGTGATCCGCCAGGCTGCCCGCCACCCGCTCCGCCTTGTCCGGGTCGACCCGCAGCAGCCCGAGCCGGTCGACCAGTTCGGCGAGGTGCTCGCCGGCCGGCGTCACCACCAGCAGCGCGCCGTCACTGCGCAGCACCCGCGCGAACTCCCGGCCGTTGCGCGGCGCGAACACGTTGAGCAGCAGACCCGCGGAGTTGTCGGCCAGCGGCAACCGTCCCCACGTGTCGCAGAGCGCGGCCCCGGCCCGGCCCAGGCCGGCAGGAGCTGCACCCCGCCCAGCGACACTCCCTGGGAGAAGAAGCTCAACAGCGGCACGAGGGCCATCTGGAGCGGCACGATCTGC
>NZ_JBFANZ010000069.1:0-13980 GCF_040659735.1 Micromonospora sp. NPDC049679
AACGCCAGTTCGAAGCCCTTGGCCTGGCTCTCCGAGCCGGCGACGAGGTCCTGCCGCGGATCGACCGCGCCGTCGAGCACGAACGCCCGGACGTTCTCGCGCAGTTCAGTCGGTCCCGGGAACGAGGATTCCGCGGCCGACCAGCTTGCCGGTCTCGAGGTCGTGGATGGCCTCATTGACCGCTTCGAGCGGGTACGTCTTCGTGTGCAGGGTGACGTGGCCCTGTGCTGTCAGTGTCATCAGCTCGGCCAGGTCGTTGTAGGTGCCGACGAGGTTGCCGACGACGTTGATTTCCCGTGAGACCAGCTCGATGGTCGGGACCCGGACCTCTGCCCCGTAGCCGATGGCGTAGTAGCTGCCGCGGTTACGCAGCATTGCCACGCCCTGCCCGGGCGTCGACTGCTCGCCGACGAAGTCCATCACGACATGGGCACCCCCGCCGGTGATGTCCTGGACCCGGCGTACGACCGACTCCGCGCTGTCATTGGCCTCCACGGTGTGGTGCGCGCCGATGGCGCGGGCCAACTCCAGCGCCGGCACGGAACGGTCGACCACGGTGATCGTGGCCGCGGTGGTTGCCGCGAGCACCTGGACGCCGATATGCCCCAATCCGCCCGAGCCGATGACGACGACGTGCGCGCCGGGCGTCAGCAGTGGCTGGGCCTTCCGCACGGCGTGGTACGCGGTGAGCCCGGCATCGGCCAGCGCGGCCACCTGGACGGGCTGCAGACTCGCGTCGAGCTTGACGACGGCGCGGGCATTCGACAGCAGGAAGTCGGCCATCCCGCCGTCGACGTTCAGGCCGGGGAACGTCGCGTTCTCGCAGTGTGAGTCCTCGCCGAGCCGGCAGGCGACACACAGGCCACAGGTGACCAGCGGATGCAGGATCACGGCATCGCCGGGCGCCACATTGTGGACGGCGCTACCGACCTCCCGTACCCAGCCGGCATTCTCGTGACCCAGGATGTAGGGCAACGAGGGCTTCTGGATATCCGCCCACTGGCCTTCGATCACATGCAGGTCGGTACGGCAGAGTCCGGCCGCGCCGATCTGGACGAGGACGTCGAACGGTCCCGTGACCTTGGGTTCGGCGACCTCATCGACACTGGGTTGGCCGCCGTAGGAATGAACGCGAACAGCTTTCATGGTTACCTCTCGTGACGGGGCGTTAGTGGACGCCTGATACCTGATCCTGCTCTTGCCTATGCGGTCGGGCGGCGATTGCTCGGAGGACCCCGATGAACGACACGATCGCCCACACGCCCTCGAGTAGGAGGAACCCCCACTGTCTGCTCTGCGCCGCCTGGACGGCCAGCACGGTGGAGCCCGCGAGATTCATGAGGGTGTAGGGCAGCGAGGCCGGCCCGATCCGTCCGAATTGAGCGAGGGCGAACGGTATCAGGACCAGCAGGGATGCAGAAACCTGAATGGCCTGTCTCATGTCAGTGATCCCGGCCGGGCATCAATTCGACTTCTGATCGGACCAGCATGTGCATGTCGCCTCCGGGCTTTGTGGATTGGCGAAACGGGGTGGTTGCGATCGGTGACGTTGTTCGGAACCCTGCGCCCGGGGCCCGGATTCGTGAGCGGCCCCGGCCCCGGGCATCCGGTTCACGGCTAGAGCTGCGGCGCGTCCAGTTCGCCGGTGCCCTCGAGGAAGCCGATGAAACGAATCGGGCCCGACGGAGGAAGCTTCGTGCCGAGTTCATCTGCCATGTAGGTCAGGAACATGTCGACCTTCCCGGCCGCTCCCTTCCACTTACCCGTACCTGAGGCGAAGGTCCACGTTCCCCGGTCCACGCCGTCGCGGCGATACCACTCGGTGCGGCCGCGCAGCACATCTCCGTCGCTATCCTGAAACTCGAGAGCGCCGAATCCGGACGGCACCTCACCGTCGTTGTCCATCTCGTCGACGCCGATGATGCGCATCTTGAGGTAATGCGCTGCCCCGCCCTCAAAGGTGAACCGACACATGAAGATGCCTTGGTACGACCCCTGAAGGATGGACTCGTCGACCCGGACCGGGGTGGACCAGTCGGCGTGTCCGCCTGATGCGATCTCGACACGTTGCGATGCCATACATCTCTCCTTATCGGAACCCGTTGTGCTGATGCGTCAGTTATTGCATGGGCGGGATGGCGCGGCTACTGGCCGATTGACCGGCTCCACGAACGGGAGGATTGGCTGATCGGCCACTTGCCCGTTTCGGCGTATCGCGCGAGGTTCGAGGCGCGGGTGGTGCGACCACGGCCCGGTATGGTACATGGGGGATTTTTCGGAGGAAATGCGGCAAATAGGGGGGTGTTCGGATGAACGTAGCTCGGATGTATCCGTACAAGCACATAGAGAGCCCGCTCGCCACGGTGTCACGCATTGGTGCGACCGCTTCCTCCGCCGCTACGGCGTCAGAGCGCATGCACGAGATCCTCGACCAGCTCCGGACGCTCATTCCCATCGAAGGCGCGATGGTCTCCGTCGTCGATCCGGTGACCGGCCGCAGAAAGGTCGTCGCCAACGTCGGGTACTCGGCCTCCACCGAGACGTACCTCAACAGCGACGAGTTCCACACCGAGATGATCGAACCGTTCAGTCTGCCCCGCCGCGGCTCGGCGGTGCGCCTACGCGACCTCCCGGTCGACCCGCTGAGCCTCCGCTGCGTCGCGGAACACTGGCTCCCCGCTGGCCTCCTCGAAGGCGCGCTGAGCGCGCTCGTCACCACCGATGGCCGGTACGTCGGGTTCATCGACATCTCGACCGGCGACTACGCGCATCCGTCCGACGAAGCGACCAATGTCGTCGGCCACCTGGCGCCCATCCTCGCTAACGTGGTCGACCCCCTGCAATCAGCACGATGGTTGGCATCGACACTTGCCGAGGACTGCGTCGCCGTCGCCCTGCAGAGCGACGGGGACGTGATCCCGCTCCGCGGCACGCTGGAGTCGGGGATGCTCGAGCCCCGCAGCTCGTTACGTCCGACCGTTGCCCGACTGCTCAGCGGCAACCTCGGGTCAGCGGCGTTCCTGTGGCCGACGTCCGACGGTGGCTGGTATGCCTGCCGCGCATTTCGCTGCCGCGACTACTTCGTCGTGCTGGCCCCGAAAGCGGTGGGCGGTGACCACGATCTCACGAAGCGTGAGCTGGAGATCCTCACCCTCCTCATCGAAGGCAGCTCGAACGCCGAGATCGCAAGCAAGCTGTGGATAAGCACCCGCACCGTCAGAGCCCACGTCGAGCACATCCTCGAGAAGCTCGCCGTTCCGACCCGCGCCGCGGCTGTCAGCCGGGCGATGCAGGACGGACTGCTGCTCTCACCTGAGGTGCTGGCGGATATGGACTCCCGTCAGCGGTTGGCCGCGCGTCTGCGCGGACGATCAAAAAGGTAATGCGCAGCTGGCACCGGCGTCCCGCTGGGCCTGCTCGGCCTCATCGGTGCGTCCGAGCCGGTCCAGCAGGGCGGCGAGCCGAAATCGTGCGAAACGATCCCCGGCGGCTACCGTGTCCCGCCAGGACCGCTCGGCTTCGTCGGTACGGCCCTGCTCCTCCAGGAGGTTCGCATACCGCCACCTGGCCCGCCGATCGCCGGCTGCGACCGCCTCCCGCCAGACCTGCTCGGCATCGTCGATGCGCCCGAGCCGTTGCAGCAGGGTGGCGAGCTGGAGGCGGGCAAACCAGTCGCCGGCGGCTGCCGCCTCCCGCCACACCGCCTCGATCTCATCGATGCGTTCCAGCCGCTCCAGCAGGGCGACAAGCCGGAACCGGGCGAACCGGTCGCTGGCGGCCACACCGTCCCGCCATACCTGTTCGGCCTCGGCCATGCGGCCCTGCCTCTCGAGTAGGTCCGCATGCCGCCACTGGGCGAGCGGGTCGCCGGCGGCTACGCCATGCCGCCACATCTGTTGGGTCATCTCGATGCCTCCCTTGCTCTTCCGCTAGAACGAATGCCCCGGTGGCGCGGGGCAGCAGCCACGACCCGCTTGCCGCCCCTGCGCGGGACCCGTTGGCCGCGCGGCGAAGGGGGACGTGGCTGTTCATACCGCCGGTCGGAAAAAGTGCGTCCGTCGATAGGCGATCTGGACGCCGAGGAACCCGTATACGTCACACCAACGTTCCTCGAGCGGCTTTCTCGCATGGGACCGGCCCGCGAAGGAGCCCCAGGCGGTTGCCTGCGTTCCCTCTACCAAAATGCCGGCGACGTCGTGCGAACCCGTCGCGATTACGCGCTTTTCCGTGTAGAAGCGCCGCAGTTCGTCCTTGCCTCGAATCGCTTCATAGCCGGGGCGTTCATATACCGCGCCCTCGTGGAACAGGCGCAACACCTTCTCGATATCGTTCGCGTCGATGGCCGCGAAGTAATCGCGCACGACGGCTCGTAACGCCTCTGTATCCGCCACTCGGTACCTCCGGTCGAGACAATGGCCCGCGATGGTCTGCGATTCATCGCAGGAGAAGCCAGGCCATCCGCGCGATCGGCTGATCTGTCCCGCAGTTGCATAGCAGGACGATCCGTTCTGCTCCTCGGTGCGGTTAGGAAAGGGTTGCCTGGACCGTGCACTGCGCTCATCGTTTCACTTCCGGGCCCGGCGCCTCATTGGCCAGTCGACCGATATGGCAGCGCGCCATTGCCCCGATGGTCACTGCATATACCGCACGCGCTGATCGAGCGGGTCGCCGCGGATGACGAGACGCCCGAGGAACCCGGTGCGGTGCGGGCGCGTGGGAACCATCGCGCCGAGCACCGGTGTGCAGGAGGATCCGCTGGAGGGATACCCGTGACGGTCAATGCGGCGCTGCCGTACCGGCACCCCGTGTCCGAACAACCGGATCGCCTACTTCACGCTCGTCGCCGGCGGCATGATCGACACGTGGCCGGTCCTGCACCCTGGCCAACCGGGATATACCGCCGGTCTGGGTGATGACCTGACGCAACCGGCCGACGACGTCGAACACCGCATCGACATGGTGTTCTTCCGTGGGCGGATCGTCCCGGTCTCGAGTCGGGTCTTCGGCGCGGAGCGGCAGACCCGCGGCGGGCGGTGGGCCTCAGACCACCTCGGCTACCTGGCGGTACTGGCCCTGCGATAAGGCCTCGTACGGCAGCACACGGGCCGGTGGGCATGACCTCACAAAGCGGGGGGATTGACCGACCGCATCCCGGGTACGCGACCCAGGTGAAGACCGACGAGCCCATCGGCGCCCTGGAGACCGTGGCGACCTTCGACGGGCCCATGCCCACCGGGGTCACGGTCTCCCACACCGGGCGGATCTTCGTCAACTATCCGAAGTGGGGGGACGAGGTGCCCGCCACCGTCACGGAGGTCACCGACGGGCGGTGCGTGCCCTACCCTGATCAACTCCGCAACGCTCCCACCGCGGACGACGACCGGAACGCGTTCGTCTCGGTCCAGAGCGTGGTGGTGGATCCCCTCGACCGGCTATGGGTGCTCGACACCGGCTCGCCGATGTTCAAACCGACGAAAACCGGCGGCCCGAAGCTGGTCTGCGTCGATCTGGCCACCGACACCGTGCGGCAGTCGATCGTGTTCCCGCCCGAGGTCGCGCTACCCACGACGTACCTCAACGATGTCCGCTTCGATCTGCGCCGCGGGGACGCGGGCGCCGCTTTCATCACCGACTCGTCCGACCAGGGGCCCAACGGCATCATTATCGTCGATCTGGCCACCGGTGAATCCTGGCGGCGGCTGCATGATCACCCCTCCACCAAGGCCGAGCCGTTGCACACCTACCGGCCCGTGGTCGAGGGCCGATACTTCATGAAGCGTCCGCCGGGCGCCGAGCCGCAGCCCGTGACCATGGGCTCCGACGGGATCGCGATCTCCGCGGACGGCACCCGGCTGTATTACTGCCCTCTGATGTCGCGGCGGCTCTACAGCGTCGATGTCGAGGCGCTGTGGAACCGTACGCTCGACGATGCCGCGGTCGCGGCGACGGTGGTCGACGAGGGCGACAAGGGAACCGCCTCCGACGGTCTGGAAAGCGACGACGCGGGCCGGCTCTACCTGACCGCGTACGAGCACAACGCGGTGCTGCGGCGCACCGCCGACGGTCGCTACGACACCCTGGTGCACGATCCCCGGCTGCTCTGGCCCGACACCATGTCGGTCGGCACCGACGGCTATCTCTATGTCACCGCCAACCAACTGCACCGTCAGCCGCTCTACCAGCATGGCAAGGATCTGCGCGACCGGCCGTACGCGCTGTTTCGGGTGCGGATCGACGCCGGACCGGTCCTGCTGCGTACGTAGGCTGGCTCGGCGAAATAACGCATCTGTCGACGCCCACCTGCTTGGCCGGCTCCGGCAGTGCCAGTGTCCGGCACGCGGCCAACGGAGCTGTCAGGATCGTGGGATGGACGTCCTGAGCAGCCGGATCTTGTTGCGCCCCGCCGACCCGAAGCGCAGCCAGCGCTTCTACCGCGACGTACTGGGCCTGGCGGTCTACCGGGAGTTTGGCTCCGCGGCCGATCCGGGGGTGGTGTTCTTCCTCGGCTCCGGATTCCTGGAGGTTTCGGGCCGCTCGCCCGGCAGCCCCGGACAGTCATTGATGATCTGGGTCCAGGTGCGGGACGTTGACGCCGAACATGCGCGGTTGTCCGCCGCCGGCGTGCCGGTGACCCGGGAGCCCCGCACCGAGCCCTGGGGGCTCATCGAGATGTGGATCGAGGACCCGGACGGCGTACGGATCGTGCTCGTCGAGATCCCTGCCGAGCATCCCCTCCGCCGCGACCCACGGGGATCCTCCCAGCCGTCTCCGCCCCACGGTGAGTAGCGGTTCGAGGAGCCGCGCCGGTGCGCGGTCGTGAAGCGGGTTCCCCGTGGCCACCGGATCAGGAAAGCGGTTTCTGAACCCTCGTCGTCGGGGCCCCGTGTGGCCGCTTTTCGCTCACGCTGCGTTGAATCCACGACGGTGGTGGATATTGCGATGATCATTCTTATGGAAAAAGGAACTCACGGCATTTCCTGGAAACGGATCAACGGTTAGCGCCCGTTGTCGAGGCGCCGTGACCTGTGCGTGCCGTACTCGGCTGGGCTGTCGAACCCCAGGCCGGCGCGCTCAACACAGGCCCGTCGGGCGCGCCTGCCGACGCGGCACGGGCACGGCCCGCGCGAATGCATTTGCGTCTGCGCGACCGGGGGGAGTGCGGCGTGTACGTCGGCCCGGGTCGGATGTGGACGTCAGGCATTCACCCTTGACCATATCCCGAACCATCGTCTACTTTGGTAAACGCTTTCCTTGGAAAGCGCTTACCAGGGGTCGTCTTCGAGGTTACGCATCCGTTCGTGGTTCCCAACCCCACCTGGGAGAGAACATGGATCGCAGCGCTACCCCCCGAATGAGACGTCGATGGGCACCGGCGGCGCGGTTCGTCGTCGCGTTACTCGCCGTGCCGTTACTGCAGGTCGCGTCGCCCCCGGCGAACGCGCAGGGAAGCCAAGCCCCGCGCTTCCATGTGCTGGTGTTCTCGAAGGTGACGAACGTCGAGCACGAATCGATCCCCGCTGGGATCGCCGCGATCAGACAACTCGGCAGGCAGCACAACTTCGCCGTGACGGCGACCGCCGACGCGCACGTCTTCAGCGACAAGCGGCTGCGGCCGTTCGACGCCGTCATCTTCAACAACACCAACTCGACACCGGAACGGGGGAATCTGCTCAACGCCGAGCAGCGGGCCGCGTTGCAGCGATTCATCCAGGGCGGGGGCGGCTACGCCGGCCTGCACTCCGCCACCGCGAGCGAACGCGACTGGGACTGGTACGCGGGCCTCGTCGGCGCGAAGTTCGAAAACCACCCGACGCCACGCGCCGGGCGCATCGAGGTGCTCGATCGGGTACATCCGTCGACGAAGGGGTTGCCGCAACTGTGGGAGCGCGAGGAGGAGTGGTACAACTGGCAGGCCTCGCCCAACGGCAACGTGCACGTCCTCACCGAGCTCCGCACCACCGACAATCCGGCCGGGCTCAATGAGGGGCCTGAACATGCGCACTCCTGGTGCCAGGTCTACGACGGTGGCCGCTCGTGGTACACCGCCAGCGGGCACAACAGTTCTGCGTTCTCCGAGCCGTTGTTCCGTCAGCATCTCCTCGGCGGCATCGAGTGGGCGGCCGGCGCCGCGGGCGGCGACTGCGGCGCGACGGAGTGGGGCGGCTTCAGGAAGGTGCAGCTCGAAGGTGACGCGAACCTGGCGGACCCGTTCGAGCTCGCGCCGCTGCCCGACGGGCGCGTGCTCTACATCCAGCGCACCGGTCAGATCAAGCTGATCCACCAGGACCAGAACCCGCCCACCACCACGCTCGCCGGTGACCTCCAGCTCCACCTGGACACCAAGCAACACTCCGACGGGCTCATCGGGCTCACCATCGACAACGACTTCGCGGACAACGGCTGGGTCTACCTGCTGTACACCGATCCGGTCGTGCCGGAGCCCGCCCAGGCGCGGGCCCACCTGTCCCGGTTCACCCTGGTGGGTGACGTGCTCGACATGGCCAGCGAGAAGCGGCTGCTCTCGTGGCCGGTCCGGCGAAACGAACTGCGCGCGAACGTCCACATGGGTGGGTCGCTGACGATGGACGACGACGGCAACCTGTACGCGTCCACCGGTGACAACACCGACCCGTTCGTGCAGCAGGGCTACTCGCCGCTGGACGAGCGCGCGGGCCAGGGCGCGGCCGATGCCCAGGCGACCTCCGGCAACACCAACGACCTGCGGGGCAAGATCATCCGGATCCGTCCCGAGGACGACGGGACCTATACGGTCCCGCAGGGCAACCTGTTCTCCGGCGCGGAGGAAGGCGGCGGCAAGACCCGCCCGGAGATCTACGCGATGGGCTTCCGGAACCCGTTCCGCATCACCTACGACGAGGCCGCCGACGCGTTGCTCGTCGCCGACTACGGTCCGGACGCGACCACCACCAACCCGCTCCGCGGCCCCGCCGGCATGGTCGAGCAGAACCGCATCACCAAGGCCGGCAACTACGGCTGGCCGTACTGTCTGGGCCCGCACATCCCGTACGTCGACTACGACTTCGCCACCGGGCAATCCGGGGAGAAATTCAACTGCGCCGCCCCGGTCAACGACTCGCCCCACAACACCGGTCTCCACAACCTGCCGCCGGGTCAGACACCGCTGATCTGGTACGGCAACGCGAGCCAGGGATGGGGTCGCACCGAGTTCCCGGAGATTCCGCCGAGCGGGGCGCCGATGGCGGGCGCCGTCTACGAGTACGACGCGAAGCTCACCTCGAACACGAAGTTCCCCCAGTACTACGACGGCAAGTGGTTCATCTCGGAGTACGGCGGCAACTGGTACAAGACCGTCAGTGTGCTCACGGAGCCCGCGCCGAGCGACGTCTTCACCCCCGGTCGGCCGGGCGACCTTCTGTCGATCAACTCGTTCCTGCCGACCATGAAGTTCACGTCTCCGTTCGACGCCGAGTTCGGCTCCGACGGGTCCCTCTACGTCATGGACTTCGGCAGCGGCTCCGGCGTCGGACGCGGCTCGCACAACAAGGGTTCGGGCATCTACCGCATCGACTATGTCGGTGGTGAGCGGGTCACCGGGCCGCGGGACCGCTGCATGTGGGGCTACCGCTCCTCGTCCACCGTCTCGTTCGGTGCCGGGAGGGCGCACTCGGACGTGCCCAACTACGACGTCGGTGACGGGTGCACGATCATGGACGTCATCTGGCACGAGTCGCGGTTCGCCAACCACGGCGAGTTCGTTGAAGCGGTCACGCGGATCACCAGCGAGCTCAGGACGAACCGGGTCATCACGCAGCAGGAGCGCTCCCGCATCGTGAGCGCCGCGAACAGGTCCGACATCGGGAAGGAGCAGCAGGTCGCCCGTAACCGGGTGGTGGCCGACGACAACATCGGGCTGGTTCTCTACACGGTGCGGGCCACCATGCCATCCGCGCCGGAAGCCACCCTGAAGGCGTTGGCCGACTGCGGCTTCCGCAACGCCGAGCCCTCCGGCAGCGTGAACAACTACTACGGCAAGACCGCGACGGCGCTGGCCCCGCTGGTCGCCGACGCCCGCATGTCGGTTCCGTCCATCGGTGTGAGCCTGAGCAACCTCGAGAACAACCTCGAGGGAGTCATCGCCGATGCGAAGGCGTTCGGCGCACGGTACGTCCGCATCTCGGGCTCGGGTTCGTGGCGACCTGCCGACTACGCGGCGCTGGCGACCACCCTCAACGCGGTGGGCGCGCGGCTCAAGCAGGCCGGCCTCACCGTGGCCTATCACAACCACGGGTTCGAGTTCACCGTGCACAACGGCGTACGCGGGTACGACGTCCTGCTGCGTGAAACCGACCCGAGCCTGGTCGCCATGGAGCTCGACCTGTACTGGGCGGCAAGCGTCGGGGTCGACCCAGTGGATCTGATCAAGCGGTACCCGGGACGCTTCTCCCTGTTCCACGTCAAGGACATGGCCGCTGACGGTTCGTTCGCCGATGTGGGGGAGGGGACGATCAACTTCGCCCGCATCTTCGCCCACAGCGAGATGGCCGGCGTCGACTACTACTTCACGGAGAACGACAGCCCGACCCCCGACGGGGTCTCGTCGGCCTGCGACAGCTACGCCAACCTCAGCAGGATCCGTTACTAGGAACGCGCGCCGTCCCGCCCTTGCAACCCCACTCCGTGACAGTCGGACATGCTTCAGGAGGCGCCACCATGAGACGTGTTGCGATCACCGCCGCCGCGCTCCTGCTGTTGGGATCGGTCGCCGCGTGCGGCGCCGGTGACGAACAGTCGACCGGCAGCGGCGGCAAGAAGAAGGTGACGCTCACCTTGAACTGGGTGCCCTACGGCGAGCACGCTCCCTTCTACTACGGGCTGAAGAAGGGCCTCTATGACGCCGAGGGCATCGAGCTGACGATCAAGGCGGGCGGTGGCTCGGGCAAGACCATCCAGGCGGTGGCACAGCAGCAGACCGACTTCGGCTGGGCGGACACCCCACCGCTCCTCAAGGCGATCAGCAGCGGGATGAAGGTGAAGAGCGTCGGGGTGTTCCTGCAGAAGGGCCCGGCATCCATCGAGTTTCTAGCCGACAAGGGGATCACCAAGCCGGCCGATCTGAAAGGCAAGACGGTCGGCGGTACGCCCGGCGACGCCATCTACGCCACCTTCCCCGCCTGGCTGAAGGCCAACGGCGTCGCCGCCTCCGAGGTGAAGGTGGTCAACCTGGACGCGGCCGGGAAGATCGCCGCGCTGGCGGAGGGCCAGGTGGACGCCATCCAGGGGTTCTTCCACGACCAGGCGCCGACCATCGAGGCCAGGACCGGGAAGAAGGTCGACTACCTGCCGTACGCGGACTGGGGCATGAACATGCTCGGCACCGGCGTGGTGGTCAACGAGAGCACGCTGAGCAAGGACCCGGAGACGGTCAAGGCGTTCATGCGGGCCACCCAGAAGTCGTGGAGCGAGGCAGCCGCAGACGTGCCCGCCGCCGCGGACGCGATGACGGAGCTGGCGGAGAACGAGCCACCCAGGGAGGTGCTGGTCAGGCAGTTGACCCTCGCCGTACCGCTGCTCGCCGTCACCGGCGGCGGCCTGCCGGGGGTGAACTCGGAGGCGAAGTGGACCGAGACGATCGGCTTGATGAGCCAGTACGCCGAGCTCAAGGATGCGGGTGCCCCGTCGAAGTACTGGGCCGACTCGTATGCGACCACCCCATGACGCGGAGATCGCCGCAGCCTCAGCGAGTCCGGTCGGCGTCGAGGTCGCAACCGTGACGTACGCGGGTGCCGCCGTCACCGTAGCCGCAGCCGGTGACGGCGGCACCCGTGGTCTGGCTCAGACCAGCGTGCTCAAGTGCTTGTCGAGCGCCGCGTACGACTCGGCGGCCCCCTGCGCCATGCCCGAGTTGAGCATGCCGTCGCGCTCTTCCGTCGTATCGAAACGGGTCGTGCCGGTCACTACGGTCCTGCCGTCCCGTTCTTCGAACACAAGCGTATCGACGGCGACATGGCCCGGCATGCCCTCGAACTCGAACGTCTGGACGATGCGCTCCGGCACCACGATCTCGCGGAACTCGCCGCGGAAGGCGTAGTCGTTGCCGTCCGCGGCGTGCTCCACGAAGCGGTAGTGACCGCCCACCCGAAAGTCGATCTCGACGTCGAGCGGGTTGCCGCGGCCCCACCACCGCTTGAGGTGCTCGGCCTCGGTGTGCGCCGCGAAGACCAGGTCGCGCGGGGCGTCGAGGACGCGGGTGAGGGTGATCTCGTAGTCGGACGGGACGGTGACGGTCAGGTCACTGATCTCGCTCATCGGTGTTCCCCTTCAGCTCGCGCAGGTAGCCGTCCAACGTGTCGTAGCGGTCGTCCCACAGCCGGCGATACTGATCGACCCACCGCGCGAGGTCGCGCAACGGTGCCGGCTCGAGCCGGCACCGCCGCCACTGCGCCTCGCGGATACGGGTGATCAGCCCAGCCCGTTCCAACACGCTCAGGTGTTTGGAGACGGCCTGCAGGCTCATCGGGAACGGCTCCGCCAACTCGTTGACCGTCGCATCGCCGGCCGCCAGCCGGGCCAGGATGGCCCGACGGGTCGGATCCGCGAGTGCGGCGAACACGGTGCTGGCCGGATCTGCTGTCATCAGTGCTCTCAACCACGTGGTTTATTAACCGATGGGTTGAATATATGCCTGGCGGCGGGACTGTCAATGCACTTCGTGGACCACCCGGTTCTGCGGCCCGCGACATGACCCAGAGCCTGGCTCGCGATGGGCTCACCGGCTCGCGTGTCCGCGTCCTGTGCGAACTGCGTCAACGAGGCCCGACGACACCACGCTCGCTCGCCGACGCCCTGTTCTCACCCGGCTCCGGCGTCCAGGGCCTTTCCCGCCAGATTCGTGAAGACGACCAGTGACAGACACCGGCCGAAGACCGGGCGGATCATCGGACTGGTGATCGGGGTCTACGGTCTGCTCTGGATGATCGGACTGCTCGCCAGCCTGCGAGTGCACCCCACATCGTGGACGAGTCCGGCCTGCGGTGTGAGGAGGTTGGCGGCGTTGGTGGGGCGCACGACGGCGCCTGGGGAATGGCGGCGCCGGGACGTGCGTTGTCACCGTCGCTGCCCGGTGAGCGTTTGCCGGCTGGGCGCCGATGGCCGAAGGCCGGAATGGGCTCGGAGCTGCGGCGTTGAACTTGACGTCGCGCGTTTCAACCCATCGGGCGCTGCCATCTCTCCGCACGGCGCGGGGAATGCGGCGCGTGACGGACGCGCTCAGTCGACGACAGCGCCGGCGCCCGCATCTCCGGTTCCGCGCTGCGGGACAGGGGGAATGCGATTCCCGTCGGTGGCGTTGGACCTGCCGTCGCGTCGACCAGCCCGCGTGGGCCGGCTGCTCTTCCCGCTGGTTCGGGGAATGCGGCACGCCGCCGTGGCGTTGACCCAGGTCCCGCAAGTACCGGTTCGCCGGGGAGGCGGGGAATGGGGGGTCGCGGGGCAGCGTTGGACTGTTCGGTGTCACCGAGCCGCGAACGGGCGCCGGGTTGTTGCCCGGGTCGCCGGGAATGCGGTGCGGGGCCGGATCGTTCAGCTACCTGCAGCCTCAGGGCCGTGACAGGCCGGCGCGTTCTCCGCGGTAGTGGGGAATGCCGGGGGCGCGAGGGCGTTGAAGACACCTGCGGTCTCGCCCGTGATGGACGCTCCACCGGAGCGACCGTCGCGCGAGTGTGACGTGGGACATCCGGCGGCGGATTTGCGTTTGCGGCCGGGTGGGCGTAACTTTCTCTCTGCCCGCAGGGATGCCGGATGAACGCCGGGATAACGCGGGAGATCAGGCAGGTGGCGCGCAAGCGCCGGCCTTGACTGACAACCAACTTCCGAAGCAACTACCGACGGTGTCGGTGTCTGCTTCTGTGTGTTTGTTCTTTGAGAACTCAACAGGGTGCTTGATAAGCCAGTGCCAATTTGATTTATTCCCGGGCCGGCTGGAATCGTTTACGGTTTTGG
>NZ_JBFANZ010000070.1:0-13911 GCF_040659735.1 Micromonospora sp. NPDC049679
GCCGGTTCGTGCGCTCCGGATTGACGATCCGCCACACCCGGCCGCGCCCCGGATCAGCGCTCCGGGACGCCTGTGATTCCAGCCGGGCAGACGGGCCTGCCCGGCTGCGGTCCGGCGTCGCCTGCCGTCAGTGGTGCAGGAACGCCTGGCGCACCGCGCCGCCGGCCGCCGCGCACCAGGTGCTCGTGGTCACCTTGCCGTTCGGCGTCAGTCCGTGCAGTTTCTGGAGGTCCTGTACGGCCTTCCTGGTCGGGTGGTCGTAATCGCCGGTGATAGCCACGTCTGCGTACCCCTTGTTGTTGAGGATGTACTGCAGTGCGTTCACCGGCAGGCCCGTCGCGTCCTTGTCGAGCTCCGGCGCGAGCGACTCCCACGTCGGAGCGGTCAGAGTCGCGTCGACGTCGACGGGAAGACCGTTACGCGCCTGCCAGTCCTGCACCGCCGCGACGGTGGCGGTGCCGAAGACGCCGTTGATCGGCACGGCGTAGCCCCGGAAGTTGAGCAGATACTGGGCGACCTGCACGACGGGTCCGCCGACGAACTTCCAGATGTCCGGCCAGCGGCGCGCCGGCACATCGGCGGGATCGGTGCCGAGTCCGGCGGCGACGCGGCGGCGCAGGGTGGGGAACTCGCGGTAGAACATCGCACCGGGGCAGAGCGTCGCGCGGAAGTCCCAGTGCCCGAAGATGTCGTGGGCGTGCAGCCCGTACTGCTGGCAAATGGTCACGCACAGCCGGGTCAGCGAGTCGAGCAGGGCTGCCGGCGGTGTCTCGGTGACGTAGGTGCCCTCGTTCTCGATGCCGATGGCCCTGCCGTTCTCGCCCGGGCAGTGCGCGGAGATCACCTGACGCACGCCGCCCTGCAGGGTTTCCAGGCTGCCGCGTCGCCCTTCCAGGACGTACCCGCCCCGGCTCACCGTGAAGTGCTGCCCGGTGTCCGACCAGCCGTTGCGGTCCATGTGCAGGTTCTGACAGTCGCGCGCCAGCTTCACGCCCTGCTCGCGCGAGTAGTCGGTGGTGTTGGGGAAGGCCATGTGATGCACGATGATCTTGTTGGTCATCGCGCCGCTCAGCTCCAGCGGGCCCGATGGCGGGCGCGCGCCCCAACCGTCGCAGCCGATGATCCAGGAGAGATCGGCCCCGGTTGCCGCCCGGGCAGGGGCGGCGGTCGCGAGTTCGGTTCCGACCACCGCCACCGCGGCTGCGCCGAAACCGGCCCGGAGAAGGGTACGGCGATCGAGTTCGGGGTGGTCGAAGGCGGGCATGGCGTCTCCTTTGACGGACCTTCATGAAAAGGATCTTCGGTTCTTCCGACCACCACGGAGAATATTGCCACAACCCGTCGCCGCGCCAGACGTGGTGACGATCCGATCGGGTGACCGCGGGCAGGCGGGGCACGCCCGCTCGATCCGCCGGGATTCATCCGCGCACCGCGACCGTCGAGAGCACCCGCGGCAGGCTGGCCCAGTCCGCGCTGACGACGCTGGCGTGCGCCTTCGCCAGCAGTGCCACCCGGGCGGACGCCTCGGCCTCGGTCGGGTGCGTGGAGTCGATCGGCGGCGCGACGGCGGCCGCGTCCGTCATGATCAGGTGATAGTGCCGGCTGTCGTACCACGCCGCGTCGATCCCGCCCCCGACGTAGGCCGTGGCCGAACCGTCGAAGAACACGAACCATGGCCGGATCGCCGGGTCGGAATAGCGGGTACGCGGGTCCCCGCCGGCCGCGTCCACCACCGCCGGAAACGACCGCGCCGAGCCCAACTTCCCCGTCGCGGCCAGATCACGCAGGTACCGCGCGTACTCGGTGTCCGTCCACAGTCGATCAAACGGGTTCTGCCGTTCGAACGTGCCGGGAATGAGCTCGAGGAGGAACTTTCCGGCGAGCTCGGACGTGGTGGCCCAGTTGTCGGCGAGCGCCGCCTCGTCCAGGGTGCGGTAGGAGCCGAGGAGATCGGCGGGACGATAGATCGCGTCGCCGAGTCTCGTCGCGACCAACCGGTCGAAGTCGGCCGGGCCGAGGCTCACCCGGCTGTCGAACCCGTTCTTGAATTCGACCTTGACGATGATCGGCCGGTGGCCCGGGTGCGCGTCATGCCAGAGCTTCATGTTGGACAGGCAGTCGCCGAGGCCGCCGTCGCGGTTTCCCGTGCGCAGGCCGCCGGAGGTGCAGTTGCTGCTCTGACCGACCAGCTCATGGTTGACCCGCCACTGGCGCGTCAACGAGTCGCTCCACACGTCAAGCTCGATCATGCCCGCGCCCGAGTCGAGCGCGTCGGCGAGGTAGGGGAAGGTGGCCTGCTGGTAGGCGTTGTGCACGCCCACCGTGGTGGTGTGCGACTGGCGTGGCCCGTCGGCCGCACCCGCCGTGCCGGCCGATCCGAGGACGATGAGGGCGGCGACTCCGGCCGCGGTGAAGGCGATTCGCATCCGCATGTGAGGACGGTAATGCGCACTCGATGTATTTAGCTACATCTATGGCGACGTCCACATGGAGAGTGCACGGTTCCCGATTGAACGTCCGGAGAGCCCGACCATACGGCCGGCATCCATAAAGGACTGCCGGTCGTCTTATTGATTGCCGTCACATACCGTGGTTGTTACTATCCCCCCGCCACCGGAGGTGATGGCCACGTTACAGCTGGATGAACTCGTAGGCGTCGGAGCAACCGGTCCGGTGACGGTCCAGGTGGCCGCCGGCAGCCTCGCGGCGCTGGTGGCGCCACCTCCGATCAGCACCGCGATGGCCCGGGTCGTGGCGGGACTCGCGGCTCCGATCTCCGGGCGGATCCGGGTCGGCGAACGCGACGTCACCGACCTGCCGCCGGCGCGGCGCCAGATCGGGTACGTCCCGGCGGGCGGAGCGCTGCTGCCCCACCTGACCGTCCGGAGGAACATCGAATACGGGCAGCTCAAGCGCGAACGGGTACACGCGGTGGCCGACGACTGGGTCGCAACGGTGATCGAGCGTCTGGAACTCGCGCCCACCCTCGGTCTCCTCCCCCACCTGCTCTCCGACGCCCAGCGGTTCCGGGTCGCCGTGGCCCGCGCGGCCGCATGCCTGCCCGAGGTGCTCGTCATCGACCTGCCGGGCAACGCCGGTGGCACCGACCGGCTCAGAGATCTCACGCCGCGGCTCTCCCCGCCGGCCTCGCCGGGTGTCGCGACGCTGGTCTGCTCCGCCGATCCCGCCGTACTCGACGAGATTCCCGACCAGGTCACGGTCGAGGTCCCCGACCGACCCGTCACGGAGCCCCGATGACCCCGCACGGACGGGCGACGCGGCGCACCGTCCTGCGGCTGGCCGCCACCGCGACCACGGCCGCAACGGTTGCCGCCTGCTCGCACCAGCCCCTGCCGACCCAGGTTGCGGTCGTGTGGAGCAGCGACGAGCTGCAGCGGTTCCGTGAGGTCCTGGACGGCTACGACCGGCAGGTGCAGGTGATCAGCGCCGGTGACGACATCGACGCGTTCCTGCGCGCCCGGCACCTCGCGGGCACCAGCCCCGACGTGGCGATCCTTCCCCGCCCCGGGCTGGTCACCGAGTACGCCCAACGGGGCTGGCTGACCGAGCTGGACGACGCGCTCGCCACACGCTTCCCGGTCAACCTCGGCGACCTGCTGCGGGTCCAGGGCAGGCTGTACGGCGTATGGGTGAAGGCCGCGCACAAGTCTCTCCTCTGGCACCTCCCCTCGCTCGTCCCGCAGCCCCTGCGGACGTGGGACGAGTTGGTGAGCCGCACCCACGAACTCGCGGCGGAGGCCAACGGCGCCGAGCGGCCGGCTCCGCTGTCGATCGGCGCCGCCGACGGCTGGGTGCTCACCGACTGGTTCGAAAACGTGTTGGCGGCCGTGACGCGAGAGGAGGACGGCACGTACGAGGCGCTGGCCCGGGGCTGGGCGGACTGGCAGAGCAAGCCGGTCCGTGACGCGCTGGACCTGCTCGCCGGACTGTGGAGCATCGACGGGGCGTTCCCAGGCGGCGGACGGCGCGCCCTGCTGACCCAGCACGAGGAGTCGGTGATCCAGGTGGTGGCCCGGCGACGGGCGGCGATGGTGTTCGGGGCGGACTTCGTCGACGCGGTGGCGGAACGCTTCGGGCGGGGACGGGAGCAGCTTGAATGGTCCCGGTTTCCGACGGTGCGGGGCGGCGCCGGGCCGCTGGTCGTCGGCGGTGACGCGGCGGTGGTGCTGGGCGGCTCCGCACGCGGCGCCGACCTGGTGCGGTGGCTCACCGGGGAGCGCAGCTTCCAGCCGTGGCTCGACGCCGGCGGCTACCTCTCCCCCAACCTCACCGTGCCGCCCGACCGCTACCAGGACACGCTGCGCGGCCAGCTCGCCGCCGAGATCAGGTCGGCCGGGGTCCTCCGGTTCGACCTGTCGGACCGGCTACCCGGCGTCTTCACCGGCTCGGACGGCATGGGCATCTGGCGGATCATGCAGGATTTCTTCGCCGACGTGACGCACGGACGCGTCCCTGGCGCCGTCGACCGCGCCACCAGGCAACTTGCCCTCGCCGCGCGGCAGGCGGCGGGTCGGCCGTGACCGACGTACGGGTACTCGGGGAGATCGCCGTACTCGACGATGTCGGGCCGCCCCGACGCGGACGGGCGTACCCCGCGGCCGGGGCCACCTCGGCTCTGCTGCTGCCGGCAGCGCTGCTCCTCGGCGGCCTCCTGGTCTGGCCGGTGCTGCGGACCCTGCACGCCAGCCTCACCACGCCGACCGAGGGGTTCGTCGGGCTGACCCATTTCCGGACCGCGCTGGGCGCCCCCGACGCCCCGGCGGTGGTTGGCCGCACCCTGATCTGGGCCCTGCTGGTGCCCACGCTGGTCACCGCTCTCGGCTATCTGCTCGCGGCGGCGTCCCGGCGCTCCACAGAGGGTGGCCTGGTCCGGCTCATCCTGGTCGTACCGATCGCGTTACCGCTGGTCGTCACCGGCGTGACCTTCCGCCTCATGTACGACCCGGATCCCGCCCGTGGCGTGGCCACCCTGCTCGCCACGCGGCTGCTCGGGCGGACGGCCGACGAGGCGCCGCAGTTCCTCGGCCCCGGCCTGGTGACGGTGTCGTTGATGTCGGCGTTCGTGTGGGCCTGGGTCGGGTTGGCGGTGCTCGTCTTCCGGTCTGCGTTGGACGCTCTGCCGCCGAGCCTGACCGACGCGGTCCGCGCGTACGGCGGGAACCGGCGGGACGTGCTCTGGGACGCGCAATGGCGACCGTTGCTGCTGCGTACGGTGGCCGTGGTCTTCGCCCTGGTCGCGCTCGGCACCGCCCGGACCTTCGACCTGATCCTGATCATGGCGCCCGGTTCCGTGCGGGATGAGGCGTCGGTGCTCGCGGTCCACGTGTGGCAGACCTCGGCCGGGAGCACGAGCGGCCCGGCGGCGGCCCTCGGCGTGGTGTGGCTGGCCGCCGTGGCGGTCGGCATGCTCGTCGCCGCGCTCTTCGTCCGGCAGGCGTGGCCACCGCCGCGTGGGCCCGATCCGGCGGTCGCCGCCGAGCAGCCGGCGGCGCCCCGGTGGCTGACGCGTCTGGTCGCCGCGCTCGCCGCGATCGCGTGGCTGGTGCCGCTCGGTGTGCTCATCGCGACCTCCCTGCACACGCCGGAGGATGCGGCCGTGCGCGGCTGGTGGGCCGCGGCGGCGCGGCCGGATGCGTACCAGAAGCTGGTGCGCAGCGATGAACTGCAGCGGGCGCTTGTCTTCACGCTCCTGCTGGCCACCGTCGTCACCCTGGCCGTGCTGATCGTCGCGCTGCTCGCCGCGTATCCGCTGGCCTGGCTGACCGGGCCGACCGCCCAGGTCACCGGAGTGCTGCTGATGGGCGCCGCCATCGTCCCGGTGCAGGTGATCGCCGGGCCGGTCAACGAGGTGCTCGGTGCGGTGCTGTCGGCGGGGACGGCCCGCGGACTGGCGCTGGTGCACATCGCGCTGGGCGTGCCGTTCGCGGTGCTGGTGCTGCGCAACGCCTTCGCCGATCTGCCCGCCGAGCAGGTCCGGCGGGCACGGGTGAGTGGTCGCCGGTGGTGGAGCATGGTGTGGTGGCTGGCCCGGCACAACGTCCGCGCGGTGGTCGCGGTCGCCGTGCTGGAGTTCGTCCAGGTCTGGAACGATCTGGTCGTCGGCCTGCTGTTCAGCGGCCCCGACGCGGCGCCGCTCGGCCTGTTCCTGTACGGCCAGACGCGGCATTTCGTGGCGAACAGCGGCGCACTCGCCGCGAGCTCCGTGATCGCCTCCCTCCTGCCGCTGCTGCTGGTGGTCCTGGCCCGCCGGCAACTCGTCGCCGGCCTGGTCTCCGGACGGACCCGATGACCCGGCCGGGACCGCCGGGCGACGGCCTGGGCCGACCGCCCCGGTGGCCCGTGCTGGTGGCCGCCGGCACCCTGGTCAGCGGCCTGGTCGGCAACGTCGCCAGCAACCTGCTGTCGGAGCTCGCCGACAGCGTGCTCGGCCCGGCGAGCATCGTGCTGGCAATCTGCGGCGCGATCGCCTCCGTCCTGTTCGAGCTCCGCCGTCGTCGCGCCGAGCGGGAGAGTGCGGCCGAGCCGCCCGAGACGGTCGCCACCCCGCTGGCCGCGGGGCCCACGCTGCCGTACCCGGCCGGCTTCACCGGCCGCACCGAGCAGGTCACCGCGATCGTCGACGCGGTCCGGCGCGAGCACGCGGTCGCCGTCGTCGGCCGGCGGGCCGTGGGCACGTCCTCGTGCGCGGTCCAGGCGGCCAACCTCTGCCGCGACGACTACCCGGACGGCCAGTACTACCTCAACCTGCGTCGTGGTGACCGGCCGCGGTCGACCCGGGAGGTGCTCGCCGCGCTGGCGCGCATCCTGGGCACCACACCACCACGGTCCAGCCGGCCCGATGATCTGACCGAGGCCGCCGATGCGCTCCGCGGACAACTCGACGGCAGGAAGATCCTGCTCGTGCTCGACAACGTCGACGCCCCGGCGCAGGTGCGGCCGCTGCTGCCCCCGGCCGCCCGGACGTGCCGCCTGCTGCTGGCCGGGGCGCCGACGCTGGCCGGCCTCGACGGCGTGGTGTCGCACTGGCTCAGCGAACCGGACCCCGACGACGCGGTGGAGCTGTTCGCGACCGCCGGCGTGGCCGCGCCGGGCGAACGCAACCGCCGCCCCGATCCGCGAACGGATCCGGCGGTACGGAAGATCGTGGAGTTGTGCGGCCGGCAGCCGCGGACCATCCGCGCGCTCGGCTACCGGACGGCCCGGCATGGTTGGCGCTCGGTCGACCTGCTGGAGACGCTGCGCCGCGCGGTCGACGCGCCCCCGCATCAGCGGGTGCCGAACTCTCCCGCGGTCACCCTGCTCACCGACCGGGACACGGCGTACGCCGCGCTCTCCGGGGGCGCCAAGCGGCTGTACCGGCTGATGTCACTCGGTCCGGTGGCGCTGGACCGGCCGGCGATCGGCGCGCTCGCCGGCCGGCGCCCGGAACGGATTTCCGCGCTTCTCGACGAACTGGCCACGGGCGCGTTCGTGGTCGGCGCGCCAGGGGACCGCTACGAGATCCGACCGCTGCTCGCCGCGTACGCCCGGTTGCACCTGCGTGACGCCGAACCCGCGCGGCGTCGGATCGCCGCCCAGGCGCGGCTGGCCCGCCACCTCGCGCGTCGGGCTGAGCGGCACGCCGCGAACCTGGCCGTGACCGCGTCCCTCACGGGGCGGGAGCAGACGCTGCCCCTCGACGACGATCCGTCGGGGTGGTTCGACCTGAACCAGGAACTGCTGCTGGCGGTCGTCAAGGTGCCGGTCGGCGCGGCGGAGGCGCTGCCGCTGCGGGTACGGCGGTGGTGGTTCCGCCTGGCGGTGGCGCTCTGCGGCTGGTACGCGCACGAGGGCCGCCTCGACGAGTGGGCGGAGGTATGCCAGATGGTGCTGGCGACGCCGACCGCCGACGACCGTCCGGAAATCGCCGGCTGGGCGCACAACGAGCTGGGGGTGCTGCGCCGGCGCCAGCACGATCCGCAGGGGGCCGCGGCCGCGTTGACCCTGGCGGTCGCCGAACGCGGCCGGCGCGGCACCGCCCAGGCGCGGCTGAACCTGGGGCTGGCTCTGCTGGACCTGGGTCAGCTCGATGACGCGGTCGAGCATCTGGAGCTGTCCCGGCGGCACCGGTCGGTCGCGGACCGGGCCGGGCACGCGCTCACCGACCTGGCGCTCGGGGCCGCGCAGCTGGCCCGCGACGAGCCGGAGACCGCCCATCACCATCTGGTCAAGGCCGCCAACACGTTCCGCTCCGTCGGGGACGCCCGGGGATACGCCGCGGCGTTGACGAACCTCGTCCTCGTCCACTCCCGCCTCGGCGAACATCTCGACGCGGCGCAGGCGTGGCGCGCGGCACTGCACGAGTACGACACGGTCCCGGACCCCACCGCGCGGGCGAGCGCGCTGCTCAACGCGGGCGCGACCCTCGTGACCACGACGCCGGCGCGTGCCGGGCAGGCGTACGAGATGCTGGCCGAGAGCCGCAGGCTGCGGGAGCGCTGGCTTCCGACGGCCGGGCTCGGCCGGACCCTGCTGTATCTGGGCGATGCGGCGGAGGTGTTGGGGCGCGCGGACGACGCGCGTCGTCATTGGACCGATGCCGCGGGGGTGTGCGAATCGGTGCGCGACGCCGCCGGTCTGGCGGCGGCCGACGCCCGGCTGCTCGATGGCCGGCACGCCGCGACCGGCACGCCACCGGCCGACGTAGCCTGACACGCGCTGACCGCTATCCCGGCATCTCCCCCGAACCGACCACGTCGAGCCGCCTGTCCGACCGGGCGGGGGCCGGCGTGCCATCCACGCCCACGACGGCCCTCGCCCGACCGGACCGCCGTCAGTTGTCGGCGCGCTTCTGACGGCACGGCACGCAGAAGCGGGCGTGCGGGAGGATTTCCAACCGCTCCCGCGGGATCTCGCCGCCGCACCCCTCGCACACCCCGTAGCATCCCTCGCCGATGCGGCGCAGCGCCTCCGTCACCTCCGCCAGGCTCTGCCGCGTGCTGGCGAGCAGCGCCACGCGCGTGTCCGTCTCCGCCGGGTCACCGGTGTCCGCGGTGAGCTCCGTCAGCCGACCCGTCTGCGCCTCGAACTCGTCGGTGAGCCGCGTGCGCAAGCCGTTGATCCAGTCCTGCTCGGCGGCGCGCTGCCTGTCTATCGTCATCTCTCGCCCCAAAAAGAAAAGGGCCGGAGCCATAACGCTCCGCCCTGGTGGCTGTCTGTACGAGGTGAAAGCCACCACCCGGCGGGCCACGCCCGGCCGGGGTGGGGCTCGGCAGCCCGTACACGACATAACCGGCACCGCGGGCGCATCCCGCCATGGTGCGGGCATCCGACACCCGCTCGGGGGTCGGATCGACCGCAACGGTCGCGCGCGCAACAGCTGATGCCGACGTCACCACCGTGACGTCGGTCCGCCATCGCCGCTCGGCCGGATCCATCCGCACACCATAGGCGTGCCCGGCAAGTCGACCGACCCCATTTCCCGAGATCGCCGGATCGTCATCGCGCGGGTGCCGCGACACTCCGGTGACGGACATGTCGTGCATCCGGGATGGACCACCCGACGCGCGAGATTCAGAATTCTGCTTTACATACAGGATTTCTTTTGCCATGAGAGATGTCCTGTATCTGGAGCAGATCAAGCAGGCGGAAGCCCTGCTCAAGCCGCAGCGCGTCGAGGTGCTACGGCAGTTGGCGGAGCCGCGGACGCGCACCGAGGTGGCGGCCCGGCTCGACCGGACCCCGCAACGCGTCTACTACCACGTGAAGCGCCTCGTCGACGCGGGACTCGTCGACCTGGTGTCCGAACGCAAGGTGCGTGGCATCCACGAGGGCATCTACCAGGCGAGCGCCCGCTCCTACTGGCTGTCACCCCGCCTGGTCGGCCGGATCGGGCTGCGCAAGGCGCAGGACGAGATGAGCCTGGGCCACCTGTACTTCGCCGGGCCCACCGGCGCCGCCACCTTCCACCAGGGCGGACTGACCACGACCCACCGCGCCAGCGGTGACCACCGCTTCGATGCCGGCGCCGGGGCGTTCGCCGGTGAAACCAGCCACTCGTGGTATTACCTGACCGGCGTGGACGTCGCCGGCGGGCCCGGCCCGGACGAAGGTCGGGCGCTGATCCGCGCCGCGCACGCTCGCGGGGTCACGATCGTCGGAGCGACACTGACGCGTTCACGGGCAACGCGGCGGCGCCAGGGATCCGTGTGGTCCACGCCACCGACGACCGGTCCACCGCGACCCATTCCCTCCGCTACGCACCGCGAACGGGCGTATCCGGGCAGGGCAGCAGGCGGCCCGCGCCACGCGGTGCGTACAGTTTCGGGTCGGATCGGGGCAACGAACAAGGACGAAACGGTAGCGGGCATGACGGTGGACAACGACGCACAGCCGCGTCCAGGTGCGGAGTCTGCGGGTATCGACCGGGCCCGCCTGGACATCTGCCTCGATGTATTCGAGGCGCTGGAGGCGTTGCCGCCCGAGCACCCCGACGTGCTCCGCGTTCAGCGGGCCACGGCGAAGCTGTACAAAACGATCAAGTTGCGGCGGCGCCAGGAACGGCGGGACGCCATCCTGTCGGCTGACCGGGCGGTGACGGCGGCCACCGCGACCGGCGCCCCGGGGCGCATCGACGACGAGACCCAGGGCATCCCGCTCGCGTCGGCGACCACGGGCGCCACGGCGGGAATCCTGAACAAGGCGCGGGCCTGCTACATCTGCAAGGAGCGCTACCGCGAGGTGGACGCCTTCTACCACCAGCTCTGCCCGCCGTGCGCCGCGCTCAACCACAGCCGTCGCGACGCCCGGACGGATCTGACCGGCCGGCGGGCCCTGCTCACCGGCGGACGCGCCAAGATCGGCATGTACATCGCGCTACGCCTGCTCCGGGACGGAGCCCACACCACCATCACGACCCGGTTCCCCAACGACGCGGTCCGGCGCTTCACCGCCATGCCCGACAGCGCCGAGTGGCTGCACCGCCTGCGGATCGTCGGAATCGACCTTCGCGACCCTGCCCAGGTCGTCGCGCTGGCCGACTCGGTCAGCGCCCAGGGCCCGCTCGACATCTTGATCAATAACGCCGCGCAGACCGTCCGCCGCACGCCCGGCGCGTACGCACACCTCGCCGCCGCGGAGTCGGCGCCGTTACCGGACGGTCCCCTGCCGGAGCTGGTCACGTTCTCGGGTGCCGCTGCCGGTGGCGGTGGCGACACGGGAACGCCAGCCCTGTCCGCCAACCGGTCGCAATCGCCCGCGATGACCCCCCACGCGCTCACCGCGCTCGCGTTGACCACCGGCTCCGCCTCACTCGAACGGATCGCGGCGTCCACGGCCATCGACGCCGGCGGTCTCGTGCCGGACCTCGGGCCGGTGAACAGCTGGGTGCAGCGGGTGGACGAGGTGGATCCGGTCGAGCTGCTCGAGGTTCAGCTCTGCAACGTGACCGCACCGTTCGTCCTGGTGAGCCGCCTGCGACCAGCGATGGCCGCGGCCGCCGCGCGGCGCACGTACGTGGTCAACGTGTCGGCGATGGAGGGCCAGTTCGGCCGCGGCTACAAGGGCGCGGGGCATCCGCACACCAACATGGCCAAGGCCGCGCTGAACATGCTGACGCGGACCAGCGCCGAAGACATGCTGGCCGACGGCATCCTGATGACCAGCGTCGACACCGGCTGGATCACGGACGAGCGCCCGCATCCCACCAAGATGCGGCTGGCGGACGAGGGCTTCCACGCGCCGCTGGATCTGGTCGACGGCGCGGCCCGCGTGTACGACCCGATCGTGCGCGGTGAGCTCGGCGAGGATCTCTACGGCTGCTTCCTCAAGGACTACGCCCCCTGCGCGTGGTGATCACGCCTCAGCCACCCACCGACCTCGCGGCGCAGCGGTGCCCCGCACGCGCCGGCGCCCCGTCTGGGGGGCACCGGCGCACACTGGTGCGGAATCGGTACGACGCTCCGGTCCGTCGCCTGAGCGCCGACGGGCAGCACCGCCCACATTCGAGCTTTCGCTCTGACGATCAGCCTTCGATATCGCGCGGATCGCGGGCGCGTGGGTACGTGTTCTTCTCCCCGATCGCGCCGTCCTGCTTCTTGATCACATGCTCGACACCGTGATCAACCGCCGTTTCGCGCCCCTGCGACTGCGCGTCGGCCTTGGTGTCGTGCGTGCTGCTGGCACGCTGATTGCCTTCCGGGCGGTTCTTCCACTGCCCGTCCTCGTAATACGTCTCGATGTCGCCCGTCGCCATTACCGGCTCCTCCCTGCTACGCCTCATGGATGCGAGATACGTGCCCCAACCGGGTCACCGCTCAAACGCCCCGCGGTCGCCGCCTGCGAAGCGGCGGGTCCGCACGGTCGCGTTTCTGCGACGGCATCACCGGTCCCGTCCTGACCGCGGGTCCGCGCGCGTCGCGTCGCGCGGCGTCAGCGGCGACCGCGTGGTGCGGCGTGGACGAGCCAGCCGAACGCGGCGCCGACCGCGTACCAGAACAGGTCGGGTGCGTTGAAGGTGGAGCCGAGCACGAGCCGCGCGACGACGGTGCGCCGGGAAAGCTCCGCGGGCACCCCGGTGAGCTGCAGGAGCTCAACGCCACAGCTGATGGCCAGCGCGACGCAGGCGGCCGTCACGGGCCTGATCCGGGGAGCGACCAGGACGACCAGCGTGTAGACCAGCACGGTGTACAGCGCGTCTCCGGCGTACTCGGCGACCGCTCCCTCGGTCACGGCCCTGACCCCCAGCCCCGCGGCCACTGTCACCGCCGCCGCTCCGCACGCCGTCAGACGGGTCCGCGCCGCACCATCAAGCATCCGGAGATCGATCATGTGGGGCAGCGTAGTGACGCGTCACAGCAGGGCTGAAGCTGTGCCCGTGGCGGCCTGATGAACCCCGCAGGGACCGCCGCCGGTGGCGACGGTGCATCCGTGCCCGCTCTTCGTGACGACACCACACTGTGTGGCGGGATCGTGGACATGGCACAGCCCCGAGGGACGGGCCGTGATCGGGCAGGGCTTGCGGGTGCGGGTGGTGGCGCGGCACCGCTGCCGGGCTCCCGCCGGGTCCTCGTCCGTCGCCGACCGCACGGCCCGCTTCGCACCCGCGCGCGGCGTCGGCGCGGTCACCAACCGTGGGATGCCGGCCGCGTCCAACGCCTCTTGCAGGCCGGTGGCCGCCAACCGGTCGGCGCGCTCGTTTTCCGGGTGGCCGGCGTGGCCCTTGACCCAGTACCACTGCACCCGGTGCCGCCCGACGGCGGCGTCCAGGCGCTGCCACAGATCGGCGTTCTTGACGGGCTGCCGGCCGACCGTCTGCCAGCCGTTGCGCTTCCATTTCGGCACCCACTTCATGATGCCGTCCCGCACGTACGTGCTGTCGGTGTGCAGCCGCACCGGCATCGGCCGGGTCAGGCTCTCCAACGCGCGGATCGCGGCCATGAGCTCCATCCGGTTGTTGGTGGTCTCGGTCGACTCCCCGCCACACAGCTCCTTCTCACGCTCGCCGTACCTCAGCACGGCGCCCCATCCGCCGGGCCCTGGATTGCCGCTACACGCACCGTCGGTGTAGATGTCCACGGCCCGCTCGGCTCCCTCGTCTGCCACACCCGGCAACATACCGACCACCGCCCGCTGATCCACATGGGCACGACGGAGATCGACAACAGTGCGGCGGCGTTGTCGGGGCGCAGGCGCGACAGCACGCGCAGCGAGAATGGGATCATGAGCGTCCTGGCCCCGCGCGGACGTACGGCAACGACCGGGCGGCCTGCGTCGGGCTGCGCGTGCTGGACGCCCGTACGGTCGAGTTGACCCGGATGTTGGAGATGTTGGTCTGTTTCGCGTCGAGTTCGGCGACGAGGTGGCACGTGCACAGGGTCTCGTCGGCAAGGAGTTCGACGATGCGGGCGCGGG
>NZ_JBFANZ010000071.1:0-13848 GCF_040659735.1 Micromonospora sp. NPDC049679
CATCGCCGGTGATGCCCGCCATCAGCAGACCGATCTCCTCGCGCGGGGTCTCCGGCGGGACACCGGCACGTGCCGCACCCGCGCCGCGCGGCCGGTCGCGGCGAGGGCTTCGGTGACGATCAGATCCCGGGAGTACGGGCGCGCGTCCGCGATGTTGTACGCCCCGGCCGGCCACCTCAGTGCGGCGAGGCACGCGTCGGCCAGATTCTCCACGGCGGTCAGACTCAGCGACACGTCCGGGCCGGGCAGCAGCACCCGGCGACCCCGCACCGCCCGGGCCAGCCGGGGCAGCAGGTGTGGGTCGCCCGGCCCGTAGACGGCCCGCGGGCGGAGCACCACCGCCGCCCCCGTGAGCGCCAGCCGCTCGCCGGCCGCCTTGGTCCGCCCGTACGCGGTCAACTGCCCGCCGATCGGGTGCTCCTCGCGGATCGCGCCGCCGCGGACGCGCGGGTCGTAGACGCTCGCGCTGCTCACCCAGACCACCGGTCGCTCGCGGGCGGCGTCGAGCAGCCGCGCGGTCCCGGCGACGTTGACCGCGTGGTAGGCCGCCTCGCTGTCGCGACCCGGTGCGGGGTCGCCGACCGCGGCGGCCAGGTGGATCACCACGTCGGCGCCGGCGAGATCGGGGGTGTCGTGCGCGGCGTCCCACCGCACGTGCCGTCCGACCGGGCCCGGCCGGCGCCCGAGACACACCACGTCGGCCCCGTTCGCTGCCGCCGCCCGGGCCACGGCCGAGCCGCAGAACCCGCTCGCGCCGGTCACCGCCACCCGCAGGCCCCGCAGCGTCATCGCGGCTCCGCCCGGATCAGCAGGGTCGCCCAGCCGGGGAGCGCGGACCGGCGGTCGACCCGCGCGGCGACGACGACGGGGCGGTGCGGCGCCAGCCCGGCGAGCACGTCGGTGAGTTGCGCGCGGGCCAGGTGCGCGCCGGGGCAGGCGTGCGGGCCCGCGCCGAAGACGAGCTGGGCGAGCTGCGCCGGTGCGGGAGCGGCGCAGTCCGGATCCGCGCGGTGGGCCCCGACGGCATGCCGGGCGACCAGCAGCAGGCGGTCGCCGCGCCGTACGGGAGCGCCGCCGACCGTGCCGGGCCCGGCCGCGACGCGGGGCAGCAGCGGACTGGCCGCGGTGACCCGCAGCAGCTCCGTGACGAGTAGGGGCCGGGTCAGGTCGTCGGCGGCCCGGTCCCACAGCCGGTCGTCGGCGCACCACGCTACCGCGCGCGGAACCGCGGCCAGCGTGGTGTTGACGGACGCCACCGCGAGCAGCGCGGCGCCGCCGGTCGGATCGTCGGGGGCCCGGACGAGCTCGGTCAGGCGCGCCGCGGTGGTACGGGCCCGCCGGGCCCGGCCCGGCCGGGGCAGCCCCGGCAGGTGGTCGCGGGCGGCCGCCGCCGCGGCGGCGCGTGCGGCGCTCGACAGGGCGTGCGGATCGACGGAGAGACCGAGCAGCGCCGCGGTCGTGGCACCCGTCATCTCCGCCACGACGTCGACCAGGTCCACGGTGCCGCCGTCGGCGAGCGGGGCCAGCCGCCGTTGTAACACCGCCGACCAGACCGGCCGGAGCCGGGCCACTCCGGCCGTACCCAGGTCCTCGGCGACCGCGCGGCGGGTGCTGCGGTGCGCGGCCCCGGTCTGGTCGAAGAGCATGCCGTCCGCGTCGAGGCGGCGCGCGGTCCCACCCGTGGTGCCGGCCGCGACGCGGTCCAACGGCACCCGGGTCAGCGCCTCGACGAAGGGCTGCGCCTCGTTGACCAGGACGGTCCGCCCCAGCCGCAGCACCGGCCGCCGCCGGACGACCGCGAGCAGGGCGAAGAGCAACGGATGACTCCGCAGGTAGACCCGGCGGTCCCGCTGCCGCCCGGCCGAGGGGGAGGCGCTTTGCGGGGCCGGACGTCTCCGTGCCGACGGCCTAGTCATGCGTCGCCGCGGCCAGGGCGGCGGCCGCCGCCCGGTCGGGCTTGCGGGAGCGGCCGGCCAGCGGCACGGACCGGAACAGCACCCGGTCCGGGCGGGCGGCGCCCATCCGGGCCAGGGCCGGTTCGAGCGCCTCCCGCAGCCGCCCCGCGTCCACCCCGGCCTCCGGCTCGACGACCGCGACGAGTCGCTCGTCACCGTCGCCGGCCGGGACGCCGACGAGCACCGCGAGACTGACGCCGGGCACGTGCAGGGCCGGCTCGTACAGACCCGGATAGATGTTCTCCGCGCCCCGCAGGATCATGTCCTTGCAGCGCCCGCCCAGCACCACCCGGTCGCCGTCGAGCCGACCCACGTCGCCGGTGGAGACCCAGTCGTGCGGATGCTCACCGAGATAGCGGTGCGAGCGGCCCGGCCCGGTCAGCAGCACCTGCCCCGTCGTGTCGATCCGGGCCCGCACGCCGGGCAGCAGCTCGCCGACCAGGTCGCCGTCGCCGGTGAAGGCGGACTTCTCGGCCTCCTCCACGGCGGCGGCCGGGAAGAGTTCGGTGAGGGCGTAGACCCCCCACGTCTGGGTGGCTCCGGCCCGTTTCACCCGTGCCAGCAGGGCCGCGCTTACCGGGGCCGACCCACTGTAGACGCGCCCGGTCAGGCGGGGCGCCTCGGCGAGCAGCGCGCGCAGTTGGGGCGGGGTGAGGTAGGTGGCCTGCGGCCGCAGCCGGGCGACCTGGCGGGCGAGGACGCGCGCGGAGCGCGCCGGCATGGCGACCGGCGCACCGCTGGCCAGGGACGGGACGAGGACGAAGAACATGCCCCCCAGCACGGGCTCGCCGGCGCGGGGTCGGACCAGGTCGGCCACCGCCCGCATGCCGGCGGTGAGCCCCGCGCGGCTGTGTACGACGGCGCGGGGTCGGCTCGTGGTACCCGAGGTGAAGATGATGACCGCGTCGCCGTCGTCGTCTCCGTGGTCGGGGGTCGGGCCGACCCGGGGCGTCAGCGTGGGCGCGCAGCCGGGCAGCCGCCGGCCGGCGGTGACCACCGGACCGAGCGAGGCGAGTTCGGGCAGCGCGAGTTGGGCGCGGCGCGCGAGCGGCCGGGCCCAACCGGCGACGGCCTGCGCCGCCGCGTCCGCGACCACCAGCGCCGGGCGCGCGAGCGACAGACGGGCGGCGAGTACGTCGGGCCCGGCCGACGGGTCGAGCACGGCCACCCGTAACCCGAGCCGATGGGCGGCGAGCATCACCGACAGCGCCCGCGGTCCGGGACGGACGGCCACCCCGAGCGTGTCACCGGCCACCAGACCCCGGTGGTGCAGGGCGGCGGCGTACCCGTCGGCGAGGTCCGCCAGGTCGCCACGGGTGACGCGGACGCGGGGGCGCCCCGACCGGCCGGCGGTGAGCACGGCCGGCCGGTCGCTGTCGCGGCGCAATGCCGCGGCGAGTTCGTCGAGCATCAGCGCGGGTCCGGAGTGAGTTCGCCGCTGCCCCGGTCGAGGTACCAGTAGGCGGTGCGGCGCAACCCGTACGCCCGCAGCCGACGGGTGGAGTTCTGCACCACCATCGTGCGACTCCGCACGATGTCCGCGCTGGTGCTGCGGACCCGGTTGAGGAAGGCGCGATCGGTCGGTGAGGGGCGGCGGGGCATGCCGCCGGCCGCCAGGTAGAGCCGCGCGGTGATCGCCATGTTGTTGCCGGCGTGCATCCGGTAGGGCGCCAGGTAACCGGTGCGGCGGTGGGCCGGCCGGAACCGGCCGAACGTCGACGCCACGGCGACGATGCCCTGGAACGCCGCCCGCCCGACCGGGCCGTGCTCGTCGTGGCGTGCCTTGATCCGCCCGCAGACCATGCCCGCCCCGGCCGCCAGCGACGCGCGGGCGGCGGCGACCCAGTAGGGCTGCGGGAGACAGTCGGCGTCGGTGCGGGCCAGCAGCAGCGCCCCATGGGTGATCGCGTGCCGGAAACCCGTGTCCACCGCGCAGCCGACCCCCTTCTCCGGCTCCCGGATCAGGTGCACGGCGACCGGGGCGGTGGCGGCGAAGCGGCGGACCACGTCCGCCGTCGCGTCGGTCGAGCCGTTGTCGACGACCAGGAGGGTGAAGTCACGGTCGGTCTGGGCGGCCAGCGCGTCGAGCGTCGCGCCGATCCGGCGCTCCTCGTTGTACGCGGGCACCACGACCCACAACTCGCTCACGCCTTCTCCCAGACCATCGTCATCAGGCTGACGCCGCCGCCCAACCCGACGAACAGCACCCGGTCGCCGGTGCGCAGCTCGGCGTGGACGCGTGCCAGTTGGACGCCGAGCGTGGCGCTGGCGAGATTGCCCAGCTCCGTCACGGTGATCTCCAGCTTCTCCTTCGGGACGCCGGTGACCTCGATGAAGCGTTCGAGGTAGGGGAGGGTGACCTGGTGCACGAGCACCCGCGTGTAGTCCGCCCACTCCAGGCCGGTGCGGCTGCGCACCCGGTCCAGGATGTCGGCGCCGATCTTCTCGAAGACCCCGCGCAGGGCACGGCCGTCGCCCTGGAAATAGGTGTGCTCGTCGCCGCGCGGATGCCGCGACCCGCCGCCGAGGATCCCGCCCACCGCCCAGTGCTCGGAGTGGGTCTCCGTGTCGATGTCGAGGATGCCGCCGGTCGGCACCGCCTCGACGACCACGGCCGCGCCGGCGTCGCCGAAGGTGTAGCCGGCGAACGCGGCGCGGGCCCGGGCGAGGCTCTCCAGTTGCCAGCGCATCGCCCGGGTCGGGGTCTCGCCGGTGACCACGAGGACGCGTCGGGCCCGCCCGGCCAGGATGAACGACCGGGCCGCGTCGATGCCGTTGAGGAAGCTGTTGCAGGCGTTGGTCAGGTCCAGCGCGTGCGCCCGCGTGCCCAGCTCCGCCTGCACGATGTGTGCGGTGGCCGGCTCGACCATGTCCCGGCTCGCCGAGGCGAAGAGGAGCAGGTCGATGTCGAGCGGGTCGAGTTCGGCGGCGGCCAGCGCCTGCCTCGCCGCCCGTACGGCGAGCGTCGAGGCGTACTCGTCGTCGGCGGCCAGCCGGCGTCGCTCGATCCCGGTCATCGTCGAGAACAGGTTGCGCGGCAGCGCGAAGCCGCTGGCCCGGCTGACGCTCTCCTGCAGGTCGACCGTGGTCAACTGCTGTTCCGGCAGAGCGGCGCCGACGGCGGTGATGCCCACCCGCACGTCGGCGGGGCGGTGGAACAGGGGCGTACCGATCATGCGCTCAGCTTTCCGGGGGCGGTGCGGGGTGGAATGAGTAGCGGTGCTCATTCAGACCAGTGTTGATCACCTGGCTCTCCGTGAGGTTACGGCGCGCCGGGATCGGGTACCTCAGCGGTATGGCCGTAAAGCCGCAGCCCAGAGGGGCAAGAGGAACGATCGGACACCCGTTCAGCGCCCTCAATCTGCGCCTTGTATTGGCGACTTTCGGACTTGTCGTATCTGTGGTCCTGGGCGTGCTTACCGCGCGCGCCGGTTATCCGGCGCCCGCGGTGATCCTGTTCGTGCTCGCGGTCGTGGCCGCGATCGACGTGGTCGTGGTGCAGCGCCGACGCGTGGCACGGCACCGGGACGAGCCGCCGGGCACGCAGCACTCGCTCTTCGAGTAGCAGGGAGAACGACGTGTCGATCGCCACCACCAATCCGGCCACCGGCCAGGTGCTCAAGACCTTCGACCCGATGCCGGACGAGCAGGTGGAGGCGGCGCTCGGCCGCGCCGTCGACGGTTTCCAGGCGCTGCGCCGCACGTCGTTCGGCCAGCGCGCGCAGTGGATGCGGGCCGCGGCGGAACTCCTCGACGCGGAGTGCGAGTCGGTCGCCCGCGTGATGACCACCGAGATGGGCAAGACGCTCGCCGCCGCCCGCGCCGAGGTCGGCAAATGCGCCGTCGGTTGTCGCTTCTACGCCGAGCACGCCGAGCGGTTCCTCGCCGACGAGCCGGGCGACGCCGCCGCGGTGGCGTCGATCCGGGCGTACACCCGCTATCAGCCGCTCGGACCGGTGCTGGCGGTGATGCCGTGGAACTTCCCGCTCTGGCAGGTGATCCGCTTCGCCGCGCCGGCGCTGATGGCCGGCAACGTCGGCCTGCTCAAGCACGCCTCCAACGTCCCGCAGACGGCGCTCTTCCTCGATGAGCTCTTCCGCCGGGCCGGCTTTCCGGGGGGCTCGTTCCAGACTCTGCTGATCGGGTCGGACGCCGTGGAGCGGGTGCTCACCGACCGCCGGGTCCGGGCCGCGACGCTGACCGGCAGCGAGGCGGCCGGTCGGGCCGTGGCGCGGGTCGCCGGGCGGGAGTTGAAGAAGACTGTTCTCGAACTCGGCGGTAGCGATCCCTTCGTCGTGATGCCCTCGGCCGACCTCGCGCTCGCCGCCGACGTGGCCACCACCGCGCGGTGCCAGAACAACGGGCAGTCCTGCATCGCGGCGAAGCGCTTCATCGTGCACACGGACGTCTACGACGACTTCGCACGGGCCTTCGTCGACCGGATGTCGGCGCTGCGGGTCGGTGACCCGATGGCCGACGACACCGACGTCGGGCCGCTCGCGACCGCGCAGGGGCGCACCGCCGTGGAGGATCAGGTACGCGACGCGGTGGACAAGGGGGCCACGGTGCTCTGCGGGGGACGGCGCCCGAAAGGGGAGGGCTGGTTCTACCCACCGACCGTGGTCGCCGACCTCACCCCGGAGATGCGGATGTGGTCGGAGGAGGTCTTCGGGCCGGTCGCCGGGCTCTACCGGGTGTCGTCGTACGACGAGGCGATCGAGGTGGCCAACGGCACCAACTTCGGACTCGGCTCCAACGCGTGGACGCGGGAGCCGGAGGAGCAGGAGCGCTTCGCGGCGGACCTCGACGCCGGCAGCGTCTTCATCAACGGGATGACCACCTCCTATCCGGAGTTGCCGTTCGGCGGGGTGAAGAACTCCGGGTACGGCCGGGAGCTCTCCGCGCACGGCATCCGGGAGTTCTGCAACGTCAAGACGGTGTGGGTGGGGAAGGGCGCGCCGAGCGCCGGTGCGGGCGCGCACAACGAGTAGTCACGAGCGATGCCGTGACAAAGGGCACCGCGCGGGGCCTACCCGGGGGCAAGGCGTACCGGGGGCAAGGCGTAGAGAACGGGACAGCCGGGTAGTTGCCGGGCCATGACGGTCTACGGCATCCACGCTTCGCATGAACAGGTCCACCCGGCTCGACTGCTCGACGCGGTCATCCGCGCCGAACAGGCCGGGTTCACCGCCGCGATGTGCTCGGACCACTTCTCGCCCTGGAGCGAGCGGCAGGGAGAATCGGCGTTCGCCTGGTCGTGGCTCGGTGCCGCGCTGCAGGCCACCGGACTGCCCTTCGGAGTCGTCAACGCGCCCGGGCAGCGCTACCACCCGGCCATCATCGCCCAGGCGATCGGCACGCTGGCCGCCATGTACCCGGGACGCTTCTGGGCCGCGCTCGGCACCGGCGAGGCCAGCAACGAGCACATCACCGGTGACCGCTGGCCGCGCAAGGAGGTGCGCACGGCCCGCCTGCGCGAATCGGTCGACGTGATCCGGGCTCTCCTCGCCGGCGAGGAGGTCAGCCATGACGGCCTCGTCACCGTGGACCGCGCCCGGCTCTGGACCCGTCCCGCGGAGCCGCCGCAGCTGATCGGCGCGGCGGTCAGCGAGCGCACCGCGCGGTGGTGCGCCGAATGGGCCGACGGGCTGATCACCGTGAACGCGCCGGTGGAGCGCCTGCGGCGGATCGTGGACAGCTATCGGGGGGCCGGCGGCCGGGGCCGGCTCGCGCTGCAGGTGCACCTGAGCTGGGCGGCCGACGAGGCGGAGGCGGCGCGGCTGGCGCACGAGCAGTGGCGCAGCAACGTCTTCGCGCCGCCGGTCTGCTGGGACCTGGAAACCCCCGCCCACTTCGATGCGATCTCCCGCGAGGTCACCCCCGCGCAGGTCGCCGAGGTGGTCAACGTCTCCGCCGACCTGGGACGGCACACCGACTGGCTGCACGAGTACGAGGAACTGGGCTTCGACGAGATCTACCTGCACCACGTGGGGCAGGAGCAGGCCGGCTTCATCGACGCCTTCGGGGCCGAGGTGCTGCCCAAGCTTCGGGCGGCCGGTAACTGAACGTCAAGATAAACTTACGCTTCGCATGGAAACCTTGACTGGGGTCGTCGTACTGCTGGGGGTCGTCGTCGTCGGCGCGGCCCTCGCCCGCCGGCTCGGCCTGCTCGCTCCGATCGTCCTCGTGGTGGTCGGCCTGGTGTTCTCCTTCCTGCCCGGCTTCCCCACCGTGCAGCTCGACCCGGAACTTGTCCTGGTCGGCATCCTGCCGCCGCTGCTCTACGTCGCCGCGGTGCAGACCTCCGTGCCGGCGTTCCGGTTCAACCTCCGTCCGATCCTGCTCCTCGCGATCGGCCTGGTGATCTTCACCGCGTTCGCCGTCGGGCTGGTGCTGCACCTGCTGCTGCCCACCGTTCCGTTCGCCGCCTGCGTGGCGCTCGGCGCGGTGGTCGCCCCGCCCGACGCGATCGCCGCGACCGCCGTGGCACGCCGCATCGGGCTGCCTCGTCGGGTGGTCAGCATCCTCGAGGGCGAGAGCCTCATCAACGACGCGACCGCGCTGGTCCTGCTCCGGGTGTCGATCGCGGCCGCCGGCGGCACCGCCGTCGGGTTCGGGCACATCGCGGGGGAGGTGCTGCTCTCCGCCGGCGGCGGTCTCCTCATCGGGGTGCTCGGCGCCCTGCTCCTCGGCTTCCTGCACCGGCGGGTGAAGGATCCGCTGCTGGAGAACGCGCTGTCGCTGCTCAGCCCGTTCATCCTCGTCCTGCCCGCCGAATATCTGCACATGTCCGGCATCGTCGCCGTGGTCGTCGCCGGGCTGGCGCTCGGGCACCGCATGCCGACGCTGCTCGCCGCCGAGTCCCGGCTGCAGATGAACGCCTTCTGGCGGCTGGTCACCTTCGTGCTCGAAGGGCTGGTCTTCCTCCTCGTCGGTCTGCAACTGCGCGACGTGCTGCGCAACCTGCAGACCGGATGGGTCACGGTCGCCTGGGCCACCCTGGCGGTGCTGCTGACGGTCATCCTCGCCCGGTTCGTCTGGCTGTTCCCGTCGGCGTACCTCGCCCGGCTCGTGCCCCGGATCCGTCGTCGGGAGCCCGCGCTCTCTCCGCGCTTTCCCGCGATCATCGCGTGGGCCGGCATGCGTGGCGTGGTCACGCTCGCCGCCGCGCTCGCCCTCCCGCTCGAGCTGGCCAACGGCACGCCGTACCCGCGGGGGCTCTTCGTCTGGCTGGCCTTCGCGACGATCGTGGTGACCCTGCTGGTGCAGGCCGCCACGCTCCCGGCCGTCGCGCGGTGGCTGCGGCTGCCCCCGGACGACACCACCGCCGACGTGCTGTCCGAGGCGGCCGTGCAGCACGCGGCCGGTCGCGCCGCGCGGGAGCGGTTGGACGCGCACGCCGACGGCGCTCCCGCCGCCGTCGTCGAGCGGCTGCGCAAGGCGATCGACGACCGGAGCAACGCCGCATGGGAACGGCTCGGCGGAGAGGGGCAGGAAACCCCGTACCAGGCGTACGGGCGGCTGCGGCAGGAGATGATCGACGCGGAACGCGAGGTGTTCCGGGTGGCGCGCGACGAGGGGCGGATTCCCGAGGAGGTGCTCGTCGAGGCGCAGCGCGACCTCGACCTGGAGGAGTCACTGTTGCGGCGGAGGACCGAGCGATGACCTGTCCGCACCTGCACGCGGCCGGCGCCGCGCAGCCGCAGATCACCGACGCCTGTCAGGACTGCCTGACCGCCGGCTTCACCGACTGGGTACGCCTACGGTCGTGCCTGACCTGCGGGCACGTCGCGTGCTGCGACTCCTCGCCGCACCGGCACGCCACCGCGCACTTCCGCGACAGCGGCCACCCCGTGATGAGGTCCATCCAGGGCGGCGAGTCGTGGCGGTGGTGCTACATCGACGAGGCCCTCGGCTGACCCGCCCGGGACGGGTCATGATCGCGCTACTGCTCGGAAACAGTGCTCTCGCGCGCTGGGCAAGGCACATCTTCGCCGACGTAGCGCGATCATGATGCGCGGGTTGGCCGGTTAGCGGGTGTCGCGGGGAGCCATTCGTGCGTCACGATGTGACGGACGTGAGACGACCTCGAGGAGCGACGTGGCGGGGCTGGATGGCGGGGGAGAGCCGGACGCGGGGGCGCGGCCCGGCTCGCCGGACCGGTCGGACCCGGTGGCGGACGGCGTACCCGACCGCGCCGACCTGGTGAAACGCACCGCCCGCCTGGCCGCGCTCCTGCTGGCCCTGGTGCTCGCGGTGATCATCGTGATCGCCACCGTCGTCCTGCGCGGGCCGCCATCCAAACAGGACCTGATGCGGGACGCGCACCTGATCGGCAAGCGGGAGCTGCTGATCGGCGTCAAGGACGACCAGCCGGGGATCAGCCTGCTCGACCGGAGCACCGGCACGTTCTCCGGTTTCGACATCGACATCGCGCGCATGGTCGCGGCCGATCTCGGGTTCCGCCCCAACGAGGTGCGGTTCCTCGCGATCGAGAGCGAGGACCGGGCGAAGATGCAGGCCCGTACGGACGACGGGCGCTTCGTCACCGTCGACCTGGTGATCGCCACCTACAGCGTCACCGACGAGCGGGAGAAACTCGACGGTGTCACGTTCTCGGCGCCGTACCTGCGCACCGAGCAGTCCGTGGTGACCCGCGCCGACTTCGTCGGCGCGGTCGACACGCTGCAGGACCTGCGCGGCCGGAAGACGTGCAGCCTCTCCACCGCGACCTCCGAGAGCGCGGCGTCACTGGCCGGAGTCGACCTGATCAGCAAGAAGCGGATCAGCGAATGCGTCGACGCGCTGCTGCGCCGCGACGTCGAGGCGGTGACCACGGACGCCGCGATCCTGGCCGGCTTCGTCGCCCAGCACCCCGACAAGCTGCGGCATCACGACATCGGATTGGACGCCCGGGAGGCGTGGGGCATCAACACCGGTGACAACGAAGCGCTGCGTGATCTGGTCAACCTCTCGCTCCACACGTCGTTGACCGATCCGCGGGACCGCCGCTGGGAGGACGCTTTCGACCGGCACCTCCGCCCGGAGCAGGCGGTCAACCTGCCGCAGCAGGTCGCGGTCGACCAGCAACCGGGTGTCGAGAAGGTGGAGGTACGGCGGTGGCCGTGGGAGACAGTGGCGTTCCCGCCGGGCACGCCGGGGCGCCCGCCGATCCGGTGACCGCCCGGCAGGCCCAGCACTGGCTGCTGACCCTCCTGCCCGGCTTTCCGCTCCTCCTGCTCGTCCTGCGACTGTGGCACCTGAGCCGCCAGGACCTCTCCACCATGCTGCTGCTCGTGCAGTACGTGAGCCCGCTCGGGCTGGTCAGCGCACTGCTGATCACGCTGGTCTGGGTGCTGCCGCTGAGCGTTCTCGTGGTCGCCGTACTCGGGAACCTGCTCTGGCTCAGCGCCCCCGACCGGTTCGATCCGGACCGCTCGCTGCTCGCCCGGGCGACCGTACGCACGCCGGGCTGGGTGATCGGGTCGGCCGCGCTGCTGGCGGCCCTGACCTGGCAGCTGCGGTTCCTGCCCACGTTGGTGATGATGTCGCTCGCCGCGCTGGGGCTCTACACGCGCCGCCGCTACGCGGGGGACCGGGCGCGGACCCGGACGGTTTGCCTCGTCCTGCCGCTGATCGCGGCGGGTGTCGCCTACCTCTGGCTGGGGCCGGCGATCGTCGCGGCGGTGCGGTCGGGCGACGCCGTCACCGCGCTGCTGCTGATCGCGCCCCCCGCGCTCGGGGTCTTTCTCACCGGGCCGGTGCCGCGCCGGGCGGCGCCTCCGCTCACCCACTGGGTGGTGGTCGCGGGCGCGCTCGTGGCGCCGTTCGTCGTCGGCGCGATCTTTCTGCGCGCGCCGATCCTGCCCACCGTGGCGGTCGAGGTCGCCGACGGGGGCTCGCCGGCCGACCCGCCGGCGACCGTCCTCCGTGGCCAGATCATCACCGTCGACGACCGGATGACGACGCTCCTCGACGACCAGGGCTTGGTGCGTTTCGTGCCGAACGACCAGGTGGCGTCGAAGACGCTCTGTCCCGAGTCGGCGCACGTCCCGGCGAGCCGGGTGCGGGCGCACGGCTGGCACGTCGAGGAGACGGCCCTGGAGTGGATCATCCCGCGGCGGGTGCCCGGTGAGCCCGATCCGCGATGCCGGGGACGCCTGCTGACTCCGGTTGAGCCGACCGCGCCCCGCGACCGGCCCGCGACGCACCGTTAGTTCGGGCAGATTGTGCCGATGTCTCGGTGATTCACTAGAGACATTGCGGCCCTCCGCCTGGCAGGCTGCCAGCCATGACCCTGAAGCTGCGTTCTGCGGCGGTGAGTGACCGCGGCCTGATCCGGAGTGCCAACCAGGACTCTGTGCACGCCGGGGAGTGGCTCGTCGTGGTCGCCGACGGCATGGGCGGGATGGCGGCCGGCGATCTGGCCAGCGCGATCGCCATCGAGGCGATCGCCCCGCTGGATGTGGCGCTGCCGGACGACCGGCTCGCCGAGGCCCTGCGGGAGGCGATCGGCGCGGCGAGCGAACGGATCCGGGCGGCCGTGACCGACGATCCGACGCGCGAGGGGATGGGCACGACCCTCACCGCGCTGCTCTGCTCCGCCACCGGCACGGCCGTCGCGCTGGTCCACCTCGGGGACTCCCGCGCGTACCTGCTCCGCGGCGGGGTGCTGGAGCAGATGACGAAGGACGACACCTTCGTCCAGATGCTGGTCGACGAAGGCATGATCACCGCGGAGGAGGCGATCAACCATCCGCGCCGGGCGGTGGTCACCCGGGCGCTGCAGGGCGAGCCGGTGACCGCGGCGTACGGCGCGATGCCGCCGGTCGTCGGCGACCGGTGGATGCTCTGCAGCGACGGGCTCTCCAACGTGGTCCCGGCGGAGACGATGGCGGAGGTGCTGACGACGTACCCCGATCGGCAGGCGTGCGCGCAGCGCCTGGTCGACCTGGCGCTGGAAGGCGGCGGACCCGACAACGTCACGGTGATCGTCGCCGACATCGTCGAGGAGTCCTGACAGCGCGCCCGGTCAGGACCGGCGGGGCTGGGCGCGGCGCGTCGGCGGCGCGGTCGTCGGGTCCTCGGGCCACGGATGGCGCGGGTAGCGGCCCCGCAGCTCCGCGCGGACCTGCGCATAGCCGGTAGCCCAGAAGGACGCCAGATCGCGGGTGACCGCGACGGGTCGTCCCGCCGGGGAGAGCAGGTGCAGCAGGACGGCGACGCGTCCGTCCGCGATCCGCGGCGCGTCACGCCACCCGAACGCCTCCTGCACCTTCACCGCGAGCACGGGCGCGGCCGGGTCGGCGTAGCTGACCCGCACCCGGGACCCGCTCGGCACCGTGAGCCGCTCCGGTGCCACCTCATCCAGTCGCGAGGCCTGCTTCCAGGGCAGCAGCCGGCGCAGCGCCGCCGCCACATCGATCCGCGTCAGGTCGCCGCGGCGCCGCGCGCCGGCCAGCTCCGGGCCGAGCCACTCCGCCGCGGCGTCGAGCAGCGCCTCGTCGTCGACGCGCGGCCACGGGTCACCGAGCGCCTGCCGGCAGAACGCGAGCCGCTCGCGCAGCGACCGCGCCTCCGCGCCCCACGTCAGCAGCTCCGGCCCGATGCTGCGCAACCCGTCCAGCAGCGCGGCGGTGACGAGCACCGGGTCGGGTCGGGGCAGTGCGCGTTCGACCAGCACGAGCGCGCCCAGCCGGGTGATCTCGCGGGCCACCACGTCCGTACCGGACCAGGCCACCTCCTGTTCGGTGGTGAGCAGCGGCGCGCCCGCCTCGCGGGCGGTGGCCTCGTCGATGACGGCGGCGCGCCGGATCCGCGCGTCGCGGCGGCCGGGCGCGCGGTCCGCGGCGGCGACGGCGAGCCAGGTCGTCCCGGAGAGCGGCGACGCCGG
>NZ_JBFANZ010000072.1:0-11479 GCF_040659735.1 Micromonospora sp. NPDC049679
TGGACCTGTTTCCGGTGCTGCGTGACCGGACGCACCAGAAGGTGTCGCTGCTCTCCGGCGGCCAGCAGCAGATGGTGGCGCTCGGGCGGGCGTTGCTGCGCGACCCGAAGTACCTGCTGCTGGACGAGCCCGGGCTCGGCCTCGCGCCGGTCGTGATCGACGAGATCTACACCTACATCGCACAGCTGTGCTCCCGCGGGATGGGCGTGCTCCTCGTCGAGCAGAGCGTCACCCGGGCCGCGAGCGTCGCGGACGAGCTCGTGCTGCTGCGCGTCGGCACCGTCGACCGCGTCGTCGACACCCAGAACCGCGCTCAAGTCGACCAACTCGTCGCCGACGCGTTCGGCGTCCACCACTCGTAACGGAAGGCACCCCTAATGACCACCATCGCACTCACCAACGCCACCGTGTTCGACGCGACCGGCGCCGAGCCCGTGGAGGGGGCCACCGTCGTCGTCGACGGCGAGCGCATCGTCGACATCGCGACCCGCGGGGCGGCGCCGGCCAGCGCCGACAAGGTGATCGACTGCGCGGGTAAGACGGTCATGCCCGGTCTGATGGACGCGCACGTCCACATCGGCGCGATCGACGTCAACATCCTCGAGCAGCACCGCAACTACCAGACCAGCCACGCGGCGCTCAAGATGGGGCGCATCCTCACCGGGACCCTGATGCAGGGCTACACCACGGTGCGCGACGCCGGCGGCTGCGACGCGGGCTTCCGGCAGGCCGTGGAGCAGGGCGACATCCTGGGTCCCCGGCTGCTGGTGTCGAACGCCCCGCTGTCGATGACCGGCGGGCACGCCGACTGGCGGCGCCCCACCGAGCGCGGCAAGGCCGTCGAGTGCTGCTCCCAGGTGGGCATGAACGCGATCGTCGCCGACGGCCCGGAGGAGATCCGCAAGGGCGTCCGGGAGAACATCCGCACCGGCGCCGACCAGATCAAGGTGATGGCCAGCGGCGGCGCGATGTCCCCGGCGGACGAGCTGGACACCATCCAGTACAGCCTGGAGGAGCTGCGGATGGCGGTGCAGACCGCCGAGGCGGCCGGCACGTACGTGCTGGCGCACGCGTACTCGTCCTCCGCGATCCGCAACTGCATCGCCGCCGGTGTGCGGTCGATCGAGCACGGCAACCTGATGGACGAGGAGACCGCGAAGCTGCTCGCCGAGGTCGGCACCTACCTGGTGCCGACGCTGTCGACCTACGAGCTGCTGCACCGCCAGGGCGCCGAGCACGGGGTCGCCGCGGAGCCGCTGGAGAAGATCCGGATGGCCCACGAGCAGGGAATGCGCTCGCTGGAGTACGCGTACCGGGCCGGGGTCCGCATCGCCAGCGGCTCAGACCTGCTCGGCCCCATGTTCGCGCACAAGCACCGGGAGCTGTCGCTCAAGGCCGAGGTGATGCCCGCCGCGGACGTGCTGATCGCGACCACCCGTACCAACGCCGAGCTGTTCGGCCTGGCCGACCGCCTCGGCACCGTCGAGGTCGGCAAGCTCGCCGACCTGATCGTGGTCGACGGCCGCCCCTGGGAGGACATCAACGTCTTCGCCGCGCCGACCGCCGTGCCCGTCGTCCTCAAGGGCGGCGCGCTGGTCAAGTACGAGCTTGTCTGACCCCATTTCGTACAGGAGGAAATGCAATGGCTCCCGTGACGCTGGCCGCCGCGAACGTCCGCATCGAGCACGACAAGGCGCGCAACCTGGCGAAGTTCCTCGAGATGATCGACGAAGCCGCGACCAAGGGTGTCGACGTGCTCGTGCTGCCCGAGGTCGGGCTGCAGGGGTACGCGGACTTCGCGTTCGGTCTCGGTGACAAGGGCACCGCCGCCCAGAAGCAGTACTACTTCCGCGAGTCCGAGCCGGTGCCCGGCCCCGCCACCGAGGCGATCCGCGCCAAGGCCGCCGAGCACGGTATGTACGTTCAGCTCGGGCTCGCCGAGCGCGCCGGGCACGGCAACGTCATCCTCAACTCGACCGCGCTGATCGGCCCGGACGGCGTGGTGGGCGTGTACCGCAAGACGCACAACACGTTCGAGTTCCCGTATTTCAACGCCGGGCAGTCCACCCCCGTCTTCGACCTGCCGTTCGCGAAGGCCGCCAGCCTGATCTGCTACGACCTGGCGTTCCCCGAGCTGATGCGGGTCTTCGCGCTGCAGGGCGCCACGCTCGGCCTGATGTCCACGGCGTGGCCGATGAAGGGCCACGACCCGGCCGACGACTACCACGGCTTCGCGATGGACCTCTCCGCGCAGGCGAACGCGTTCTTCAACCAGATGTGGCTGGTCGTCTCCAACCACTGCGAGAAGGGCGTGTACACCGCCGGCGTCGACTACTGGGGCCACAGCCAGATCGTCGACCCCTACGGCAAGGTCGTCGCGATGCTGGCGGACGAGGAGGGCCTCGTCGTGCACACCGCAGACCTCGAGGCGACGACCCTCGCCAGCCGCACCGAGGGGTTCTTCGGGCTGAACCTCCTGCAGGACCGGCGTCCGGACCTCTACGGCCCGATCGTCGGCACCGACCTCTACGCCCCGAGCGACCGGCCCGCGCCGCGCGCTTCGGCCGAGTAACCCGCCACGTCAACGAAGGGCATTTTCTGTGCTCCGCCAGGCCATCCTCAAGACCGCGGCCAGCCACCGCGCGCGGCGGGCGATCGAAGCCACGCCGCTCACCCGGTCCGTCGTGGACCGCTTCGTCGCCGGGGAGGACGTTCCCGCCGCCGTACGGGCGTCGGGGCGGCTCCAGACCTCCGGGTGTCTCGCCACCCTGGACTACCTCGGTGAGGACACCACCGACCGCGCGCGCGCCGACCACGTGACCCGGCAGTACGTCGCGCTGCTCGACGCGCTCGCCGCGGCCGGGCTGACCGGCATGGCGGAGGTGTCCATCAAACTCTCCGCGCTCGGTCAGGCCCTGCCCCGCGAGGGCGAGGCGGTGGCGCTGGAGAACGCACTGCGGATCTGCGCGGCGGCCACCCGGGCCGGCACGACGGTCACGGTCGACATGGAGGACCACACCACCACCGACTCGACGCTCGGGATCGTGGCGCAGCTGCGGCGCGAGTTCCCGCAGACCGGCGCGGTGATCCAGGCGTACCTGCACCGCAGCGAGGCCGACTGCCGGGAGCTGGCGACCGCCGGGTCGCGGGTGCGGCTCTGCAAGGGGGCGTACCGGGAGCCGGCGAGCGTGGCGCACCAGTCCCGCGCCGAGGTGACCGCGGCGTACCTGCGGTGCGCCGAGATCCTGATGGGCGGCCCCGGCTACCCGATGCTCGCCACCCACGACCCGGAGATCATCGAGGCGGGGACGCGGCTGGCGGCGGGACGCGCCGGCGGCTACGCGGGGTACGAGTTCCAGATGCTGTACGGCATCCGCCCGGGCGAGCAGGCGCGGCTCGCCGAGGCGGGCCACCAGGTCCGGGTGTACGTGCCGTTCGGCGAGGAGTGGTACGGCTACCTGATGCGGCGCCTCGCGGAGCGTCCGACCAACCTGCTGTTCTTCCTCCGCGCCCTGACCAGCCGCAACTAACCAGGAGTAACCCACCTTCATGGACGCGATCACCAACGTCCCGCCCCCCGTCAACGAGCCCAACCAGACGTACGCCCCCGGCAGCCCGGAGCGCGCCCGCCTGGTCGAGAAGCTGGCCGAGCTCGCCGGGGACCGGGTCGAACTCGACATGACGATCGGCGGCCGGCGCCGGATGGGCACCGGCGACCCGATCGACGTCGTCCAGCCGCACCGCCGCCACCACGTGCTCGGCACGCTGCGCAACGCCAGCCACGACGACGCCCGGGCGGCGGTCACGGCGGCTAAGGACGCGGCCGCCGGATGGCGGGCGCTGTCGTTCGACGACCGTGCAGCGATCTTCCTCAAGGCCGCCGACCTGCTGGCCGGGCCGTGGCGGGAGACGCTGAACGCCGCCACCATGCTCGGGCAGTCGAAGACCGCGTACCAGGCGGACATCGACGCGGCGTGCGAGCTCATCGACTTCTGGCGCTTCAACGTGGGCTTCGCCCGGCAGATCCTCGCTGATCAGCCGCAGTCGTCGGCGGGCGTGTGGAACCGCACCGACCACCGGCCGCTGGAGGGATTCGTCTACGCGATCACACCGTTCAACTTCACCGCGATCGCCGGGAACCTCCCGACCGCGCCCGCGCTGATGGGCAACACGGTGGTGTGGAAGCCCTCCCCAACCCAGCAGCTCAGCGCGGCGTGGACCATGCGGCTGCTGGAGGCCGCGGGCCTGCCGCCCGGCGTCATCAACATGGTGACCGGCGATGGCCTGGCCGTCTCCGACGTCGCGCTCGCCGACCCGGACCTGGCCGGCATCCACTTCACCGGTTCGACCCGGACGTTCCAGCACCTGTGGCAGACGGTCGGGGAGCGAATCCGCACCTACCGCAGCTACCCGCGGATCGTCGGTGAAACGGGCGGCAAGGACTTCATCGTCGCCCACCCGTCGGCGGACGCCGACGTGCTCCGGACCGCCATGATCCGCGGAGCGTTCGAGTTCCAGGGGCAGAAGTGCTCGGCCGCGTCCCGCGCGTACGTGCCGCGGTCGCTGTGGACGCGGCTGCGCGACGACTTCCTAGCCGAGGTGCAGTCCCTGACGATGGGCGACGTCACCGACCTGTCCCACTTCATGGGGGCGGTCATCGACGAACGCGCCTTCGCCAAGCACCGCGACGCGATCGAGCGCGCCCGCGCCTGTTCGACCGCCGAAATCGTCGCCGGTGGCACGTACGACGACAGCGAGGGCTGGTTCGTTCGCCCCACGGTCATCGAGAGCACCGACCCGACCGACGAGGCCTTCACGACCGAGTACTTCGGACCGATCCTCGCCGTGCACGTGTACGAGGACGGCGCGTACGACGAGATGCTCGCCCAGATGGAGTCGGCGTCGGCGTACGCCCTCACCGGGGCGGTCATCGCGCAAGACCGCGCAGCCATCGCACGGACCGCGGATGTACTGAGGTTCGCCGCGGGGAACTTCTACGTCAACGACAAGCCCACCGGAGCGGTCGTCGGCCAGCAGCCCTTCGGCGGCGGGCGGGCCAGTGGGACGAACGACAAAGCCGGTTCCGCGCAGAACCTTCTGCGCTGGACCAGCGCGCGCTCCATCAAGGAGACGTTCGTGCCGGCGACCGACTACCGCTATCCGCACATGGGCTGACGTTTGTCCCCACCGCTCGTCGATCGCGGTGCGTAGTACCGCGAACGACGAGCGGTGGGTCACCGGCGTGAGCTTTTCGGTCTATCGCAACGCGGGCCTCCTCACCTGGCCGGCGATGTCCCAGCGCCGAGCGGATGAACGCGACTTGGTGCGGGCATCGCTCGAACGCCGGTGATACTCGCCCCATCGACCTGTCCACTTTCGGCGGCACCTGACACACGTTCGCGCGAACATGTGCCCTTTGCCGAAGGGCTTGTTCGAGGTGACGATCAACGACGCGCGTTCGTAGCGGTTGGAGACGAGTTGGAAGGTGAAGGCCGGAGCCACGCCGGTGCTGGCCGGTGACGTCGAACCGGACAGGCAACACCCCATTTGAGCGGTACGGCTGATGGCCGCGTGCGCGAACCGGCTCATTCACTGCATCGTGGCGAGGGCTGCGGCCCGATCGGAACCCAAGCGAGGTCAACCTGGACTTATTGCAGTAGATGTAACACAACAGGGCTGCCATCCTGGCCGCCTACCTACTCCAGGCACGCAGACCTGGGCCGCCGTCGAGGCGGTCCAGGACGAAACCGGCTCGAGCGATGGTCCAGCTGAGTGCTCGAACCCCCGGGGTCGGCGTCGAAGCCACGCTGTCAGCGGCAGAAGTGTATGTGTCCGCGGTCTGATGCCGGACCACGCCAGCACAGGCGTGACTGGAACGCTAAAGGCTGGACGTTCGAGACCTACGGGTTGCACTACCGTTACTCGGTGCGCCTTCTCGTGTTCGGCGGTACCGGCTTCCTCGGGTTAGAGATCACGCGTCAGGCCCAGCTCGCAGGTAACGATGTAGTGGCTACCTTCCACACTCGCGTTCCGTCCATTACTGGCGTGGACTGGCGCATGGTCGACATCCGACGCCGCGACGACGTCACGGCGTTGGCCCTGCAAGCCCGACCCGACGTGGTCGTCAATGCCGCGTACCGGCAGTCCGACTGGGCAACCACCGCCGACGGCGGCATGCACGTTGCCCTCGCGGCGGCAGCGGTAGGAGCTCGGCTCGTGCACGTGTCCAGCGACGCGGTCTTTTCCGGTACGACGGCCAGCTACGACGAGACGCACCTGCCGGACCCCACGACACCATACGGTGCTGCCAAAGCCGCAGCGGAGACTGCGATCAAGGGCATAAGTCCGAGCGCGATCGTCGCCCGGACCTCGCTGATCGTCGGTGACGGCGGCTCCCAGCATGAGGAATACGTACACGCCCTGGCGTCCGGTGCCGTGACCGGCGCCCTTTTCACCGACGACGTGCGATGCCCCGTGCATGTCACCGACCTGGCTGCGGCGCTACTAGAACTGGCTGCGTCGCCGTACGCCGGAGTGCATCACGTCGCCGGTGCTGATGCCGTCAGCCGCTACGAGCTCGGAGTGCTGATCGCCCGACGGGACGGTCTCGACCAAGCCGCTCTCCCCACTGGCCTACGGGCCGCCACCGGTCTTTCAGGCCCCATCGACGTGCGTTTGGACTGCGCCAAGACACAGGCGCGGTTGACCACCCGACTTCGAGGTGCACGCGAGTTCCTCGTGCCCACACCGACTTGACGCGTTGTGTTGATCTGTTCGCGATCGCCTGTTACCACGGCATGAAACGCCTGCGCATCCGGTGGGAACGCCGCGACGACATCCACGAAGGCTTCCGCTCCCTCGCCACCTGCGTCATCACGTGCCGGCACGTCGTACGACTTTGTTAGGACCTTTTAGAGAGTCATCTCGCTGCGGCGGGATCGCGGGTACCCCCGCCAGGGACGCGTGACCGGGCCGTTGTGCGACACAATACCTAGCAGTACTATGCACAATACTTCTAGGTAAGGAACGGGGTGAGTTCTCGTGAAGGTCGCCAAGGATCTGGTGGCCGCCTCGGCGACACCGATGGTGCTCGGCATCCTGGCCGAGGGGGAGAGCTACGGCTACGCCATCCTCAGGCGGATCAACGAGCTGTCCGGTGGCGAACTGGACTGGACCGAGGGGCTGCTCTACCCGTTGCTGCACCGGCTTGAGCGCCTCGGTTATTCGGAGTCGAGCTGGCAGTCGGTCGCCGGCGAGCGGCGGCGCAAGTACTACCGCATCACTGACAAGGGCCTGGCTGAGTTGGCCGAGCAACGCCGCCAATGGGACACGGTCACCGACGCGCTCAAGGAGATCTGGCTCGGCCTCGGCGACCGCAGGCCGCTGACGGCGATCCCGCTGGAGTGCCGGCCATGACGGCGCGGGAGGGTCAGGAGGAGTTGGAGGCGCAGTTCGAGCAGTGGCGTCGCTACGTGCTCCGCCGCAGGGAACTGCAGCCGTCCGACGTCGACGAACTCGAAGACCATCTCCGCGGATCCGTCGACGAGCTCATAGCTGCAGGCCTGAGCCCGGACGAGGCGTTCCTCGTCGCGGTGAAGCGGATGGGCAGCCTCGACGAACTGTCGCGCGAGTTCGCCCGGGAGCATTCGGAACGATTGTGGAAGCAGTTGGTGCTGACCGGCGACCCTGACAGCCCGGCGGCGAACACGCACTCACGGCGGGACATGTGGGCGATGGTCCTCTGCGGGGCGGGCGCGGCGGTGTCCATCAAGGTGCCGGAGCTGTTCGGGTTGAGGTTGGCGGACGACGGCGCGTTCTACGCGCGGAACTTCACCCTGTTCGCCCTGCCCTGGCTGGCGGTCTTCCTGGCCTGGCGCCGACAGGCCCGACGCCCGCTGATCGGGACACTGGTGGCGCTGTTCGGGCTCGGCGCGGTGGCGGCCAACGCCTACCCCCTGGCCGAGGAGTCAAAGTCGCTGGTCCTCACCAGCATCCACCTCCCCATCGCCCTGTGGCTTGTGGTGGGTCTGGCCTACGTTGCCGGCGACTGGCGCTCCTCGCGCCGACGCATGGACTTCATCCGCTTCACCGGCGAGTGGTTCATCTACTTCGTACTCATCGCCCTCGGCGGCGGTGTGCTCCTCTTGTTCCTGTTCCACACCTTCAATGCCATCGGGATCATCCCGGAGGAGTTCATCTCGCAGTGGCTCCTTCCCTGCGGCGCCGTGGCCGGGGCTGTCGTGGCCGGGTGGCTGGTCGAGGCCAAGCAGAGCGTGGTCGAAAATATCGCCCCGGTGCTCACGCGGCTATTCACTCCGCTGTTCACGGCAGCACTGCTGGCATTTCTCGTCGCCGTCGCCTGGACCAGCCATGGCATCAACGTGGAGCGCGAAGCGCTGATCCTGTTCGACCTCCTGCTGGTCGTGGTGCTGGGGCTACTGCTCTACTCGATCTCAGCCCGCGATCCGCTGGCCCCGACCGGCCTGTTCGACAAACTTCAGCTCGCTCTCGTGGTCAGCGCGTTGGCCATCGACGTACTGGTACTGCTCGCGATCACCGGACGCATCACCGACGAGTACGGCACCACACCCAACAGGGCTGCCGCGCTCGGCGAGAACGTCATCCTGCTGGCCAACCTCGCCTACTCGGCGTGGCTGTTGCTGAGGTTCATCCGGCGGCGCACACCGTTCGCGGCGCTCGAGCGCTGGCAGACCGGCTACCTACCCGTGTACGCCGTGTGGGCCTGGATCGTGGTCCTGCTCTTCCCTCCGTTGTTCAGCTATGTCTGACCGAGAAGGTCCACCCCATGACGGCGTGGGTACGTTGGCCGCCGGGCTCGATGACGCGGCACTTGACCTGCAGCAAGGAGCCGTCTGCCGCACGAACGTCCCAGCTCTTCTCCGACTGCGGCGCGAGTTGGCCTCGATACGCCTTTGCAACGACGGACTCGCCCAGGTCACCAGCAGGGGCGTTGCGTGACCTAACAACGCCACGCTGGATCAGCTCAGGAGGATCCGAGAGTAGAGCCCGAGCAGTTGCCGGATGCTCATCGATCGGAGATCAGGATCGGTACGTGCCTGCACGGCGTGACGGTGCACCCCGGCGCGTACGAGTACGCCTCGCGAACCCGCTCGGCGGCATGTGCGTGCGTCTTCGGCTTTCGCGAAGGAGCGTGATGTCGGCACCGGCGCTCATGTGGACGACCGTGGCTGACCGCCCCGATCCGCCCGCCGCGCCGCTGGTTCAGCCCCGATGGTGCGCGATGTTGATCACGTTGCCGTCTGGTGCCCGTACGAAGAACCGGCGCACACCCCATGGCTCTGTAGTCAGAGGGTGCACGATCTCGTAGCCGAGTTTCTGAGCATCTTCATAAGCACCTTCCACGTCATCCACCTGGACGGAGATGACCGGGTCTTCGGGTGCGGTTGCGTCGCGTGTCACGAGCTGGACGTTGGCTCCGCTGTCGGGAGAGGTGTAGCGGGCCACCCATCCCATGTTGAACTCCTCCGTGCTCAGGCCGAGGTAGTCGGTGTAGAAGCTCTTCGCTGCCTCAACCTCAGCCACTCGAAGGTCGGCCATAACGCGTATGACGCGCATGTGGTCCTCCTGCTCGGAAATGAATGCTCATGATTGTCTTCCGAACGCTGCGGCTTGTCGACTCGCGCACTGCGGTGATGGCCGTTCTTCCGTGGCCCACGAAGAAGATTACCGAGCGCGACGCGCCATGCAGTCAATTCGACATGACGGGACACCTGGTGGGGACCGTCGCCGTAAGCATCGTGTGGGGTCCCAAAACCCTGAACCGGTGGTGACCTGGACTTCTACGCGGCTCGTTCGTACTCGGTGATGAGCCGGCCGAGGACGGGGCGGCGTTTGGGCCGTTCGTGGGTGAGGTCAACGACGGGACGGTCGGAGCGGGGGGGGGGGGGGGGCACGCCGAGCGCTGCGTTTGCCCAGGTCAGTCGCAGTAGTGACGGGGTTTTGGAACCCCGCAGGCGCCGCTGTGCTCCTACTGCCGGACCAACCCGGCGAAGCGGCAACCTCGATCCGAAGAACCTGACGCCGGCCTGCGGGCATCGCAACCCGTCGAAGAACAATAGGATCGTGCCGAAGAACCCGCCCAAGGGGTACGCGGGCACGTCGCCGCCGCCCTGGTGGCCCAGATCGATGATCCAGGAGTGGTATCTCCTGTAGGGCGGGATGAGACAGGAACGTGGATGAGACGGAGTCCTCGCTGACCGAACCCATCTACGTGGTGCACGTCGAGCCGGCCGGGTGGCCAGCACCTCTGCGCAAGGCGTATGTCTGGGTTGAGCACAAGCTGCCCGGCCACGTCGAGGAGTTGTGGCTCTCCGACCTCGGCGAGGGGCTGGCCCGGATCGTCTGCGTGCCGTTCTGGACCGACGGCCTGGCCCGCCACGACGTGGTGGCGCTCGACCCGGCCGGCGGGCCGATCCGGGTGCACGAACGGTCCGGTCACCGGGTGCTCCGCGTCCTGTTCACGCCGACGGCGCCGACCGGACTCACCGAGGCGCTGGTGCCGGTCGCGGAGTTCGACGGCATACCGCACGAGCACTGGGGTGACCAGTTCATTGTCTTCGACATCGCGCCCAGCACGGACCCGCAGGACCTGGTCGGCTCCCTCGACAAGCTCAAGGCCGAGGGGCACCTGATCTGGGAGTGGGGCGACTAGTAACACCGCAGCACAACACGGGGCTCGATGTGATGGTTTGGGCCGTGGCCACCTATGAATATGGACTGATGGGGCGGCTGAGCAGTATCTCATCGAGGTGGCGTCAAGATTGGAGGTTTATATGTTTGAAGCGAAAGGAACCAAAGGTGTCCCGCCGAACTATAAGAGGAACATGTTCTATCGGTTAAGCGTTTGGTTTCTGCGCCTCATGCCCGCGGCTATCGCTGCGTTCTTCATCTGGCCAGGTTTTTGGTTCACCTTACCTGCTCTTATTGTGTTCGGACTAAGCGTCACATTACCGCTTCGGTATACTGCCTACTTCGACTGGGGAATGTCGACATCCGACTTGCATGCAGCGCTTCTTCGGGATGCGGTGGATACTCGTTTCGGATGAGAGGAAAGGCATGCTGCGGCGTCGAGTAGATCTGCGTCAACCTGTCGGCGGAGCCCTGTGTCTGGTAGGCGACAGCGGGTGACCGATCGCGGCGCTATCGCTGCTGATGGCCCGCAAGCTGACCCGGCGTCTGTGTCGACCGTGCCGACGACGACGTACCGGGTGGAGCTACGGCTCTTGGCCGCAACCCGGAACAGCGCGCTCGCTGTCGTGACTGCCAGCACCGGCCCGCGAGCTGGCGAGCTTACGGCGTTCGGTTAAGCATCAACTCGGCGTGGCAGATTTCCGTACGGAAGGCGCTGTTGCGTTATCGGATCGGATGACGCGTTGAGCCGGGGTCGGTTTCGAGGTCAGATCGCCAGGGCGAGTTCGGTGAACGCCGCGGCGACCCG
>NZ_JBFANZ010000073.1:0-10885 GCF_040659735.1 Micromonospora sp. NPDC049679
CCGGCCCTGCGTGAGCGAGTGGAAGACATTGCGCCGCTGGCTCGGCACTTTGCCCAGACCTTGAGTGCTACGGCGGGTAAACGCATCACCGGTTTCAGCCCTGAGGCATTGCAGGCCATGGCGGCGTATTCCTGGCCGGGCAATATTCGCGAGCTGCAGAACTGTGTGGAGCGGGCGACCATCGTTGCGGCGACGCCGGTGATCGAGGACATTGATTTGCCGGCGTATCTGTTTGCTTCGAAGCCGGCTGAAGACGGGGTGGGTGCGATCCTCAGCAACGGGCCGGGGGTGCCGCACGACCTGGATGCGGCGCTGGCCGAGGTGGAGAAGGCATACATCATGGCCGCGTTGCAGGAGAGCAATGGGGTGCAGGCTGCGGCGGCGCAGAAGATCGGGATTTCTGAGCGCAGTTTTTGGTATCGGTTGAAGAAGCTGGGGATTCAGGTGGACAAGATTGTTCGCTAGGGGGCGCTGAGCGTTTTTGCCGCGATGTCCGCCGCCCGCCACGCGGCGCGCTCCCGCTCCGCCGCCGTCCGCTGGCGCACCAGCAGGCCGTCGCGGACGACCCGCCGCAGATACAGCTCCTGCTCGACCGGATGGCGCCGCGGATCCCAGCCGTTGCCGTGGGCGAGCACCTCGATGAACTGCTCCACCGACAACTCCTTGCGGCGGTACGCGCGCAGCGCGGCGCGGTGCAGGTACCGCTCCCGGTCGGCGTACTCCGCCGGTGTGCGTGGCGTTCGCGGGACCCGCAGGGCCGCCGCGGCGGCGAGCCGGCGCACGTCGGCCTCCGCGGCGTCGTACGCCTGCCAGGCCGATTCGGCCAGCTCCTGCGCGGCCAGCCACTCCCCGCGTCGGCGTCGCGCCGTCGTCGCCGCCCGTTCGGCGGCCACCGTCACCTCGTCGGCGTAGCGGGTCAGTTCCCGCGCCTGCGTGTCCAGTCGGGTGTGCACGGGCAGGGCGGCCCGGCGGATGCGTCCGGCGATGTCGCGCGGGGTGCGGCGCGGACGGGCGACGAGCCCGCCGACCGCGAGCGACGCCACGCCCAACAGCGCCAACCAGATCAGGGCCGCTCGCGGCACGTCGAGCAGGATGGTGGACAGGACCGTCTGCATGACTTGACACCTCACATCGAGGGATGAATGTGATCACGTCGCGCCCGGGCTCGCGGGCGGATGGTTGCCGGCGCTCCGACCCGTCGACGGGCCCGGGGGTGCGCACGGCTCGGGGCGCGGAAACCCGGCCGGCCGCAGGGGTGTGCCGGCGGCCGGTGGTCACCGCCGTGGTGGGGCGCGCTCTCCGGGCGTTGACCGGTACGTGTCCCCGCCGGGGTCGCGCGGTGACGTGTCCCAGCTCTGAGCTCGACGCTCACCGGCCCGGATCGGGAGAACGGTGTCGGCGGGGGCCGCGAGCAGGTGCGCGGTGGTGTGACCGGTGTCGGCACGGTCACGAACGTCAACCGGCTCCGGCGGGCGGTGCGTCGCCGTGGCGGTCGTCACGATGGGCGCAGGCCGTTCGGCGGTCATGGTGGGCAGGCCGGGCGCGGCCGGCTGGCCGTGGCCGATGCTCAGCGCGAGCATCATCGCGGTCATCGCCACGCCGGTCCATTTCCGTAGTGCCCGCAGCGCGGCCGACCACAGAGGACGGTCGATCGCGAGGAGAGGCACGGACCCAACGTACCGCTGTTGGCGCCAGCTCGCAGAGGTCGGGGGCTCAGCCGTCCGTAACGCCCGGTATGCGGGGCAGTGCCGTCACTCGTCCTGCCACTGACCGCTCCGATGCGGCTACTGCTAGTAGTGTGCGCATGGGTGCTGCGGCGAGCCACCCGCCCTGACCCGTGCGGCACCCGGCGGCGGGTGAAACCCGGTTGGCCCACCCGCCGCCGGCGCGGCTCCGTCCTATGGGGACCAGGGCGCGGTCACCCGCCAGCTCACGTCGGCCGGGTACGAGGTCGGGCTGTCGTACGCGTGGGGTCCGCCGTTGCTGGCGATCCACACCTCTTCCGCGTAGTGCCGGATGTTCGTGCCGGCGATGTTGGACGACGCGAGCCGGACGGTGTCCGCGGACTGTCCCGGTTGCGCGCAGAACGTGGCGTCCTGCGCGAACAGCGTCGAGCCGTCGTTGCCGTCGAGGCGTACCCGGAAGTCGCGGTGGCGCAGGTAGCTGCCCGGGAAGTTGCGTGCCTCGAACGAGTAGCAGGTGCTGTCGGCGAGGCCGCGGCGGATGACGAAGGTGGCGTCGGCCCGGAGGGCGCCGTCGCTGCTCGAGGTCACCACGTCGGTGCGGGCCAGGCTGTCGCGGTGCCGCAGGTACCGGTCGGTGAAGCCCGTGGTGGTCACCTGCATCGACCGGGGCTGGTCGACCGGGAGGTCCGCCCCGCTGCGCCACCACGGCGCGGTGACCGCCCAGGTGGCGTCGGCGGCGAAGCTCGCCGGGCTGTCCCACGGGTTCGGGCCGCCGGCGCGGGCGACGTAGACCTCCTCGGCCCGGTGGCGCAGGAGATGTCCCGGGAGGTTGTACGACTCGAACGTGGTGCCACCGCCACCCAGTCCCTCGCGTGCGCAGAAGGTCGCGTCGGCGCGGAAGAGCGCCGAGCCGTCGTTCGGGTCCTTGCGGACGCGGTAGTTGGCGTGGCGCAGGAAGTGGCCGGGATTGTTGCGGGACTCGAACGAGTAGCAGGCGGCGTTCGCCAGGCCGGGCCGGAGCCAGAACGTGGCGTCCCGCCTGAGCCCGTCGGGACTGGCGCCGTTCACCACGTCCGTGCGCGCGAGGGAATCGGCGTGCCGGAGGTAGCGGTCGGTGTGGCCGGGGGTGGTGACCCGCAGCGAGGCCAGTTCGTTGGCGGCGAGCCCCAGCCCGCGTGCGGTGTCGAGCACCGACTGGTTGACGGCCCGCACCTGCGCGGCGGTCATCTTCAGCACCCGCCGGTCGTAGGTGTAGAAGCCGTTGACCTCGTTCTCGACGTCGTACGGCTCGGTGTAGACCGACGCGGAGAGGCCGCGGGTGTTGATGAAGCCGCGGACCTGGTTGGTGATCTCGACGTACCGGCCGGTGAGGGACGCCTCGTCGGTGTAGAGGTCCCCGTAGCCGAAGCCGTTCCCCGGCGACCACTCGTGTCCGGGCACCCGCCGGCCGAGGCCGCCGTACTCGCCGAGGACCGCGACGCGGCTGGCCGTCGGCGGTCGGGTTCCGGTGGACACCTGGTACGCGTGGTCATCGATGATGTCGCCGTTGCCGGGATCGGGGTCGGAGAGGCAGCAGTTGGAACCGGAGTTGTGGTTGATGAGGCGGGTCGGGTCGAGGGCGCGGACCAGGTCCACGATGCGGCCCGCGTCGTACTCGCCCCATCCCTCGTTGAACGGCACCCACTGCACGATCGACGTGATGCCCTTGAGTTGGTTGACGATCCGGGTCAGCTCCGACTCGAAGTTGCTCCGATCCCACTGCGGCGGATCGTCGATGGTGTTGAGCGCCGGCATGTCCTGCCAAACCATCAGCCCGAGCCGGTCGGCGTGGTAGAACCAGCGCGCCGGCTCGATCTTGATGTGCTTGCGCACCATGTTGAAGCCCAGCGCCTTCTGCCGCTCCAGGTCGAAGCGGAGCGCCGCGTCCGTGGGGGCGGTGTAGATGCCGTCCGGCCAGTAGCCCTGGTCGAGGGTGCCGAGCTGATAGACGAACTTTCCGTTGAGGGTCGGGCGCAGCACTCCGCCGATCATGGCCTTGCCGATCGAGCGCATCCCGACGTAGCCGGTGACGGTGTCGCCGCCGCCGGCGCCGGTCAGCGTGACGCGCAGGTCGTAGAGGAAGGGATCCTCGGGGGACCAGAGCCGGACGTTCGGCACCGGCACACGCAGGTGGGCGCCGACCGGTCCGGTCGCGCGGCCGACCACCCTGCCGCCGGTCAGCACCTCCGCGCGGGCCTGCTGACCGCCGGTGCCGGCGCCCTGCACGGCCAGGTCGAGGACGCTCGCCCCGATGTCCGGAGTGGTGTCGAGCCGGGTGATGTGCGCGGCGTTGACCGGCTCGAGCCACACCGTCTGCCAGATCCCGGAGGCGGCGGTGTAGAAGATCCCGCTGGGGTTGCGTCGTTGCTTGCCGATCGGGATGCCGGCCGCGTCGACCGGCGAGTGCGCCCCGACGATGATCTCGTTGCCGCCGGGGCGCAGCGCGGCGGTGATGTCGAAGCTGAACGCGTCGTACCCGCCGGTGTGCGTGCCGACGGGGGTCCCGTTGACCCAGACCCGCGTCTCCCAGGTGACCGCTCCGAAGTTGAGCTTGACGTGGCGGCCGGACCACGCGGCGGGGGTGGTGAAGGTCCGGCGGTACCACATGGTGTCCTCGTGGCGCTGGATGCCGGAGAGGGCGGATTCGATCGGATACGGCACCAGGACGTGTTCGGTCAGGCTCGTGTTGACGGGCGGATTGTTCAGATTGGCGGCGCCGGCGAATTCCCACAGACCGTTGAGGTTGAGCCAGTCGGCACGGACGAGTTGCGGGCGCGGGTAGTCGGGCAGCGCGTTGGTCGGGGATACCTCGCTGGTCCAGGGCGTGGTGAGCGGTGGGGCTTTCGGCTGCCATCCGGCGGCGGCGCCGGCGGGGCTCGCGGGGGCGGCGACGAGGCCGGTGGCGGTCAGGGCGAGGACGGCGACGGCGCTCAGCAGCCGTGCCACCGATGGACGCGGGTGTTTGAACATGTCCACTCCCGGTTGGAATTTGGGGGACCGGTTGCAAACATGTTCCATTGGACGGTGAAGTTTGTAAATATCTGACCACATCAATGGGTGATTCAACGCGACCGAACCGAGCGCGCCCACGCCCGCTGGCCGGCTGACCGCCCGGCGGCGCACTCCCGGGCGCGGGCTAGCCGGAGGCCACCCGGCGCAGTCGGGCCAGCCAGGTCTGCGCCACCACCACGACCGCGAGGAACGAGCCGCTGATCACCTGCTGGTACGCCGCGGGAAGGTCACCCACCTGGTTGATCAGGTTCTGGATCACGCCGAGCAGCAGGACGCCGGCGGCGGTGCCGGAGAGCGCGCCGGCGCCGCCGGTGAGCAGCGTTCCGCCGATCACCACCGCCGCGATCGCGTCCAGTTCCAGACCGATGCCGAGAACCGTGACGCCGGACCCGAGCCGGGCGGCGTTCAGCGCGCCGGCGAGCCCGGCCAACAGGCCGGAGATCGCGTACACGCACACCCGCGTAGCGGCGACCGGCACCCCCATCAGCCGCGCCGCGTCGGCGCTGCCGCCGATCGCGTACACGGACTGGCCGAACCGCATGCGGTGCAGCACGACCGTGCCGATGAGGAACAGCGCCGCCGCCACCCACACCGGCCACTTCACCCCGAGCGCCGCGCCGTTGCCGAACATCTTGAACGCCGGCGCCGCCACCAGGTACGTGGCCGAGCCCTCGCCGCTGATCGCCCGCATGAGGCCCCGCGCCCCGAGCAGGCTCGCCAGCGTGACGATGAACGGCGGCATCCCGGTGCGCGCCACGAGCACCCCGTTGACCAGGCCGATGAGCCCGCAGACGGCCAGCGGCGCGGCGAGCGCCGCCCAGAAGCCGTACTGCGACGCCCATGCCGCGAGCACGCCACCGAGCACGAACACGGACCCGACGGAGAGGTCGATGCCGCCGGTGAGGATGACGAACGTCATGCCGAGGGCGATCAGCGCCAGTGGCGCCGCGTTCACCAGCAGCGTCGCCGCGTTCTCGGGAGTGCGGAAGCCGGGAAAGGCGGCCAGGCCGACGAGGCTGACGATGACCAGCACGGCGAGCGCGCCGTGCCGTTGCCCGAGATCGGCCACCCGATCGCTGCGGCGCTCCGCGCGCCGGGCGGGTTCCCCGGCCGGCACCTGCCGCTTGTCGAGCGCGGTCATCGGGCTCTCCGTTCCCTCGCCGCGTAGACCGCGACCAGGATGATCACGGCCTGGACCATCTCGGCGATCGACGGCTTGAGATCGTGCTTGATCATCGTGGCGATCACCAACTGCATCAGCAGCGCGCCGGCCACCGTGCCGAGCACCCGGACCCGCCCGCCGGTGAGCGGGGTGCCGCCCACCACGACCGCGGTGATCGCGGACAACTCGTAGAGGAGTCCGACCTGCGAGGCGTCGCTGGACTGGATGCGGGCGACCGCCAGCACGCCGGCGACCGCCGCGAGCAGGGCGCTCAGCACGTACACCCCGATCAGCACCCGGCGCACCGGCAGGCCGGCCAGGTCGGCCGCCCGACGGTTGCCGCCGACGGCGACCAGCCGACGGCCGAAGACGGTACGCCGCACCAGGAATCCGATGACGACGGTGAGCGCGACGGCGAGCCACACCGAGACCGGCAGTCCGGCCAGATCGGTCGAGCCGAGCGCGATCAGGTCCGGATTGCGGATCTCTTTCAGCTGACCACCGGAGAGGACCAGCGCGACGCCGCGGCCGGCGACGAGCAGCGCCAGGGTGGCCACGATCGGCTGCATCCCGACGTAGGCGACGAGACCGCCGTTGACCAGGCCGACCACGAGCCCGCCGACGAGCGCCATCAGCACCGCCGGGGCGGCGCCGTAGCCGAGATAGATGGGCACGATCGCCGCCGCGAGCGCCATCACCGAGCCGACCGAGAGGTCGATGCCCTCGGTGCCGATCACGACCGCCATCCCGAGCGCCACGATGACGACCGGCGCCACCTGGACGAGCTGGATGCGGACGTTCTCCCACAGCAGGAAGCGCTCGGTGAACACGGCGTTGAACGCGAAGAGCGCCACCAGCGCGACGTACACCCCGTACACGGGCAGCCAGCGGCGCAGGCGCGCGGCGTCCAGTCGGGGCCGGTCCACCGCCGCGTCAGTCATCGTCGGCTCCGTCCTGCGCGCCGGCCGCGGTCGCGATCGCGGCCATCAGGGCGTCGGTGTTCACCTCCGCGCCGCGAAGCTCGCCGACGACCGCGCCGTCACGCAGCACCACCACCCGGTCCGCTCCCTCGACCAGCTCGTCGGCGTCGGAGGAGACCAGCACCACGCCGAGGCCCTGCGCGGCCAGCTCGTCGATGAGCGACTGGACCTCGGCCTTCGCGCCGACGTCGATGCCGCGGGTCGGCTCGTCCAGCAGCAGCACCTTCGGAGCGGTGGCGAGCAGCCGGGCCAGCAGGACCTTCTGCTGGTTGCCGCCGGAGAGCTCATCGACGGGCTGTTCCGGGCCGGCCGCCCTGATCCGTAGCCGGTCGATGAAGGTGCGCACGATCGCGTCGAGCTGCTTCTCCCTCACCACGCCGAGCCGGGACAGGCGGGGCAGCACGGCGAGCGCGATGTTCTCCCGGACGGAGAGGCCGGGCACGATGCCCTCCACCTTCCGGTCCTCGGGGAGCACGGCGATACCGGCCCGTACGGCGTTGGCGGTCGACGGTCGGCCGATCGGCCGACCGGCCACCTCGATCGTGCCCGCCTCCAGCGGTAGTGCGCCGGCGATCGCCTTGACGGTCTCGCTGCGACCGGCGCCGAGCAGCCCACCCAACCCGACGACCTCGCCGGGCCGGACGGTGATGTCGACGCCGTGCAGACGGTGCCGACTGCGCAGGCCGCTCGCGCGCAGCACGGGGGCGGCCGACGTGTCGGCGTGATCGCCGGTGAAGCTGGTGACGCCCTCGCGGCGCACCGTGGTCACGTCGCGGCCGAGCATCAGGGAGACCAGACGGAGCCGCTCCAGCCCGGCGAGCGGCCCGGTGTGCACGACCCGGCCATCGCGCAGCACGGTCACCCGGTCGCAGATGCGGTAGAGCTCGTCGAGGCGGTGGCTGACGTAGAGGATGCCGATGCCGCCGCGGTGCAGCCGCCGGATCAGCTCGAACAGGGTGTCGACCTCGCGCGGTTCCAGTGACGAGGTGGGCTCGTCCATGATCACCACCCGGGCGTCGATCATCACGGCGCGGGCGAGCGCCACCATCTGCTGCGCGCCCAGACCGAGCTCACCGAGCGGACGGCGCACGTCGCCGACGATGCCGTATCCGCGCAGCGTCCCGGTGGCCTCACGGTTCATCCGCGCGGTGTCGATGATGCCGAACCGGCGCGGCTCGCGACCGAGGAAGAGGTTGCGGGCCACGCTCATCAGCGGGATGAGGTTGACCTCCTGGTAGATGGTCGAGATGCCGGCGCGCTGCGCGTCCAGCGGCGCGGGGAACGCGGTCCGCGCCCCACCCATCCGCAGCTCGCCCGCGTCGGGCTGGTAGACGCCGGTGATCACTTTGATCAGCGTGGACTTGCCCGCGCCGTTCTCGCCCACCAGCGCGTGGACCTCCCCGTTCCGCAGGGTCATCGACACCTCGTCAAGGGCCCGTACGCCGGGGAACTGTTTGGTGACGCCGACGACGTCAAGTAGGGGAGCGTCCGCGTGCGACATGGATCCTCCTGCGATCGCCGTCGCGGTGTCCGACTCCGGTGAGGCGGACACCGCGTCCGTGCCGGGGCGTCAGTACGCGACCGGCAGGCTCTCCTTGGCGTTCGTCCGGTCGTACTCGCGGTCGGAGATGATGACGTTCTCGGCGACGGCCCCGCCGGTGAAGAACGTCTGGGCGGTCTCGAAGGCGAGCGGCCCGAAGCGCGGGTTGGACTCGACCACGGAGTGCAGCCAACCATCCACGATGGCCTGCACGGCCCCGCGGGTGCCGTCGATCGACACGATCTTCACGTCGCCGCCCTTCTTGCCGGCCCCCTTCAGCGCCGTGACCGCGCCGAGCGCCATCTCGTCGTTCTCCGCGTAGATGCCGGTGATACTCGGCTTGGACTGCAGCAGTTGCTCGGCGACCTTCTGCCCCTCCTCCCGGGAGAAGTTGCCGGTCTGCTCGAAGTCGATCGTGATGCCGGGGGCGGACCGGGCGATCTCGTCCTTGAACCCGGCGGTGCGCTGGGTGGTCACGTTGTTACCGGGCGAGCCGAGCAGGATGGCGACGGTGCCCTTGTTCTCCAGCGCTGTGGCCATCTGCTTCGCGGCCCGTCGCCCCTGCTCGTAGAAGTCGGAGCCGATGAACGTCAGGTAGTCCGTGCAGTGCTTGGCGTTGATCTTCCGGTCGATCGTGATGATCGGCACCTTCCGGGCGGCCGCCTTCTGGAAGACCGGATCCCAGCCGTCGGAGTTGAGCGGGGCCACGACCAGCAACTGCACCCCGGAGTCGATCATCTGCTCGACGTCGGCGATCTGCTTGCTGAACTTGGAGTCGGCGTTGGTGACCTGAAGGTTGGCGATGCCGCGCTTGGCGGCCTCGTCCCTGATCGAGCGGGTCTCGGCGATCCGGAACGGGTTGGCTTCCTTTTCGGACTGGGAAAAGCCGACCTTGGCGGTCTTCAGGTCGAGCTTGTCGCCGCCGAACTGCTGCAGCGTGCACGAGCCGCCGGCGGGCGCGGACGACGTCGCCTGCACGGCGTCGTTGCCGCCGGTGGGGGCGACGACACCCTGGTCCTCGGCCTTGCCGCAGCCCGTGACCAGCAGCAGAGCGACACCGACGGTGATGAATGCTGGCCGCCAGGGGCCACGCGTAGCGCTCATTCTGTGCTCCCTTTGTGCGAAGAGGTGGGGTTCGCGATGGGGATGCCGGGTGAGGTAGACGCATTCACTCACCGTTCAACTTTCTCTGTCAAGGCTTTCCGTAACGCCGGAACAAAATCCCACATAGGACGGTCGTCCCGCCGCCGTCGCGCCCTCCGGTCCCCGCGCCCGACCCGGGGTGATGTGCGACAACGTTGACTTATGAGCGACCCGGTCGGAAGCTGTAGCCCATGCACGTCGCGACTCGACGACGGGCGGTCCGGGTGGCGGGTCGCGGTCCGTGTTCAGCCGGCGCCACGCTGGGCTCTCGCCCCCGGTCGGCCCGCCGTCTCCGTGCGCCGGGCCGGGAAGAAGCATCGTGATGCTGGCCCAGCAACGGCAGACGGCCATCCTCGATCTGATCCGTCGCCACGGCGGGGTCCGGGTCAGCCAGCTCGTACGTCAGTTCGGTGTATCGGACATGACGATCCGACGTGACCTCGAGGCCCTCGCCGAGCGGGGCCTGGTCGACAAGGTCCACGGCGGTGCCACGATCGCGGGCCCCGGCTCCACAGAGGAGCCTGGTTTCGACGCGAAGTCGGTGCGCCAGCAGGCGGAGAAGCGCCGCATCGCCGCGCGCGCCGTCGAGCTGGTCGAGCCGGGCACGGCGGTGGCGTTGTCGGCGGGCACGACCACCGCAGCGCTCGCCGCGCTGCTGGTCGACGTACCGGGGCTGACCGTGGTCACGAATTCGATCCCGGTGGCCGACGTGCTCTACCGGGCGGGACGTCCGGACCAGACCGTGGTCCTCACCGGCGGCATCCGGACCCCGTCCGACGCGCTCGCCGGCCCGGTCGCCGAGGCCGCGATCAGCTCGCTCAACGTCGACGTGCTGTTTCTCGGGGTGCACGGGATGAGCCCGCGGACGGGCTTCACCACCCCCAACCTGATGGAGGCGGGCACCGACCGCCTGCTCGTCAACGCCGCCCGCCGGCTCGTCGTGCTCGCCGACCACACGAAGTGGGAGACCATCGGCATCGCGACGATCGCTCCGCTCGAAGACGCCGACATCCTGATCACCGACGCGGCACTCCCGGCGGAAGCGCGTGCGCTGCTCGGGGAACGGGTCGGCGAACTGATCGTCGTGGAGCCGGTGGCGTTCCCGTGACCGGTCAACCGGTCGGCACCCCGGGCGGCGGGATCAAACGTACGGCGATCGCCCTGGCCGACGGCCGGGAGCTGATCTATTTCGACGAAAGTGACGACGCCTGTCGGACCGGGTCCGACGATCGCGCCCTGCCGCCGCCTCCGGGGGCGTCGGAGTTGCGTCACGATCCGTTGCTCGACGAGTGGGTGGCGGTCGCGGCGCACCGGCAGGGCCGTA
>NZ_JBFANZ010000074.1:0-9647 GCF_040659735.1 Micromonospora sp. NPDC049679
CGGTCTTCGCCTGCTTGGCCACAGCTTCCTCGTAGTAACCGCGGAACTGCTTCTCGAGCACGCCGTAGACGCGACGTGGCCCGACCCCCTTTCGCCGCCGCCGCGTTCCCCGCCGCAGCGTTCCTTCGCTCAAGATCTTGCCCGTCGATCAAGGGCGTATTCGCATGATTAGAGATCAAGTCATGCGCATACGTCCTTGATCGACGGGCAAGGTCCGTTGACGCGGAGACCACCCGGCCCGCGGCGGCGACCGCGGGCCGGGTGGATGGAGAGCGGCTAGACGTGGACCGTCGCCAGGTCGGCCAGGCGGGCCAACGAGGCCTCCAGATCGGCGCCGATCCGGCGGATCCCCAGTCGCAGCAGCGCCGCGCTGACCGGCCCCGAGGGCCATCGCACGATGGTGAGCCGGACCCCCGTGCCGCCCGTCTCCGGGGTCAGCTCGACGTGCACTTCCGTACGCGCCTCCGCCCGGTTTCCGGTGCCCTCGGCCCGCTCCCGCCACGAGATGAGCTTCGGCGGGTCGTACGCGATCACCTCGGCGTCGAGGGAGGCGCCATCAGCGGCGTGCACTCGCTGCCTGCGACCGAAGCCCTCACCGGAAACCACCTCAGCCTCGCGTACGCCGGCCAGCCACGCCGGCAACTGCTCGGCCTGCTGAACCACCTCCCACACTGCCTCGATGGGCGCGTCAACCCGCCCGCTCCGCTCAATGAGGATCATCTGTAGTCGCCTCCAGCGATGACACCCCACGACAGGGGCAGCGTAAAACACCTTTAGGCCGAAATATTGGGGGTTTCCCTAGACTCGCCGAACGGAATAGAGTCCGAGGACGCTTCGCATTTGAAGAATCCGCATGAGCGCTCCGCCGATACCGTTCTTTCCCACCGGTTTTACCTTTGGAGTGTCTACATCGTCCTATCAGATGCGGGCGCCACCAGCGAGGATGGCCGCGGCGTGTCCGTCAGGGATACGTTTACCGACGATACCGGACGGGTCATAGGCGAAAATAACGGAGATATTGCCTGCGATCGTTACCGGCGCTATTTCGAAGACATCGCACTCATAGCCGACGTCGGCGTTTCCGCATACCGTTTCCGGATCGCCGGCCGTGTGTCCAGCCCGACGGCACCGGCCCGGCCCCGCCGCGCTCGCTCGGCTGGTCCGGCGAGTCTGACCTGGAGAGGGTGCTCCGGAGCAAACCTGGTGGCGGGGCCACCGGGGGCCGGCCGTACGCTGACGTCGTGACCGTACGCGTACGCTTCGCTCCCTCTCCGACCGGAATGTTCCACGTCGGCGGCGCCCGCTCGGCGCTGCAGAACTGGATCTACGCCAAGCAGCACGGCGGTGTGTTCGTGCTCCGCATCGAGGACACGGATGCCGCCCGCAACCGCCCGGAATGGACGGAGGGCATCCTCGCGGCGCTGGACTGGATCGGGATCGAGCGGGGCGGGTACGAGGGGCCGCACTTCCAGTCGGCGAACGCGGCGGAGCACCGCGCGGCGGCGCAGAAGCTGCACGACGCGGGTCGCGCCTACTACTGCGACTGCAAGCGGGAAGACGTGCAGGCCCGGACGGGCAGCCAGTACCAGGGTTACGACGGGTTCTGCCGGGACCGGGGGCTCGGCCCGGGCGAGGGGCGGGCGCTGCGCTTCCGCACGCCGGATTCCGGACAGACCGTGGTGGTCGACCTGATCCGGGGCGAGCCCACCTTCGACAACAAGCTGATCGAAGACTTCGTGATCGCGCGGGGCGACGGTTCGGCGGTCTTCCTGCTGGCCAACGTCGTCGACGACATGATCATGGGTATCACCCACGTGATCCGGGCCGAGGAGCACCTGCCCAACACCCCGAAGCAGCAACTGCTCTGGGACGCGCTGGGCGTGCAGCCGCCGATCTGGGCACACGTGCCCGTGGTGGTCAACGAAAAGCGGCAGAAGCTCTCCAAGCGCCGCGACAAGGTGGCGCTGGAGGCGTACCGCGCCGAGGGCTACCTCGCCGACGCGATGCGCAATTATCTGATGCTGCTCGGCTGGGCGCCGAGCGGCGACCGGGAGATCGTCCCCTGGTCGGTGATCGAGAACGAGTTCCGGCTCGACGAGGTCAACCCGTCACCGGCGTTCTTCGACGAGAAGAAGCTGCGCGCCTTCAACGGCGAGTACATCCGGGCGCTCACCGTCGAGCAGTTCATCGCCGCGTGCCAGCCCTGGCTCATCGGCACTCCTCCCCCGCCGGCGTCGGACCCGGAGGCAGGCGTGAGCACCGAGGGGGCGGCGACGGATTCGCCGATCGCGCTGCCGCCGTGGCGACCGGAGGAGTTCGACCCGGCCGCGTTCGCGGCGGTCGCCGAGCTCGCGCAGACCCGGATCGCGGTGCTCAGCGAGATCGTGCCGAACGTCGACTTCCTCTTCCTCGAGTCGCCGGTCGTGGACGGGGCGGCGTGGGCGAAGGCGATGAAGGAAGGCGCCGGCGACCTGCTGGACGCCGCGATCGCCGCCTTCGAGGCGCAGCCGGAGTGGGCGGCGGAGCCGCTCAAGTCGACGCTGGAGCAGGTCGGCGCCGAGCGGGGGCTCAAGCTCGGCAAGGCGCAGGCGCCGATCCGGGTCGCCGTCACCGGACGTACGGTCGGGCTGCCGCTCTTCGAGTCGCTCGAGGTGCTCGGCCGTGAGCGCACGCTCGCCCGGCTGCGCGCCGCCCGCGTGAAGCTCGGCTGACCGCCGGTCGCGTTGATCATGGGCAAACGCGCGACAATCCGGACAGCCGGATGGCGCGTATGCCCATGATCAACGCGACCCGGTGCCGCCGCTACGAGGGTGCCGACCAGGCGATGACGCCGAGGCACATCTCGTCGCTCGTGCCGTCACCCCAGACGACATAGCGCGGCTTGATCGAGCGCAACTCGGGCAGCCGGGCGCGCAGCGTGGCGTCGTGGGTGCAGGTCACCCGGAACTTGTCGCCCGGCTTGACCGCGACGGACTGCGGCAGGACCCGGGCGCGCTGGTCGTCGAAGTTGTAGACGGGCACGTCGAGCAGCGTCCGCGCCTGCGGCGTGCCGGGGTTGAGCTCGACCTTGATGGCGCGCCCGAGCAGATGCATGTGACCGAGCAGGGCGTGCACCAGGCCCGGCTTCCGAACCGGGATGTCGCAGTGCTGGGTCGGACCGGCGACCGGCGGCCGGCCCCCGTTGCAGGCGAGGTTGAGCTGGGTCGCGGTCGCCGCGACCTCGTCGCCGAACCGTCGCCGCACATCCATCATCGACCGCTCGCGATCGCACAGCTCACCCGACTCTCCGGGCGCGCACGGCAACTCGATCGGTCCCGGTGCCAGGGTGATGTGCAGCGGATCGAGTCGGGCGTCGCCGCTCGCCACCCGGAGCCGGAGGCCGGAGCGATCCGGGCCGGCCGGCTTCCCGTCCGTCGCGAGCAGGTTGTAGTGCAACTGCATGACGATCTGGCTGCCCGGTTCCATCTGGTAGCCGGCGCGGGCGCTCAGCACCGTCTCCGTCGCGCCGGGCGCCCACGCCCCGATCCAGTCCCCACCGCCGGTCGTCCCGCCCGCCTCGCGGTTGGCGGCGCGGATGCCCGAGCCGCCGAAACACGTCCAGCCGTCACCCGGGGAATCGACGTCGAGCGTGCGCGCCTGCGCGACGTCGGCCGGATCGACCCGGAAGAACACGGCGTGGTGCACGATGTCGGTGTTCTGCGGCAGGAACTCGATGCCGGTCACGAAGGCGCGCTCGGCGAACTCCGGGTCGACCAGGAAGCAGCGGTAGTCGTCGGTCCCGTCGTTGGGCGGCGCGGGCGTGTACGGCTGCGGCACGGTGACGTCGAGGAACCGCTCGCCCTCACGCAGCGGCGTCAGCGGGACAGCGGCCCGGGTCGCATGGCTGCCGTGGGTCCGGTCACCGGCCGCCGGGACGGGCTGCTCGCGCTCCGTGCTGCCCCCGCAGGCCGTGAGGCCGGCAGCGAGGACGATGCCCGCGGCGGACCAGCTGATCTTCCTCACTATCGGCTTCATTTCGACGACGCTAAGTCACCGAGGTCCGGGCGGGCCATACGCCGTTCACCAATTGAAATACCTCGATGAAACCACGTGGCGGCCGCCCGCTCGCCCTACGATGCCGCGCGACGGCGGCGGGCGAGCACGAAGCCGCCCAGCGCGAGCAGCAGCAGCCCGCCACCGACGATCCACGGCCACCAGGTCGCGCCGCCGCCCCGCGCGTCCTCGTCCTCGGCCGCCGGAGTCAGCGACGGTGCGACGGCGGTCGACGGCGTGGCCTGCGCAGCGGAGGCGCTCGGCGTGGGGCTGGCCGCCGGCGTGGCCGCGACCGTGAGCGTGAAGCGCACCTCCCCGGTCACGGGATGACCGTCGCCGGAGGCGACCTCGTACGCGACGATGTAGAGCCCGGCGGCGCCGGCCTTGACCGGCACCGCCACCCGGGCCCGGTCGAACCTCGGGGCGCCGGCCAGGGCCGGGACGTTGTCCGGACCGGTCACGGTGACCTTCGTCGTGGCCGGATCGAGCCGGGACAGGAAGGTCAACCGGACCTCGGACGGCGCCCTGTCCAGGCGCGCCCCGTTCTTCGGATCACTGCTGGTCAACGAGTTGTGCGCCGCCGCCGGAGCGGCCGCGACAAGCACGGTGAGCGCCCCCATGATCACGGCCAGCAACAGGCGCGAAAATCGCATTACCCCGCCCCCCACGAACGCCTCCACACAGATACGATTCGGGCCGCTGATCACCGACCCGTCATTGGTCGGTCGGAGATGGCAGATAGTTCCAAATCTTCGCTCGGGTGGTGCAACCGAGCGACGCTCTGCGGAGTCTAGGACTACGTACGTCGTTTCCGCCCGCCGCGGACGTCGTCACCATCGACCCATCAGCGCGTGACCGGCACCAAGACCATCCATCGAACGGGGCGAGGGGGTCGATCATGGCGCACAGGATCAGTCGCCGAGTTTTCGCGACAGGCGCGCTGCTGCTCGCCCTCGGTGCGCCGCTGGTGGCAGCCGCTCCCGCCGCGCATGCCGGGCCCCCCACCACGCCGAACTCCCTCAGCATCGCCGGCCCCGAGCTGCCGGAGCCCCTGACCGTGCGCGCCGAGGACGACCCGGAACTCTTCGCCGCCGTGTTCGGGCAGGTCAGCTGGCTCAAGGGACACGGCCAGACGAGCTCGCCCGCGGCCGGCGACCTCGGCCCGAAATACACCGTCGTGGTGTTCATCGAGGACGTGGCGAAGCAGACCTACGACCTCTACCCGCTCGCCACCGGCGGCCCGCGCGCGTACCGGCCCACGCGACAGCCCGACAAGCGCAAGACCGACGCGGCATGGTTCTACGGCCGGCTCACGATGCCCGACACGCTGCGCGCGGCCGGCGTGCCACTGGCGGCGCCCGTCACCACCGTGATCAACGGCGGCGTCGGCGGAATCGGCGGCGGGGCCCGGGTGATCCCGGATAGCGCGCTCAACCCCGGCAAGGACATCGACCGGCTCTTCGGAGATCTGCGCCGGGTGATGCTGCTCAACGCCGCCGTCGTGGTCACCATCACGATGGGTCTGGCCGGCATCACCCTGCTGGTCCGCCGCCGGACGCACTGACCCCCGGCGCCGGACCGGCTCCCGCGCTGTAGCGCGTCCCGGCGGGTCTCTTGACGGATACGCTCAGATCTCGAGGACGATCTTGCCGCGCACGTGCCCCTCCTGCACAAGGCTCTGCGCCTGCGCCGCCTGAGCGAGCGGGAAGGTCTGCGCGATGTTGATGGTGAGCCGGCCGGCGTCGACCAGGCCGGCGAGCGCCGTGAGGTCGGTGGTCGAGGGCTTGACGAAGACGTACGTGCCGCCGAGGCGGAGCACCGTCTCGGCGTCGACGACCGAGACCAGTCGCTTGGGCTGGCCCAGCAGCGCGGCGGACTCGGTCAGCGCGGATCCGCCGATCAGGTCGAGTACCGCGTTCACGCCCTCGGGCGCGAGCTCCTGGACCCGCTCCACGAGCCCTTCGCCGTAGATCACCGGCTCGGCACCGAGGGAGCGGACGAAGCTGTGGTTGCCGGCGCTCGCGGTGGCGATCACCCGCTGCGCGCCGAAGACCTTCGCGAGCTGGATCGCGAGGTGACCCACCCCGCCGGCGCCGGCGTGCACCAGGACGGTGTCGCCGGTCCCGACGCCGACGGCCTTGAGCGCCTGGTAGGCGGTGAGCCCGGCGAGCGGCAGGGCGCCGGCCTCGGCCCAGGAGGCGTTGACCGGCTTGCGGGCCAGGGCACGCTCCGGGGCGGGCACGAGCTCCGCGTACGTGCCGTGCTGGATCTCGTCGCGCCGGGCGTAGCCGATGACCTCGTCGCCGGCGGCGAACCCGGTCACGGCTGCCCCCGCCACCGCGACGGTGCCGGCGAGGTCCCATCCGGGCACGATCGGGAAGTGTGCGGGGAAGGCCCCGTCGAGGTAGCCCTCCCGGACCATCCAGTCGACCGGGTTGACGCCCGCGGTGCGCACCCGCACCAGCACGGTGTCCGGCCCGACCTTGGGGTCGGGCAGCTCCATCTCGGACAGGACCTCGGGGCCGCCGTAGCGGTTCATCGCGATCGCCTTCACCCTGTCACCCTAACCCCGGCCTGTCGATCTTCCGCCGGCCCTGCTCGCGCTCGGACGGTGAACCGGCAGCACGGCCGGCGGTGCTAGCCGATGCGTGCGGGGGCGGCGGCGAGCTCGACCAGGCGGATGGCGTCGTCGAGGTCGGCCTCGAACTCGGCGTCCCAGTCCACGTCCGCGCTGAGGTGCGCGGCGAGCCGGGCGTGGGCCGGCAATTCGTCCGGGCCGAGCCTCGCCCGCCGGTCCGGGTGGCGGCTGTGGAACCGGCCGTTGAGCTCGGCGGCGGCGAAGCCGAGCACGAGGGTGGTGAGCAGCCGCTCCAGGCGGGGCACCTGCGGCTCGGGCACGCCCGCTTCGAGGAGCGCGTCGTAGAGGACGTCGAGCAATCGGGCCGCGTCCGGCGTGGTCGATGGGCGGCCCATCATCAGGGCGTACGCGCCGGGGTGCGCGTGGGCGATTGCCCGCACCGCCCGGGCTACGGTCCGGAGCCGCTCGCGCCAGTCGCCCTCGGTGGCGACGGCCGGCGGCAGCAGTTCGGCGACGAGCAGGTCGACGAGCCCGTCAAGCAGCCCGTCCTTGCTTCCCACGTACGGGTAGAGCGCCATGGAGCTCAATCCGAGGCGCTGCGCGACCGCCCGCATGGACAGGGCCGCGAGGCCCTCCTCATCGGCGAGGGCCATCGCGTGGGTCAGGATCTGGCGTTGCGGGTCGTCCACGATGATCACGGTGCGGGCCGACCGCGGAGATACCGGATCAGACACGCCGAATTACGGCCTAAATCATCCTAATGCTCAACACCAGCGTCGCGGCGGCCGCTCGCGGCGACCCTTCCGCTTCCGCGGCCGCACCGCGCCGTGCCGGTGGGCGCCCGCCCACCCGTCCTGTTCCGACCGGCAGGTCGGCCCCCGGCCGTCGACCGCGCTCTCATCCCCGACATCGGTCACCGACTCGTCGGTCGCGCGCTCCTCCGCCGGCGACCCGTCGATCGGTTCGTGCCGGCGATCCGGCGACGCCCCCTCGCCGAGCCGACGCGGTCCGAGGAGACGGTGGTGGGCGCGGACGGATGGCTCACCGTGCTGCCGACCCTGATCGCACAGCACGCAGCAGCGCTCATCTTCGGCACTGTGCGCCACCTCCCCGTGCGCCATGCCCGTCTCCTCACCCTCGCCATCACCCCGGTCCCGCCGGTCACCATGCCAGGCCATACCGACGCCGCAAGACCGCCTTCCCCGGGATTTTGCAGGTCAGGAGCGTTTAGGCCGGTGCGACGTGGCTCAGATCACGATGAGATCGCCATACCTCCGATTGATCGGCAGCCGCACCGTCTCATCAAGTGGTTGGCGGCCACGCATCGGTGGAGGCCGGGTGATCGGGTCGTGATGGCACGGCCGGGTCCGGCACGAACACGACCGCCGTGAGCCGTTCCACGGTGAAGATCGCGGGGGCGGATCGGTGACCGCGGAGGCGCCAGAAGCTCAGCCTGAGCAGTCGCGTCCGGCCCGGCGCAACGCTCGCCCGGGAGCCGGTTCCGGCCCCGCCGCGCCGACGGGGCCGGGGGCGTCGGTCATCGGGGTCCGACGGGAGCCCACCGGTCAACGGCCACGGCCAGCAGGGGCACGACGGTCAGCGCGAGCAGCCAGCCGCCGACCACGTCGCTCGGCCAGTGCGCCAGCAGCGCGACCCGGGTCGCGGCGATGAACAGCGCGAACGCCGCCGCGAGCAGCACCACGACGCGCCGTCCGGTGCGCGTCAGCACCGGCCACAACAGCAGTACAGCGGCGACGCCAGCAGCGGCGGCGTTCGACGCGTGCCCGCTCGGGAAGCCGTTGCTCGCCACCACGACGAAGCCGTTCTGCGGTCGCGGGCGGTACACCAGCCAGTGCAGCAGCCCCCACAGCGCCGGGACCATCACGGTGACCGCGGCGCAGAACATCGCCCGCTGGCGCTGCCGCCGAAGCGCGAAGACCAGGGTCAGGACCGCCCCGATCGCCAGATAGGGCAGCGTGGCGGCGACATCGGTGGCCACCCGCAGCACCGCGATCAGATCCGGATGCCGGTGCCCGTACTCGCGCGCCGCCGCGCTCACCGCGCCGTCGAAGCGCTGCAGCGGCCCCCACCCGGTGACGACCAGGACGAGCAGGCATACGAATCCGACGAGCCCCAGCAGCGGCACGGCGTGGGGCGTCCGGACGACCATGACGCAGATAGTGGCACGGGACGGCCTGCCGGGTGGACCGGGCGGGGCATGACAGGCTAGACGGGTGGTGATCGGGCCGGAGGGCGGTGAGCTGATCGCGACGCTGCGGCGGATCGAACGTTCCGCCGGCGCGCTCGCGACCGCCAGCGTGTCCCGGATGGACGAGACGCTGCTCTGGTTCCGGGAACTCCCGGCGGACCAGCGGGCCTGGGTCATGTTGGTCGCGCAGGCCGGCGTCCGGTCACTCGTGGAGTGGCTGCGCCAGGGCGGCGGAGCGGCGGGCAGCCCGCAGGAGGTCTCCGACGAGGTGTTCGCGGCGGCGCCACGCGCGCTCGCCCGCTCGATCAGCCTCCAGCAGACGGTGGCGCTGATCAAGGTGACGATCGATGTGGTCGAAGAGCAGGTGCCGCACCTGGCCGCCGAGGGCGAGGAGCAACTCCTCCGCGAGGTCGTGCTGAGGTTCTCCCGGGAGATCGCGTTCGCCGCGGCGCGGGTCTACGCCCGGGCCGCCGAGTCGCGCGGCGCCTGGGACGCACGGCTGCAGGCGCTGCTGGTCGACGCGCTGCTGCGCGGCGACTCCTCGGATGTGCTGGCCAGCCGCGCCGCCGCCCTCGGCTGGGCGGACGCGCCGCCGGTCGCGGTCGCGGTCGGCCGCTCCCCCGGCGGCGAGGTCACCGCCGTGCTGCACACCGTCTACCGGGCCGCGCGCCGCATCGGGGTGGAGATCATCGGCGGAGTGCACGGGGACCGGCTGGTCGTGGTGCTGGGCGGGGCCGTTGACCAGCCATTCCGTGTACGTCACCGGCCCGAACGCGTTGTCCTTGACGCCCCACCCGAAAACCGCGGCGTAGAACGCCTTGGCGCCCT
>NZ_JBFANZ010000075.1:0-9168 GCF_040659735.1 Micromonospora sp. NPDC049679
GGTGACGGTCCCCGAGAACCTCTCCGACGAGGCGCGGGCGGCGTTGGAGAAGCTGGCCCTTGAGACCCCACCGGCTCCTCGGGAGAAACTGGGGCAGCGCCGGCTTGGACACGTCCAGGGCCAGTCCGGCGGCGTGCGGCAGCGCGTCGAGCACGGCGGCGAGGTGCCAGCCGGTCCCGGCCCCGGCGTCGACCACCAACTCCGGGCTCGGAACAGCCGTCCGTCCCGCCCCGGCCAACGCCTCCGCCATGAAGTCGTACCGCCCGGCGTGCAGAAACGCCTCCCGGGCGGCGACCATCTCCGCGGTGTCCCCCACGTGTGGAGCGCGACCGGCGGCCAGGTTCACGTACCCCTGCTTGGCGACGTCGAAGCTGTGCCCCCGGGGACAGCGCAGCGCCCGGTCGTCGTCCGCCGCGGCCAACGGCAGCGCGCAGACCGGACACCGCAGGTACGGGAGCAACTCCGGATTCATCGCCACGCCACGCCTTCCTTGCCCCGTCCCGCCCGATCTGTCGTGTCTCCCGCGCCCCGCGCCTTGCGCGGGCCGACGGCGCACTAGTGTCTGACCATGGTCGCAATCGCACTTGACGAGATCGTCAAGGCCCCGAAGGCGCTGCTCCATGACCACCTCGACGGCGGTCTGCGGCCCGCGACGATCGTCGAGCTCGCCGACGCGGTCGGGCATCCGCTGCCGAGCACCGACCCGGACGAGCTCGGTCGATGGTTCGTCGCGGCGGCCGACTCGGGTTCGCTGGAGCGCTACCTGGAAACGTTCGCGCACACGGTCGCCGTGATGCAGACCGAGGAAGCGCTCTACCGGGTGGCGGCGGAGTGCGCGCTCGACCTCGCGGCCGACGGCGTGGTCTACGCCGAGGTGCGGTACGCGCCGGAGCAGCACCTGGAGGGTGGTCTCACGCTCGAGCAGGTGGTCGAGGCGGTGCACGCCGGCTTCGCCGCGGGCGCCGCCGAGTCGGCGCGGACGGGTCGACCGATCCGGGTCGGCACGCTGCTCACCGCGATGCGCCACGCGGCCCGGTCGCAGGAGATCGCCGAGTTGTCGGTCCGCTACCGCGACGAAGGCGTGGTCGGCTTCGACATCGCGGGCGCGGAGGCCGGGTTCCCACCCACCCGCCACCTGGACGCCTTCGAATACCTGCAGCGGGAGAACTTCCACTTCACCATCCACGCCGGCGAGGCGTTCGGGCTGCCGTCGATCTGGCAGGCGATCCAGTGGTGCGGCGCCGACCGGCTCGGGCACGGGGTGCGCATCGTCGACGACATCACGCCGGGGGAGCAGGCGGTCCTCGGCCGGCTCGCGGCCTACGTACGGGACAAGCGGATTCCGCTGGAGCTCTGCCCGTCGTCCAACGTCCAGACCGGCGCCGCCCCCTCCATCGCGGAGCACCCGATCGGACTGCTGCGGGACCTGCGTTTCCGGGTCACGGTCAACACCGACAACCGGCTGATGAGCGGCACCTCGATGTCGCGGGAGATGGCGCTGCTGGTGGAGGCGTTCGGCTACGGCTGGGCGGAGCTGCAGTGGTTCACCATCAATGCGATGAAGAGCGCGTTCATCCCGTTCGAGGAGCGGCTCGCCATCATCAACGAGGTCATCAAGCCGGCGTACGCGAAGCTGCTGGCCTGAGCGCGGCTACCGTGCGCAGGGCTGCGCGGCCGCGAGCGAGCCGGCCCTGCGCACCACCTCGTTGCCGCGGGCCGGCCGGCAGCCCAGGGCGGTCTGCCGACGCAGCACGACCGGCTCCTCGCGCAGCAGGGTGAGGCCGCGCCGGATGAGCACCCGTGGTGGCTTGCGTCGCTCGACGAGGTCCCGCAGCAGCCGGCGGAGAAAGGTCGCCCCCCGGGGCCGGCGCAGCGCGTACGCGTCGATCAGCAGCCCTCGCTGCCGGCACTCCTGGACGATTTCGGCGGCAAATATGCCCTCGGCGATGAAAACTGGCGATCCGGCCAGAGAAAAGGTCCGAGTGGCTACCCGCCGGTCCGCACCGATCGCGTAAACCGGCACTTCCGCTTCGCCTTCCCGCACCAGTCGGTCGATCGTGTCGACCGCCGCGGCGGCGTCCCACGCCAGTGATGAGTCCCAATTCACCAGGCCGGCGGAGCGCGGGAGCGAGGGGTCGTCGCCATCCTTGTAGAAGTCGTCGAGAGACAGCACCGGTAGTCCGGTGCGGCGCGCTATGTACGACTTGCCGGACCCGGAAGGGCCGGCAAGCAGGATAACTCCGGCCACGCCTGTGCTCACTTTAGGTGACTCCGAATTGAACGCGTTGCAATCAAAGGCCATGAACATCCCATCACACTCTGAGTCACGGACAACCTGGGCTTTCTTCTTGCGTGGTGTCGTGATGGAATCTCGGAGGTCCGATCCGTCCGGGTCGGTCGATGGGCGGTGCCCTATATCTGTGGGTGCCGATACGGGAGGGCGGTGACGTGAGCAAGCGGCCAAAGACGGCGAACTCCTTCATGTCGCGTCTCCGCCGGCCAGTGGGCCGGCTTGGCGACCTGCCGATCTGGTCCAAGCTCGGTCTCATTATGGTCGTGCCGACGATCGCGACCGTCGTCGTGGGCACGAACGGGCTCGTCGGTCACCTCGACACCCTCGGCAACGCGGATCGCGCGAGCAGTCTGGCCGGCCTCTCGGCCGCCTCCGGTGACCTGGTGCACGACCTGCAGAACGAGCGGGCCGCGGCGGTGATGGTTCTCGGCGAGCAGGAGCCGAAGGCCAAGACGCGCTACCTCGACGCGTACAGCAAGCTGCACGCCGTGGTCGACAGCGCCAAGGTGCCGTACTCGCAGCGCCGCGCCGACATGCCCGAGGTGCCGCAGACCTTCGGCAACCTGCTCAACCGGATCGATCAGGGCCTGCAGGAGTTGCCCGGCATCCGCAGCCAGGTCGTCAACAGCGCCTCCAACGACGGCAAGCTCAAGCTCACCGAGGCCGCCCGGACCTACGAGATCCTCCTGAGCGATCTGCTCGACATGCGTGACTCGGCAGCCCAGCTCGCCGGCGACACCGCGATCAGCGAGCACATGCGCTCCTCGGCCGCGCTCGCCCAGGCCAAGGAATTCCTGTCGCGCGAGCGGGTCGTGGTGCTCCGGGCCTTCGCCCAGGGCGCCCTGACTCCGTCGCTGGGCAGTGACTACATCGGCACGCGCGCCGGCCAGGCTCAGGCGCGGCAGAGCTTCGAAGCGGCCGCGGTGCGGCAGGACTCCGAGTTCTACAACCAGACCGTGGCCGGTCCGGCCCTGCGTGAGGCCGACTCCTACGGCGGTTACGTCCGGAGCAAGATCAGCCAGAGCGAGAGCATGGCTGACGCCCCCTTCGACGCGGCCGGCTGGGACGCCGCGATGCTCGGCAACGCCAATCTGATCCGTACGGTGGAGCAGAAGATCGACCGCGACGTGGTCACCGAGGCGAGCGACCTGCGCAGCGGGGTGCAGCGGCAGGTGTTCCTCGAGACCGCGCTCCTGCTCACCATGCTGCTGCTGGCGATCCTCTTCGCCTACCTGGTCGCCCGTTCGATGGCCCGATCCCTGCGTGAGCTGCGGCACGGCGCGCTCGCCGTCGCGCAGTACGGCCTTCCGCAGGCCGTCGCTCGGCTGCGCGACCCGCAGCTCTCCAGCCAGCTCTCGCCGGTCCAGCTCGCCAACCAGATCGCCGAGCCGCTCCCGGTACGCAGCAAGGACGAGTTCGGTCAGGTGACCGAGGCGTTCAACGCGGTCCACCTCGAAGCCGTGCGCACCGCCGCCGAGCAGGCCGCGCTGCGGTCCTCCGTCGCGACGATGTTCGTCAACCTGGCCCGCCGTTCGCAGATCCTGGTCGACCGGCTCATCGGCCACCTCGACCGGCTCGAACGTGGCGAGGAAGACCCGGACCGGCTGGGCGAGCTCTTCCAGCTCGACCACCTGGCGACGCGGATGCGGCGCAACGACGAAAACCTGCTGGTTCTCGCCGGTGCCGACTCGACCCGTGTGCAACGCGAGCCGGCGGCCCTGATCGACGTGCTGCGGGCGGCCCAGTCCGAGGTCGAGCACTACACCCGGATCGAGTTCGGCGTCATCGACCGGGACATCGAGGTCGCCGCGCACGCCGTCAACGATCTGGTGCACCTCGTCGCGGAGCTGTTCGACAACGCGACCGCCTTCTCCCCGCCGGACTCCCACGTCATGGTCGAGGCGCGACGGATCGGCGACCGTGCGGTGCTCTACGTGGAGGACCGCGGGATCGGCATCAACGCCGACCAGCTGCACGACCTCAACGAGCGACTGGCCACGCCACCCCAGGTCGATGTCGCCGTCTCCCGGATGATGGGCCTGGTCGTGGTGGCCCGGCTGGGCTCCCGGCACGGAGTCAAGGTCGAGCTGCGACCCGCCGCCGACCGGGGCACCATCGCCGACGTCACGCTGCCCACCGCCGTGCTTGTGCCGCGGGCTCTCGCCGGCCGCACCCAGCCGGGCGGTTTCGTCGTGCCGGACTCCCCGGCGGCGCTGGAGCAGCCCCCCGCGGCTGCCCCGCTGGCGCTGGAGAGCGCGTCGCTCGCGCCCCGGCCGACTCAGCAGGAGGTCGCCCCGGCGGCTCAGCTGGGGCGTCCGTTCGATCCGGCGCTCAACGGCGGCGGGCTGGTCAAGCCGGCGGCCTCGGGGCGGACGATGCCGGCCTGGTCGGACCTGACCGGCGCGGCCAACGGGGCGGACACCTTCGCTCCGCGGGCGGCGAACGGCCAGCGGACCGATCCGCTGCCGCAGCGTCGGGGGAACGACCATTGGACGGTCGATGGCGAGGTGACGGGCAGCGGTCCAGCTGCCACCATCCCGCGGCAGATCCCGGCCACCCCTGAGTCGCAGTCAAATCCGCCGGTCTCCGCACCGCCGGTCTCCGCCGTTCCGGCATCGGCGGCTCCGGTGTCGGTGAGTCCGGTCTCGGTGGCTCCGGTCTCGGCGGCTCCGGTGTCGGTGGCTCCGGTGTCTGTCTCGCCGGTGTCGATCCCACCCGTGTCGGCCCCGCCGCTGCCGCCGGTCTCGGCGCCGCCGCTGCGGCCGGTCTCCACCCCGCCGGTATCGGCTCCCCCTCGGGCCGCCGCGCCGCCGGCATGGCCGCCGGTCGCCGCGCCCGAGCGGGAGACGGCGCCGCCGCCCGTGCCGGAGAATCTGGCCGCCGCGCTGGACATGACGACGGAACTGCCGCGCGTCAACCGTCCCACGGCGGACGCGACACCCACGGCGGCTCATCCGGTCGTGCCGGCGCCGCAGCCCCGGGTGCCGTTCGCGGACGAGACCATGGAGCTGCCGATCTTCCGGGAGCTCGAATCGGCCTGGTTCCGCACCCGCAAGCCCACCGCCGAGGAAACCCGGACAGCGACGACCCCGGCGGCAAAGTCCGCTGTGGCCGCCGCGACGGAGCAGCTCGCCACGATCAACACGGCCCGGAACGGCACCGCGACGAGTGCGGAGCCCACGAGCACGGAGCCGGCGGGCGTCGAGTCGGGCAGCGCCGCGGCGAACAGCCCGGCCGAGTCCGGCAGTTCGTCCGGTGGAACGGTTCCGGAGCCGGCGGATGTCGTCACGACGGCACGGAGCGTGGTCGGCAACGGCGCGGCTCGTCGCGCCGATCCGCCGCAGGGTGGATGGCAGACCGCCGCCGACGACGGCTGGCGGGCGGCGAGCGCCGCGGCCGAGGTGCCCGCAGCCGAGACCACAAATGCCGGTCTTCCGAAGCGGGTCCCCATGGCCCAGCTTGTTCCCGGAGGCGTGGACAAGTCGGCCAACTCGGTGCAGCGGCGGACGCCCGAGTCCGTGCGCGGGCTACTGTCCGCCTACCACCGCGGGGTGCAGCGCGGCCGCACCCAGCCCAAGGACGACCACTCGACCAACCCGGAGGCAACTCCGGATGGGCAGCAATCCTCGCAGGCTGGCAAGGAGCATGAAGCATGACAACTACGCAGGATCTCGGTTGGCTGCTCGCCAACTTCGCCGATCGCGTTCCCGGGGTCGCTCACGCGATCGCGGTGTCCGCGGACGGTCTGCTCCTCGCGTCGTCACGCGACCTTCCGCGGGACCGCGCCGACCAGCTTGCCGCGATCTCGTCGGGGCTGGTCAGCCTGACCCTGGGCGCGGCACGCTGCTTCGAGGGTGGGGCGGTGCTGCAGACGGTGGTCGAGATGGACAACGGATTCCTGTTCCTGATGTCCATCTCGGACGGTTCCTCGTTCGCGGTGCTCGCCGCCCGCAGTTGTGACGTGGGGCAGGTCGGCTACGAGATGGCGCTTCTCGTCGACCGGGTGGGCGACGCGCTCACACCGGCGCCCCGCACGGCGGCGGGGATGCTGGGCTGAGCGGGCCCTGGCTGGCGATGGCCAGCTCGGGCGGGATTACACCAGGTGGAAACAAGAAGCTCCAACGGGTTGAGCTTGCGGCAGGGTGCAGAGGGGGTGAGCGGCAAAAATGACCGAACGCGATGAACCGACAGGCGCACTCGTCAGGCCGTACGCCGTCACCCGTGGTCGGACCCGGCCGAGGCTGGAGATCGCTCTCGAAGCGCTCGTCGAGACGACGGTGCGCGGTCGGTCCGCCGGAGGCGGCAAGGGCGGCGGCGGCCGGGAGCACCAATACATTGCCGCGCTGTGTGATGGCCGGTTGCAGTCGCTCGCAGAAATCGCGGCGCGGTTGCAGCTTCCCCTCGGAGTGGCCCGGGTTCTCATCGCCGACATGGCCACAGAAGGCCTTGTCGCGGTGTACGAGCCGACTTCTTTGGAAGACACGAATGACGCGGTGGGCACTGAACTGCTGGAGAGGGTGCTGAGTGGACTTCGCAGGCTCTGACATGTCGCACCGCCCGATGGCCGGGCGCGTGACATCGGCGAAGATCGTCATCGCCGGTGGGTTCGGCGTCGGTAAAACGACGCTGGTCGGCTCGGTCTCGGAGATCACGCCGCTGACCACCGAGGCGATCATGACGTCGGCTGGCGTGGGCGTCGATGACACGCGACAGGTGCCGGGAAAGACGACCACCACGGTCGCGATGGACTTCGGTCGTATCTCGATCGACCGAGATCTGATCCTCTACCTGTTCGGCACCCCGGGCCAGACGCGTTTCTGGTTCATGTGGGACGAACTGGTGCGAGGCGCGATCGGCGCAGTGGTGCTCGTCGACACCCGACGACTGGCCGACTGCTTCGCCGCGATCGACTTCTTTGAACATCGTCGACTGCCCTACCTCGTGGCGATCAACTGCTTCGACGGTATGCAGTACCACGATCCGCAGGACGTGCGGGACGCGCTGGCGATCTCCAGCGACGTGCCGGTCGTGGCCTGCGACGCGCGTAACCGCGAGTCGACGAAGCACGTGCTGATTTCACTGGTGGAGTACGTGCTGACCATGCGGCGTTCGCGCGCCGTAACGCCAGCCTGACTGCCATCCCCATAGCCGGCGGTGCCCACACGTGAGCGCCGCCGGCTAGCTGTGTCTGCGGCCCGTCGCCCGGGTCGAACCGTGGCGCGGCTGTCACTTGCGGTCCCGGGACGCCTGCCTGCCCGTACGAGCTGGCCACAGCATGATGTCGACTGTCGGCCGTGGATGCCGTCGCGCCCGGTGGGGCGGCGCCGATGGGCGATGGCCTCGGCCGTCGGCCGTACGACACCTGGAGGCGCGCGCTCCGGCCGGCGCACGTCCTGGCCCCGCGCAACGGCCCCCGGTCCGCTGAAGCCCCCGGCGACGCGCTGTTGACGGGGCGCTGTGAGTCATGACCGGAACTCTGGCCGGCACGGAAAAAGCTACGGTCCGGCCGACGTCGTCGACCGGACCGTAGGGTGATCAGGATCAGGTGCGGTATCCGGCGGACCGGTATTCGAACTCCCGGCTCTCGTCGCGTCCGGTCTGGTCACGGCTGAAGTCCCAGCCGCCGGCCGACTCCCGACCGGGGCGGCCGCCGACCGCGTAACCGCCGATCGCCTGTCCGCGACGCCAGCCCCGAAAGTAGCCCGTGGTGTGCGCGGCGATGCTCGCCGCGTCGCGGATGATGCGCAGCGGCCGCTCGTCCCGGAGCGGCGAACCCGGCACGAGGTTGGCCTGGGGGACCCGCTTCGGCAGTCCGGCACGGGTTTCGGTGGCAACCGACGGCGTCGCCGCCTGCTCCGCGGCCCGCCAGCCGGTGTCGGCCGACGTGGCCCAGTCGACCTCGGCCTCTTCTTCCGGATGACCGACGAACCACGCCGACCGAGCGGCCGCGAAGATCAGCAGATCTCCGTCGCCCTCGTCCGGGATCGGCGGGGCCGCCGGCTCTTCGACGGTCGCCTGCCGGGACCGGGTCGATCGTCCACCGTCGAGTGCCTCGGCGTCCACCAGCCGGGAGCGGGCCGACCGTCCACCGTCGAGTGCCTCGGCGTCCACCAGCCGGGAGCGGGCCGACCGTCCACTCTCGAGCGCCTCGGCGTCCACCAGCCGCAGCGGTGGGGTGTCGAGATGCCCGGTCTCGCGCGGCGACACGTCGTCGCGCAGCGCGCGGTCGGCCAGCGGCGGCGGCTCGACGAGCCGCAGCGCCGGCGGCTCCTGGGGCAGGTCGTCGGCGAGCCACGGCGGCGTCACGCGATCGCTTACTGGGGTTTCCCCGGTGGCATCGAGAGCGGGGGCCGGCAGGTCGCGCAGCGGGTAAGGGTCGTCCTGCGCACTGCCGTTGGCGCGGTCGTCAGTGGACGCCACCAGTGGCCACCGGGAGCGGGAGCCGGGCGGCGCGGTGTCGGTGGCGGCGGTCGGCCGCGGGGTGGGCACCGGCACGGTCAGGTCCGTCGCGCCGAAACCCTGCGACGACGGCGCGGGATCACCCTTGGTGTTGGGGCGGGGCGTGATCGGCGTGGGGCGCTGACGTTCGGCCCGGGCGGTGTTGATCGCCGCGGTGGTCAGCGTCGCCCGGAACGGCTCGCCGGCGTCGGCGGGCGGCACGGTCGTGCGTTGGACCGGCAGGATCGGCATCATGCCCGGCGGCGGGGGCGGCGGCGCGGAGACCGGCCGGTTGGCCGCGGGCTCCTGCCGGTGTGTCGCGGGAGCCGGCGGCGCCGCGAGCGTCGACGGGCCCGAGATCGCGTAGGTTCAAGCCATGATGATCACGAAGTACAGCCACGCGTGCGTACGGCTCGAGCACGAGGGGCGTGTCCTCG
>NZ_JBFANZ010000076.1:0-7133 GCF_040659735.1 Micromonospora sp. NPDC049679
GAGGTGGCGCTCGCCGACGCCCGCGACCCGGTGGCGCTCGCCACGGCGGTGACGGAGGCGCTCGGCGCGCCGGCGGACGTGACGGTGGTCTGCGTCGACGTGCCCGGGTGCGAGCACGGGGCGATCCTGTCGACCGCCGAGGGCGGCACCGTGATCTTCTTCTCGATGGCGACGAGCTTCGCCGCTGCGGCGCTGGGCGCCGAAGGGCTCGCGGCGGACGTGACAATGCTGGTCGGCAACGGTTACGTGCCGGGGCACGCGGACTACGCGCTGGAGTTGCTGCGCGGCGAGCCTGCGGTGCGGCGGTTGTTCGAGGCGCGCCTGGCGGCAGACTGAGCCCATGACGAACCCCTCTGTTCTCTACCGCGGCGGCCGCCTCTTCTGTCCGGGCGACCCCCGGGCCACGGCGCTGCTGGTGCGCGACGGGCGGATCGCCTGGCTCGGGCCGGACGCGGACGCGCCGCGCGCCGATGAGGTGATCGAGCTGGACGGGGCGCTGGTGACGCCGGCGTTCGTGGACGCGCATGTGCACGCCACCGATACCGGACGGTCATTGTCCGGATTAGATCTGTCGGCGACCCGGTCGGCGGTCGAGGTGCTCGACGCGGTGGCGGCGTTCGCGGCCGCGCTGCCGACGGACGCGGTGCTGCTGGGGCACGGCTGGGACGAGTCGGGGTGGGTCGATCAACGGCCACCGGACGCGGCGGAGCTTGACCGGGCGGCGGGGGGACGGCGGGTCTACCTGTCGCAGGCGTCGATCCACTCGGCGTTGTGTTCCGCAGCCCTGCTCGCGGCGGTGCCGCACGTGGTGGGCGTCGCCGGCTACGACCCGTCGGGCTGGCTGCGCCGCGACGCGCACCACGTGGTGCGGGAGGTGGCGCTCGGTTCGATCACGGCGCGGCAGCGGGCGGATTTCCAGCGCGCGGCGCTGCGCCGGGCGGCGGCGCTGGGGATCGCCGCGGTGCACGAGTGCGGCGGGCCGGGCACGTCGGACGAGAACGACTTCACCGGGCTGCTGGCGATGTCCGGGGACGGGCTGCCGGAGGTGTACGGCTACTGGGGTGAGCTGCTGGGCGCGGCGAAGGCCCGTGACCTGGGTGCGGTCGGCGCCGGCGGTGACCTGTACGCCGACGGCGCACTGGGCTCGCGGACCGCGCACCTGTCCTCCGGATATCTCGACGGCGAGGGCTGCGGACACGGGTACGTCACCGCCGAACAGGTCCGCGACCATCTGCTGGACTGCGCCGAGCACGGCATGCAGGGTGGGTTCCACGCGATCGGTGACGCGGCGATCGACACGGTGCTGAGCGGGTTCGCGGCGGCGGCCGAGGTGCTGGGCGTGGATCGGCTGCGGGCGGCACGGCACCGGGTGGAGCACGCCGAGATTATGAGTAAGCGGCTGATCGCCGGGTTCGTCGAGTACGGGATCGTGGCGAGCATGCAGCCGGCGTTCGACCGGCTGTGGGGCGGCGACGGGCAGATGTACGCGCAGCGGCTGGGGGTGGACCGGTCGTTGGAGTCGAACCCGATGGGCGCGTTGCACGCGATCGGGGTGCCGTTGGCGTTCGGGTCGGATTCGCCGGTGACGCCGCTGGATCCGTGGGGCTCGGTGCGGGCGGCGATGTGGCATTTCAACCCGGTGCAGCGGATGAGCGGGCGGGCGGCGTTCGCGGCGCACAGCCGGGGTGGTTGGCGCGCGGTGCATCTCGACGGCGAGGGCGCGCTGGCGCCGGGGGCGGCGGCGACGTTCGCGGTCTGGGACGCGCCGGCGGGCGTGGTGAACGGCCTGCCGGTGCTGCTGTCGGAGCAGCCCGAGGAGCGGGGTCCGCAGGATCCGACGCCGTTGCCGGTGTGCCGGCGCACGGTGCTGCGCGGCAGTGTGATCTATCAGGAAGGTGTTGCGTGAGCGAGCGCGGCGGGGTGACGACGTGGCCGGTGGAACTGTGAGCGAAAAGCTGGATCTGGACGCGGCGCTGGTGCGGCGGGCCCGGGAGTTGGCGCGCCGTGCCGGTCAGCCGGTGGTCGAGTTGGCGCGTAGCCACACGACGGTGTCGGTGGAGCGGGCGGTGCTGCGGCTGGCCGGGGTGACCGGGGCCGACCCCGATGGGATTCCGTGGGTGAACCGGCTCGTCGACGCGGTCGTCGGCGACGTGGGGTTGGGTCACGGGGTGGCGTTGCCGGTCTTCGACGCGCTGGCTCGTGAGGGTGTGGGCGATCTGACGTTGCTGGCGCAGAAGGCGGCGGCGGGGTCGGTGCGGTTCGCCGTACCGTCGGGTCGGGACGCCACCGCGGCCCGGCGCTCGGCGCGGCGGGCGACCGCGACGGGCATCAAGCGCATCGACCAGCGGCGCGCGGAGCGCGAGCGGCTGATCCGCCGCCACGGCGACCCGAAGCAGCGGCCGTGGATCTACCTGATCGTGGCGACCGGGGACATCTACGAGGACATTCCGCAGGCGCAGGCGGCGGCGCGGGCCGGCGCGGACGTGATCGCGGTGATCCGGTCGACGGGGCAGTCGCTGCTGGACTACGTGCCGGAGGGGCCGACCCGGGAGGGGTTCGCGGGCACGTACGCCACGCAGGAGAACTTCCGGTTGATGCGGGCGGCGCTGGACGAGTCGTCACGGGAGCTCGGTCGGTATGTCCGGTTGACGAACTACGCCAGCGGGTTGTGCATGCCGGAGATGGCGGCGCTCGCCGGCATGGAGCGGCTGGACATGATGCTCAACGACTCGATGTACGGCATCCTGTTCCGCGACATCAACCCGATCCGCACCTTCGTCGACCAGCGGTTCTCCCGGCAGGTGCACGCGCGGGCCGGCATCATCATCAACACCGGCGAGGACAACTACCTGACCACCGCCGACGCGGTCGACGCGGCGCACACGGTGACGGTGTCGCAACTGCTCAACGAGTACTTCGCCCATGAGGCGGGGCTGGCGGACTGGCAGTTGGGGCTGGGGCACGCGTTCGAGATCAACCCGGATCTGCCGGAGTCGTTCCGGTTGGAGCTGGCGCACGCGCTGCTGGCCCGGGAGCTGTTCCCGGACGCGCCGTTGAAGTGGATGCCGCCGACCAAGCACATGACCGGTGACGTGTTCCGCGGCAACCTGCTCGACGGGTTCTTCAACCTGGTGGGCGCCATGACCGGGCAGGGCATCCTGCTGGTCGGCATGATGACCGAGGCCGTGGTGACGCCGTGGCTGTCGGACCGCGACATCGCGCTGCAGAACGTGCGCTACGTGCTGGGCGCCGCCGGTGGGCTGCACGAGGATTTCGTGCCGGCGCCGGGCGGGTTCATCCAGCAGCGGGCGCACCGGGTGCTGGGCGAGGCGGTGGAGCTGTTGGCGCGCATCGGCGACGACACGCTGCTCACCGCGATCGCCGACGGCACGTTCGGCATCATGAAGCGCCCGGCGGACCGGGGCAAGGGCCTCGACGGGGTCGCCCGACACGAGGACCGCTACTACAACCCGGCGACCGAGATCCTGGAGGCCACCTCATGACCGGGACGGTCGTTCGTCCGTACGGGGACACCACCGGTGACGGCATGGTGCAGATGTCGTTCACGCTGCCGGTGGCGCACGACAAGCGGGCCGAGGGGGCGGCGCTGCAACTGGCCGCGAAGATGGGCATGGACGCGGCGATGCTGGTCCACGCCCAGCAGATGGGTGACGGGTTCACCTTCTTCGTCGTCTACGGCCGGGTCACCCACCTCGTGGACCTCTCCGCCGTACAGGTCGTGGAGCGCGACTTTCCGCTGCTGACCGCGAAGGAGGTCAACACGCTGGTCAAGCAGCGGATGCGGCGCAAGCTCTCCGTGGTGGGGGCGTGCATCGGCACCGACGCGCACACCGTCGGCATCGACGCGATCCTCAACGTCAAGGGCATCGCCGGCGAAAAGGGCCTGGAGTACTACCGGGAACTGAAGGTCACCAATCTCGGCGCCCAGGTCAGCGTCCCCGAGTTGGTCGAGGCGGCCCGGGCGGAGAAGGCCGACGCGGTGCTGGTCTCGCAGGTGGTGACGCAGCGCGACGCGCACCTGCAGAACACCCGGGAGATGTCGGCGGCGTTCCGTGAGGCGCTCCCGGCCGCCAAGCGGCCGCTGCTGATCGTCGGCGGGCCCCGCTTCGACGAGCTGATGACCTCCGAGCTGGGCGTGGACCGCATCTTCGGGCGCGGCACGACCCCCCGTGAGGTGGCGAGTTACCTGGTCCACGAGTTGATCACCAAGAAGGCGGAGGCGGCGGTATGAGCCACGAGGGTTTGACGGTCACCCACCGGCGGTATGTGCCGTACGCGCACGCCCACTACGCCGGCAACCTGGTCGACGGGGCGTACGCGCTGGGGCTCTTCGGCGACGTGGCGACCGAGCTGTGCATCCGCACCGACGGCGACGAGGGGCTCTTCGCCTCCTACTCGGACGTGCAGTTCCGGGCCCCGGTCCGCGCCGGTGACGTCGTCGAGGTGACCGCGACGCTGGTCCGGATCGGCACCCGCAGCCGAACCATCGACTTCCGCTGCGTGGTGGTGTGCCGGGGAAAGCCGGAGACCGGCGAATCCGCGGCGGCGGTGCTCGACCCGCCGGTCGTGGCGGTCACCGCGACCGGCACGGTGGTGGTGCCGCCGGGCGGGGCGGCGGGACCGGGCATCACCGCGTGACCTACGCGGTGATCGCGGACGTCGGCTCGACGTACACGAAGGTCGCGGTGGTGGAGTTGGCCGGCGGCGCGCTGCTGGCGACCGCGGCGCGCCCCACGACGGTCGGCTCGGACGTGCTGCACGGCCTGGACGCCGCCGTCGCGGCCGCCACCGCCGGTCTGGACGGTGGCGGGGACGTCCCCTGGTACGTCTGCTCGTCGGCGGGCGGTGGGCTGCGGCTCGCGGTCGTCGGCTACGAGCAGCTCGTCACCGCGCGCGCCGGCGAGCGCGTCGGCCTGTCGGCCGGGGCCCGGGTGGTGCACGTGGCGGCGGGGCGGCTCGACGGGTCGGGATTAGCCGCGCTACGCGCCGCCCGCCCCGATGTGGTGCTGCTGGTGGGCGGCACCGACGGCGGGGACGCCGAGGTGCTGCTGCACAACGCGACCCGGCTGGCCCGCGCCCGCTTCCGGGTCCCGGTCGTGGTGGCGGGCAACGGAGACGCCCGCGACGAGGTGTGCGCGGTGCTGCACGGCGGCGGCGTGCCCGTCACGGCCGCCGGCAACGTGCTGCCCCGCATCGGCGTGCTGGATCCGCGACCGGCGCGTACGGCGATCCGCGAGGTGTTCCTGCGGCACGTCATCGGCGGCAAGCGGCTCTCGCGCGGGCGACGCTTCGCCGGCCTGGTGCGGGCGGCCACCCCGGACGCGGTGCTCAGCGGGGTCGAACTGCTCGCCGACACCGGCACCGGCGATCTCGTGGTGGTCGACATCGGCGGAGCGACCACCGACGTCTACTCGGTGCTGACCCCCGACGAGCGCGGTGGCGGCCCGAGCGCCGAGGTGGCCGGGGTGCTGTGGCGGTCCCGGACGGTCGAGGGTGACCTGGGCATGCGGTGGAGCGCGCCGGGGGTGGTGCGGGCCGCCGCGGCGGAACGGCTGCTCGCCGCCGGGGAGGAGACGCCGCTCATGGCCGCCGCGGCGGCGCGGGCGGCCGACCCGGGTTTCGTCCCCGCCGACGAGGCGCAACGCGCGCTGGACCGGCGGATCGGCGGGCTCGCCGCCACGGTGGCGCTGCGGCGGCACGCCCGCGCCGAGCCGGGCGGGTCGGGGGGCGGCCGGGACCTGCGCGACGTGCGGCTGGTGATCGGGTCGGGAGGCGTGCTGCGGCACGCGCCGGCGGTCGAGGCGCTCGCGGTGCTCGGCGCGGCGCTGAGCGACCACGCCGGCGGTTGGCCGCTGCCGCGCGCGGCCAGCACCGTCATCGATACGGCGTACGTGCTCGCGGCGGCCGGGTTGCTGGCCGGCGAGCACCCCGACGCGGCCGTCGGGCTGCTGGGCCGGTACATCCGATCGGGTGAAAACTCACCGTAATTGCTCAACAACCCCGTGTGTGACACGCCGGGGTGAAGGTCAACTCCGGTGCGGTGGTTGACAGTGGTGGGGGTTCACCACGTACCGTCTTTGAGTCCTACTACGGGAAGCGGCTGTTGTTCGCTTCGTCCCTTCGCCCGCTGGCCGAGCGACAGATTTTGTCGCAATGAAGGTCGGTGCCCACCCGGTGGTCATCGAAATCCTTCGCCGGCCAGGTCCAGCGGGCGGGGGTCGGCGGGGCGGCGCGAACCGGCCGCGGCTTCCGGTGCAGGGCAGTGGGGTACGCACGGCCAGTAGACAACGGCCTGACGGGAACAGCCAGTTCTCGCCCGGTCGGTCCGAAGGTCGTGTCGGACCACGCTGCCGCACCGGCCGGGAAGGGCCTGGGAGCACGGGGCGCGGCCAACTGGTCGCGCCCCGATTTCCGTTCCCGCCCCGGCGCCCGGCCGCCTCTGGGCCGCACGTCGCCGTGGCCGGTAGCCTTCGGCGGGTACATCGTCGTCGGGGCCGCCGACGACCTCGGGGCGGTGGTGAGGCGCAAGTGACGATCGTGAGGACCGCCGAGGGCGTGGTCGCGTCCCCCGACGGACCCGTCCCGGCCCACCCCCGCGCCGGCGGGCCGCTGCCGCTGGCCGCGAGCCTGGTCGCCGCGCTCGCCGCCGGGGTCGCGCTGCTGGCGTCGTTCCCGCCGTACGGGCTGTGGTGGTTGGCGCCGGTCGGGGTGGCCCTGTTGGCCATCGCGACCCACCGTCGCCGGCTCCGTGCCGGCGCCGGGCTCGGGTCGCTCACCGGGCTGATGTTCTTCGTCCCGCTGCTGAGCTGGACGAATCTGCACACCGGCAACCTGCCGTGGCTGTTGCTCTCCGCGCTGCAGGCCGGCTACCTGGCGCTGCTCGGCGCGCTCGCGGCGTTCGTCAGCCCGCTGGTCGACCGGGCGCGCTGGTCGTGGCCGGCGGTGACCGGACTGCTGTGGGTGGCGCAGGAGGCGCTGCGCGACCGTACGCCGTTCGGCGGGTTCCCGTGGGGGCGGCTGGCGTTCAGCCAGGCCGACTCGCCAAGTCGTTCGGGAACGTGGTCGACCCGCTGGACTGGATCGAGCGGTTCGGCGCGGACGCGACCCGCTTC
>NZ_JBFANZ010000077.1:0-7131 GCF_040659735.1 Micromonospora sp. NPDC049679
GCGAGCAGGAGGCCCGCCGCTACGGCGACTCCGAGCACCGTCAGGGAGACGGTCAACGCCGTGCGGTACTGGCTGTCGAGCTCTTTCGCCGTGGCCGAGCACGGTCACCACCGCGCCGTCGGCGACCCCCGCCGCCCGCAGCACGGTCACCATGCCCGGGACGTCAGTGTTGTCGGCGTACCACGAGCCGTCGGCGCGGCGTACGAGCGTGTTGGCCGCGCGGACCGCGGTCGCGACCGGCGCGACCTCATCGGCCACGGCGAGCGCGGCCTCCTTACCGGGCATGGTGACCGACAGCCCGGCCCACTCGGGGCCCAGCCCGCCAACCAGAGCGGGCAGCTCCTCCGCACCGCACTCGAGCGCCGTGTACGACCAGTCGGTCAGGCCCGCCGCCGCGTAGCCGGCGTTGTGGATCACCGGTGAAAGCGAGTGAGCGATGGGGCGGCCGACCACCGCGGCCACCCTCTGCAATGGTTCAGGACCGCGCACCGTAGGTAGCGTAGTCGCTATCAGCCCTGACAACTCTCTCCCGGGTCGCACCCCGCGTAGACCTCCGGTCGAAACTTCAACAAGCCCCCGGCTGCCGCAGTCAGCCGGGGGCTTGTTCGTCGTCAGATGATCCCGGCCTCCCGGGATTTCGCCTCGTTGCGCTCGTGCTCTGCGTAGGTCTCGGCGAAGGCCGAGTGCCCCTGCTTGTCGATGGCCACGAAGTACAGCCACTTGCCGGCCGGCGGGTCCACCGCCCCCTGCAGCGCTTCCTTCCCCGGGTTGTTGATCGGGGTCGGGACCATCCCCTTGAGCTTGCGGTTGTACGGGTTCTTCGGGTCGTTGAGCTCACTGATCGTCATGTCCTTGGACGCCTTGGTCGGCTTGCCGCTGACCTCCAGCCAGTAGTTGACCGTGACGTCCATCTCCAGACAGGAACACGGGAAGGTATCGCTGTAGACGCGGTTGTAGGCGACCCGGGCAACCTTCCCGAGGTCGTCCTTGTTGCCCGCCTCGGCCTGGGCCAGCGACGCGACGATCAGCGCCTCGTACGGGCTGACCCCGCCCCGCTCCTTCTCCACCCGCTCGGCGAACTTCAACTCGCCGGCGACGTTAAGGAAACCCGTGACCATCTTCTTGATGATCTCCGCCGCGGTCATGTTCGGTTCGAGGTCATAGGTGTCGGGGAAGAGGAACCCCTCGATCGAGACCACGCTCTTCTTGCCGTCGTTGCGCTTGAACCACCAGTCGGGGATGCCGAGCGCGATCGGATCCTTCGCCGCCGCCTCGAACTCCTTCGCCGGGATCTTGGTGGCCGTCTCCAGCAGCTTGTAGGTCTGCTTGGCGGTGCGCCCCTCGGGGATGGTGAACTTGTTGGAGACCTTGCTGGTCACATCGAGCAGCAGGCCGAGCGCACTCTCGGCACTCATCTCCTTGCGCAGCTTGTAGGAGCCGGGCTGGATGTTCGTGCTCCGCACGTCGGCGTTCGCGGCGTCGACGAACGCCGCGGCGCTCTTCACCACGCCCTGCCGGACCAGGGTGTTACCCACCTCGGTCAGCGACTCGCCCTGCTTGATCTGGATGACCACCTCGCCGGCGCCGCTGCCGGAGTAGTCCGGAGCGCCGAAGATCCCCTGGACTCGGTCGAAGCCGTACCAGACCCCGCCGCCGAGCGCACCGAGCAGAAGGAACGTCACCAGCAGCGCGGCGATCGTCTTGCCGCGCCCGCCGCCGGCCTCACGGCGGGCCTGCTTCTTGCGGAAGCCGCGCCGGTGCCGCCCCTTCTCCGTGCGCTCGTCAAACGCGAGCTCCAGCTCGTCGATCATCACATCCGCCTCCGCTGCGCATCCAGCCAGCTCTGCAGGATCTCCACCGCGGCCGCCTGGTCGACCACCGCGCGTTGGCGCTTTCCCCTTACGCCACGCTCCGCCAGCCTACGGGTTGCGACCACGGTCGACATCCTCTCGTCGGCGAGTAGGACGGGGGCCGGCGCGATCGTCGGAGCCAGCTTCTGCGCATAGGCGGTGACGTGCTGGGCGGCGGGGCCGTGGGCGCCGGCGAGGTTCACCGGCAGACCGACGACCACCTCGATCGCCTCATGCTGCTCCACCAGACGCGCAAGCTCGGCGATGTCCGTGGGGACCGTGTCGCCCTCCGTGACGAGATCACGGGCGAGCGTCACCAGCGGACTGGCCAGGATCCCGTCCGGGTCGCAGATGGCCACGCCGACGCGGACCTTGCCGACGTCGACGCCGAGCCGAACTCCACGTACAAAACCACTCACACCGCACCCTCCCCCGGGACAACGCCGTCTGCGATCAAGGGCCTGCCCTCAGTGGTACGGAGACCACCGCCGGCAAGCCCTTGATCAACAGGAATTTCTTGACGCGCTCACGCCGCCTCGGCGACGGCCTTCTCCACCGCGGCCAGCAGATTGGACGCCTCCGCCGCCGGCAGGCCGCCACCCTGCGCCAGGTCGGCATTGCCGCCCCCGCGACCGGAGAGCGCCCCCTTGACCAGGTCGGCCGCGGAGATGCCCCGCCCCTTCGCCGCCGCATTGACCGCGACCACCAGCGACGCCTTGCCGCCCGAACGGGCAGACACCGCGACCACCGCCGGGCGCGCCGGATCGATCCTGCCCCGGATCTCCTGGGCCAGCGTCCGCACGTCGTTGCCCGCCGCGCCCTCGGGCGCCTCCGTGCCCACGTAGGCCACACCGCGGACATCCTTGGCCTGGCCTGCGAGTGCCCCGGCCCCGCCGAGCACGAGCTGAGCCCGGAGCTTCTCCAGCTCCTTCTCCGCGTCGCGCAACTGCGTGATCGTCTGCTCCACGCGCTCCCCGACCTGCTCCGTGGGGACCCGGTAGATCTCGGCGAGCCGCGAGACCAGCAGATGTTCCTTCGCGAGGAAGCTGAACGCGTCGATGCCGACCAGCGCCTCGACCCGGCGCACCCCGGAGCCGATCGACGACTCGGAGAGGATCTTCACCAGGCCCAGCTGTCCCGACCGGGCCACGTGCGTGCCACCGCACAGCTCACGGGCGTAGTCGCCGACCTCGACGACCCGCACCTCTTCGCCGTACTTCTCACCGAAGAGCGCCATCGCGCCCAGCCGGCGCGCCTCCTCCTGCGAGGTGATGAAGGCGTGCACCTCCAGGTCACTGAGGAGCACCTCGTTGACCTGCTGCTCCACGTCCCGCAGCACGCCCGCCGACACGGCGCCGGGGGTGTTGAAGTCGAAGCGCAGCCGCCCCGGCGCGTTGAGCGACCCGGCCTGCGTCGCCGACTCACCGAGGAAGTTGCGCATCGTCTGGTGCACAAGGTGGGTCGCGGTGTGCGAACGGGAGATCGCCCGGCGCCGCGTCACGTCGATCTCGGCGAACCCGGCCTCGCCGGTGCGCACCTCGCCCCGCACGACCCGGGCCTTGTGCACGATCAGCCCCGGCACCGGCTGCTGGACGTCGAAGACCTCCACCAGCCCCTCGCCGACGGTGACCCGGCCGACGTCGGGCTGCTGCCCACCACCTTCGGCGTAGAACGGCGTCGCGTCGAGCACCAGCTCGACCACCTCGCCCTCCCCCGCCACCGCCAGGGGCGCGCCGCCGTCACCGAGCAGCGCCCGTACCGTCGACTCGCGGGCCACCTCGGAATAGCCGGTGAACTGCACCGGGCCACCCAACTCCAGTGCCGAGCGGTAGGCGGAGAGGTCCACGTGACCGGTCTTACGGGCCTGCGCGTCCGCCTTGGCCCGGGACCGCTGGTCCGCCATCAGCCGACGGAAACCGTCCTGGTCCACCTGCAGGCCCTGCTCGGCCGCGATCTCCAGCGTCAGATCGATCGGGAAGCCGTACGTGTCGTGCAGCTGGAACGCCTTGTCACCGGAGAGCTTCGCGCCGCCGGCCGCCTTGGTCTCGGCCACCGCGGTGTCGAGGATGGTGGTGCCCGCCCGCAGCGTGGAGAGGAACGCGTCCTCCTCGGCGTACGCGTACTGGGAGATCCGGTCGAAGTCGGTGGCGAGCTCCGGGTAGGACGGCGCCATGCAGTCCCGCGCCACCGGCAGCAGCTCGGGCATCGCCCGTTCCTGCCAGCCCAGCAGCCGCATCGCACGGATCGCCCGGCGCATGATGCGACGCAGCACGTAGCCGCGCCCCTCGTTGGCCGGCGTCACCCCGTCGCCGATCAGCATCAGCGAGGTGCGCACGTGGTCGGCGATCACCCGCAGACGTACGTCGTCCGGGTGCGACTGTGACGCGATCTGGCTGGACTGCGCGCCGTAGCGCTTGCCGGTCAGCTCGGCCGCCCGGTCCAGGATCGGACGGACCTCGTCGATCTCGTAGAGGTTGTCGACCCCCTGCAGGATCGAGGCCATCCGCTCCAGGCCCATGCCGGTGTCGATGTTCTTGGCCGGCAGCTCCCCCAGGATCGGGTAGTCCTCCTTGCCGGTGCCCGGACCCCGCTCGAACTGCATGAAGACGAGGTTCCAGAACTCCATGTAGCGGTCCTCGTCGACCTCCGGCCCGCCCTCGCGGCCGTATTCCGGCCCGCGGTCGATGAAGATCTCGGAGCAGGGGCCGCACGGGCCGGGGATTCCCATCGACCAGAAGTTGTCCGCCTTGCCCCGGCGCACGATCCGCTCGACCGGCACCCCGACCTGCTTGTGCCAGATGTCGAAGGCCTCGTCGTCGTCGAGGTAGACCGTCGGCCAGATCCGTTCCGGATCGAGCCCGAAGCCACCGTCGGCGACCGACTTCGTGACCAGGTCCCAGGCGAGGCTGATCGCGCCCTGCTTGAAATAGTCACCGAAGGAGAAGTTGCCGTTCATCTGGAAGAACGTGCCGTGGCGGGATGTCTTCCCCACCTCGTCGATGTCCGGCGTGCGGATGCATTTCTGCACGCTCGCCGCCCGCGTGTACGGCGGCGCCTGCTGCCCGAGGAAATAGGGCACGAACTGCACCATGCCGGCGTTGATGAAGAGCAGATTGGGGTCGTCGATCGCCGGCAGCGGCGCGGACGGCACGATCGTGTGACCGTTGGCCTCGAAATGCGCGAGGAACCGTCGCTTGATCTCCGCCGTCTTCATCGAACGCCTTTCTGGGGATTGATCCCCTGCTCACCGGAGCGCGGGTCCTGTCCCGGCTCCGCGTCGTGCTGGTCGAACGCCACACCCTCGGCGAACGCGGCGTGGATCTCCTGCTCGCGCTCCGCCATGCCGTCGCGCACGTCGTCGACGAAGCTACGCACCGACTCCACAAGGCCGCCAGCGGATTCCGACAGCGACGCCGCCATGCCCGCCGGCGTGTAGGAGTGGGCCTTCTGGGTCACCTTGCGCACCACGAGAGCCCCGACGGCGAGCCCGACGCCCAACCACAGCAATCGCTTCATGGCTACATCCTCATCCTTGGCCGTACCTACTTCGTCGTCCTCGCACCGGCATGTGCCGCGGCACGCGGCAGGATCAGCGCCCGGCCCGGCGTGCCGCGCGGCGCTGCTGCTTCAGGGTGTCGCGCACCTGGCGTTCCTCGTCGGCGTGGCGCCGCGCGGACGCGGCCCGACGCACGCCGTAGCCGAGCGCGGCGACCTTGACCAGGGGGCTGGCGGCGGCCGCGGAGACCACGGTCACCAGGTTGGCGACATTGGCGGTGACGTTCTGGGCGTGACCGGTCATCGTGTCGATCTTCGCAAGCTGGATGTTCACCCCGTCGAGCGAGGTGTGCATCTGCCCCAGTGCGGTGTTGACGTTGTCCACCGTGGCGTTGACGTTGACCAGCAGCGGGCCGGTGCGCTCGTTGAGATCGTTGATCGCCCGGGTGGCCGCGTCGACCGTGTGCCGCAACCGCAGAATGGGCACGGCGAGCACGATGACCAGCATCAGAAATGCGCCCGCCGCCACCAAAGCCGCGATCTGTCCAGGGTTCACGCGTGTCCTCCTCAGCCGATCCGTCTCGGGTGCGCGATCGCCGTTGTCCCGACCCGCGCCGCGTCTTCCGGCTGATATCGCATCACCCGATATCGCATCAACCGAAAAACGCCCCACTCTGCGCCAACGTGCAGACCCTACCGTCCGTGACGGCTGACGGCCTCACGACGGTGACGGTGTCAGGTCGGAAAGAGGATCATCGGTGAAGACGGGGTCCGGAGTCTCCCCGGTGAACGAGGGACCGGTGCTCGGCTGAGGCTTGATGCGGTCGTCGTCAATGGCGTTGCGCACCTTCACTGACACGAGCGCGCCCTCACACTGGTCCTCGGCGCCGGGCGCGGGCGTGGCCGGAGCCCCGGTCGGCCCCACCGTGGGACGCAGCCGCAACGGGTCCTCGACGCATGAGGGCTGCCGCACCCACAGGTCGAGAGTGAGCTCGTCCCGCTTCCAACAGGTGTAATGCCCCTCCACCGGCTGCCCCGGGCAGAGCGCCGCCTTCCACGGCTGCCACCCCGCCCCCGCCAGCGCCTTCTCGTAGACCTGGGCCGTCTCTTCGGGCGCCTTCTCGGACTCGGCCGTCCGCTCACGGAACCGGCACTCGATCAGGCACCAGCGACTGCCGTTCACCTTGTCGTCGGTCTGCACGGCGGCCCACGCCGGCACTGACAGGCCGTCGAGAGCGTTGAACACCGGATCGCGGGTGGCCGCACGGATGCCGAAGTAGAGCGGCAGGGCGCCCAGAATCAGCAGGCTGACCATGACGAGCGCGAGCGTTCGCAATCGACGCTGCTCACGCATCTGCTTGCGCAGCTCCGACCGCGCGCCACGCAGCGCCGTCACACCGGCGGAGAGGCCTCGACCCGCCCCTCCCGGCGCCGCGTCCGCATCCGGTACGGCGTCGGCTCGGGTACCGGTGGGTGGCGCGCCGACCGCGGTCGCGGCGGCCGCCGGGCGTACCGGAACGGCCGCCTTGGCCGCCGCCGATGGTCCAGAGTGAACGGATGCGGCAGCCCGGGCGACCGGGGTCGCGCCCCCGTCCCGCCCGGTCGCCGGCGGGGTGCCGGGGCCGGGTCGGGCCGGTGGCACGGGGACGCTCGCCGCCGCGGCGACGGCGCCGGTCACGCCGGGAGTGGCACTCCATGTCACGACCGGTGATCTCCACGCCGTGCTTGCCGAGCGTGGTGACCCGGACCTTCACCCGATCGAGCACCTCGGCGTCGGTCAGTCCGG
>NZ_JBFANZ010000078.1:0-6818 GCF_040659735.1 Micromonospora sp. NPDC049679
CGGTGGAGTGGCCGGTCTTCGCCGGGTTCGTCATCTTCGTCTGGGTCCGCGAGGTGCGGCACACGCTGCGCGGCGGGGAAGCGCCGGCGGAGGAGTTCGACCAGCCGGTGGCGGCCGGCATCCGCCGGCCGGTGCGCACCCGCGTTTCGGTCGCTGCCGATGACGGCGGTGACAGCGAGCTGACCGAATACAACCGCTACCTCGCGTGGCTGAACGAGAATCCGGGCGCCCGGCCCGGTGACTACCCCGGCTGAGCCGGGCAGGAAGGACGGAAACACCGTGGGCGCTGCCCTGACCCGATACCGCCTGATCGCCTACGTCGTGGGTGTCGTGCTGATCCTGCTCGTCGTGGTCGGCATGCCCCTGAAGTACCTGTTCGACCAGCCGGTCGTCGTGCAGACCGTGGGCCCGGCGCACGGGTTCCTCTACATGGTCTACCTGGTCGCCGCGTTCGACCTGGCACGCCGGGCCAACTGGCCGCTGAAGCGGATGGCACTGGTGATGCTCGCCGGCACCGTCCCCTTCGTGTCGTTCTACGCGGAACGGGTGGTGAGCCGCTGGGTGCGCGAGAGCGCGCCGGTGGAGCGACCCGAGCTGACCGTCACACGCTGACCCGCGCGACGCCGTCCTCGACCAGACTCCCGAGCCAGAGCCGCTCGCCGTCCTGGCGGACCCCGGTCACCATCCGGTAGGTGCCGCTCGGCCCGTGCAGCGTCCGCAACACCTTGCCCGCGCCGTCGACCAGCGCGACCAGGCCGTAGCGGCGGGGTTGCGGCTGCAGCAGGTCGGGCAGGAGCGCCGCCACCTGGCGGACGAAGGGGTACGGCAGCAGCCGCTCCTCGATCGGCAGTCGGGGGCTGGGCAGCGCCACCCAGTAGGTGCCGTCCCCGACGGCCGAGAGGTTGTCCGGGTACGCGGGCAGGTCGGCGAGTCCGGTGACGGCGCCGTCGAGCGTGATCCGGAGCAGCCGGTGGGTGCTCGTCTCCGCGACCACCAGCGCGGACTCGTCGGGGGTGAGCGCGACGCCGTTCGGGAAGTAGAGCCCGGGGGTGACCACGTCGACGCGCCGGGTGCGCGGGTCGTAGCGGAGCAGCCGCCCGTTGGGGCGGTGCTCGAGCAGGTCCCGCTTCCAGGTGTCGATGCCGTAGCGGTCGGAGCTGTCCGTGAAGTAGACCGTGCCGTCGGCGGCGACGGCGGCGTTGTTGCAGAAGCGGATCGGGGCGCCGGCGGCCGTGTCGGCGAGGTCGGTGACGACACCGTCGGCGGTCACCCGGAGCAGCCCGCGGTCGGCATCACAGACGACGAGGCTGCCGTCGCGGGGGTCCGTCTCGATGCCGAGGGGACGCCCCCCGGTCTCCGCGAGCAGCTCCGGCCGGTCGCCGGGTCGGGCGTCGCCGGCCCAGCGCCAGAGCCTGCCGTCCACGCCGCCGGCGACGAGGCGGCCGTCGGAGTCGACCAGGACGTCTTCGGGCGCGCCCCCGGTCGGGAGCGGGAACCGCTCGACCTCGTCGAGGCGGAGATCGACGGGCGCCCAGGCCCCGTCGAGCGGTGGTGGGACGGTCGCTGTGGCGTGGGCGGCACGGATCCAGCGGGGGGCGGGGCGGGTACCAGTACGTCGGCTCATCGTCCGTATTGTCACCGCGAGGGCCTTGTCGGGGGAATCCCTCCTCGCTAATGTTCTCCCGCGCGCCCAAGTGGTCACACCAACCGTGGGCGGCAGTATCGGACACGATCCGGCCAGTTTTGCGCTAAAGCCGTAAATCACGTTATGCGGGCGCGGCACTCGTGCGCCCGAAACCGGGCGACCGCAAGCGGCGGCGCCCGCCTTCTTCGCTGTCGAGGAGCAACACAATGGCCCAGAGCGACGCCCGGGGCACGACGGTGTGGCGCAAGAGCACCCGGTGCGACTCGCACCAGTGTGTCGAGATCGCCCTCGGCGATGGGCGGGCGGCGGTCCGCGACTCGGCGTCCCCGGACCATCACCTCAGCTTCGCCGCGCCCGCCTGGCAGCGCTTCGTCTCCGGCGTGCGCACCGGCACCTTCACGGCCGGCTGACTCCGCACACGCCGCCACCCTCATCCGCGCCGCGCTCACCGCGCCGCGCACGCGCCGCCGACCTCCCGCCGCCGTCCGCCCTTTCATTCACGCCGCACCGTCTACTCCCGACACCTCCGATGTGGCACATTCGACACAGCGGGCCGGTCGCCGCGTGCCGAGAGCGCGTGGTGTCCGGCGGGAGGGGCGCAGATGCGGGATCGACCGGGGCCATGGCGACGGAGCAGCCGGTGCGACACCCAGGCGTGCGTCGAGGTGCGCCCGGACGGCGACCACGTCGACATCCGCGATTCGGCCCAGCCGGACGGGCCCCTGCTGACGGTCACGGCGGATGCCTGGCGCCACTTCCAGTCGGCGGTGAAGCGCGGTGGCCCGCCCGCCTGAGGGTGTCGCCCGACCGGGCAGACGACCGGTCCGGGGCCGATGGCGCATGCCGGAAGGCGCAACGTACCCGGTGTACCCTCGTGGCGAGCTTGGCACGGTCACAGGTGGCGGCCCGCCGGCTCGCGGTGCGCAAGACCGGAGCGACTTCCCCACGCGGTGGTCCATCGCGTCGTCCACGGAGGGTGCGTCGATGACGACGGTGCAGGGGCCGACCGTCGGCCGCCGGCGGTTGCGCTCGGCCTTGCGCCGCGCCCGCGACGCCGCGGGGATGACGCAGGAACAGGTCGCCGCCGCGATGGACTGGTCGCTGTCCAAACTGATCCGCATCGAGGCGGGCAGCGTCTCGATCTCGACCAACGACGTCAAGGCCCTGCTGCACCACTACCGGATGACCGACCCACGTCAGGTCGCCGAACTCGTCGAGCTCGCCCGGGTCTCCCGGCGCCGCGCGTGGTGGGCGCCGTACAAGGACTCCCTGCCGGCGAGCTACGCGGCGCTGATCGGGCTGGAGGCGGAAGCGGTCGCCCTGCGCTTCTTTCAGGCGGCGGGGATCCCCGGCCTGTTGCAGACCGAGTCGTACGCCCGGGCCATCTTCGCCGCCGCCGCGCCGCCCGAACAGGCCGGACCCGGCGACGTCGACATCGCCGTGGAGATCCGCCTACGACGTCAACGAGAGGTGCTCCGCCGACCGGATCCGCCGACGATCCAGGTGGTGCTCGACGAGGCGACGCTGCACCGGCAGACCGGCGGTGCAGCGTGCCTGCGCGAACAGTTGCGGCATCTGGTGGCGATGGCGAGCGCCACCAACGTCACGATCCAGGTACTGCCGTTCACCGCTACCGACTACGCGGTCGCCGCTCCGTTCACCATCCTCGAGTTCGCCGATCGCGACGACACGGATGTGGTCTACGTGGAGGCCGCGATGCTGCAGGACGTGATCGACAACCCGGAGGCCGTCAAGCCCTACCAGGTCATGTTTCCCCGACTGCAGGAGAAGTCGCTCGCTCCGGCGCAATCACTCGCCCTGATCGCGAGCATCGCGGGGGAGCTCGACTGACCTGAGAGGAGGGGCATGTCCGCAGTGCAGGGACCCACGCTCGGACGGCGTCGGCTGCGCGCCCGGCTCCGCGCGGCGCGGATCGCGGCGGGGCTCACCCAGGAGCAGGTCGCGTCCGCGATGGAGTGGTCACCGTCGAAAATGATCCGGATCGAGGCCGGCACGGTGAGCATCTCCACCACCGACGTGCTCGCCCTGGTGCGGCTCTACGACGTCACCGACGAGCGTCGCGTCGACGAACTGGTCGCGCTGGCCCGACGTTCCCGGCTGCGGCACTGGTGGTCATCGTTGCGGGCGACCCTGCCACCGTCCTACGCCGCGTACATCGGGCTGGAGGCGGAGACGTCGTCGATTCTCTATTTTCATCCGACGGGCCTGCCCAACCTCTTCCAGACCGAGTCGTACGCGACGGCGGGTGCGACGCGGACCGGCGAGGGCGGTCAACCCGCCGTACGCCTCGGTCGGCAGCGTGAGGTCCTCGGCCGACCGGATCCGCCGCAGGTCGTCGCCGTGCTCGACGAGGCGGTCCTGCGCCGGATCGCGGACGGCCCGCACGATCTGCGCGATCAGCTCCACCACCTGCTCTCCCTGTCCAGAGAGCCACACATCACGATCCACGTGCTCCCCTTCACGACCGGCGTCAACCATCACCACGGCCCGTTCGCGATCCTGCAGTTCGCGGAGGCGCACGCCGCCGACGTGATGTACGTGGAGAGCGCGGCCGCGGAGGACGTGGTCGATCGACCCGGCGTGGTCGACGCCTATCGCGGGGAGTTCGAAAGGCTGTGCGGGCTGGCACTGAGCCCCGGGGAGACGAGCGCGCTCCTCGACCGGATGGCGGGCGAGCCGGACTGATCGCCCGCCCGGCCCGCCTATCGCCGCTTCGGCACCCAGATGGGGGTCGAGGCGACCGGGTCGGCCAGGCTGCCCAGCCGCGATGCCTCCTGCGCGCGCACCAGAGCCCGGGTCACCTGGCCGTACTGCCGTTCCTCGTCGCTGCTGTAGAGCAGCGTCGTCAAACCGCGGTACTGCCCCCAGAGCTCGTAGGAGCGCGGCCGCACCCGATGACCGAACCACGCCATCACCCCTGGCACGAAGGCGGCCGCGGCCAGCGCGAGGTAGGTCGCCGCAGTGAGGTGGTTGATGCCACGGAATCCGAGCGCGGTTCCCATCGCGCCGAGCACCACGGCCGTGGCGCCGACCGCGCGGCCGGTGAGCCGGTCCTGGGATCCGCGGACCGTCTGCAGGTTGCTCAGTTCGCGGACCGGAAACCGGCGCCCGGCGACGATGAACCATTCGGGCGTGATGTAGATACCGGGCTGACGGTAGAGCGGGACGGGTATCCGGGGCGCGACGACATCGGGGGTAACGGATTGTGTACCTGGTAGGCGCGGGTTGTCGCGGGTAGCATGCACGTGTGCCTCCAACGGCTCGTGAGGCGGGCTGGTGTGGCGGTTTCTGAGATCGGCACCTGGTGGCAGCCAGGTGCCGATCGCCTGTTCCATAAGAGCGCCGTTGCCGCGAGTCCTTCCGGCTCGTGTCCATTGTGCAAAGGGCAAGCTCGATAGCGGAAGCCGTGCAATCTGCTACCTGGCAGATTGGCAGGGCGCAGCAAGCCTCCTGGACACCCATTCGCGCCCTTCGTTGTCTTTTGTCATGCGCGCTGATCTCGTGGGACGCGCGAAGAGCGACGAAAGCGGCAAACGGCCGCGCCGACCGACCGCGACGCACCGACGCGAAGATCAACAACGCATCGGACGGCACAGGGTGACGCTTCGACTTCAGATGCATACGTTGGGTGAGAACGACAATCAACCGATCAGTCCGTCTGTCACAGATCACCCCGGAGTCACTTTCGCGCCCTGCCGTGCCCGGCTAGGTTGGAGAGGCTGGTCCGGTAGGCAGTCATCCCAATCGGTGACGCCGGCCCGGCGCTGCCGAATCGTCGCCTGAGCGCCACGCAGAGTTACTGCTAGGGTCGCGGGCACATGGCGAACCGGGGACCCACCTTGTGCGTTGGGGTGAATCCGCGTCCGCGCGGTAGGGCGACCTTTCCCGCCCGAATCCGTCAGCTAACCCGGTAGGCGGCCAAGGGAAGAAGGGTCTTGTCTGTTTTGTCATCCTCACGGATGCTGCTGCGCGCCCTCGTCCTGACCGGTCTCTCGATCGGCATGGTCGTGCCCGCAACGGGCGCTCTGGCTGAACCCTCGGCCGCTGAGCTCACGCAGCAGATCAACAAGTCCTCGGTCGAGCTGGAGAAGGTTGTCGAGTCCTACAACCGGCTCAACGAGGAGAAGAAGAAGACCAAGGCGGCGGCCGACGCGCTCGCCGCGAAGATGGGCCCGCTCGAGCAGCAGCTCGGCAAGGCCCACGCGGAGCTCGGCGAGATGGCGTCCACCGCGTACAAGAGCGGCGGCCTGAACGCGGCCGGCGCCCTGCTCGGCGGCGCGGAGAGCGACAGCTTCGTCACCCGGCTGGGCGCGCTGGACCAACTCGCCCGGGACCGCCAGGAGCAGGTTTCCGCGTACACCGCGAGCCGTCAGCGGTACGACGCGGAGAAGAGCCGGCTCAACGCCGCCCTGATCCGACAGGACGCGCAGGGCAAGGAGCTCGGCGACCGCAAGAAGAAGATCGAAGCCGAGCTCGACAAGCTGAACGCGATGCGGAAGACCGTTTACGGCTCCGCCACCTCGACCAGCGGTGGCTACACGGGGCGCGTCCCCTCCGTCGCCGGATCGGCCGGCACGGCGGTGCGCTACGCGTACGGCGCGATCGGCAAGCCGTACGTCTGGGCCGCCGAAGGTCCCGGCGGCTACGACTGCTCCGGGCTCACCCTCGCGGCATGGCGCGCGGCCGGGAAGTCCCTGCCACACAACACCGACATGCAGTGGAACGTCGTGACACACATCAGCCGTGGCTCGCTGCAACCCGGCGACCTCGTGTTCTACAGCGGTATGGGACACGTCGCGCTCTACGTCGGCGGCGGCAGGATAATCCATGCCCCGACGTTCGGCGAGAGCGTGAAACTCGCCAGCGTCGACGTCATGTCGCCCATCGGCTACGGCCGGGTCCGCTAACCCCGACCGGGCGCCACGTGCGCTGATCGACGCTGGCCGGGTAGCCCCTACGGGCTACTCGGCCAGCGGGGTCCGAGTCCGTCGCGTCCCCGTTCGGTGCCGCCGCCCGGTGTGCGCAGGGTGCGCGGTCGGCAGAGACAGAAACGGGGGGCGGGGGGGGGGGCCGGGGGGGCCGCGCCGCGGGGGGGGTGGTGGGGGGGGTTAGCGGCGACGGGGGGGGGGGGGGGGGGCGGCACCCGCGCCCC
>NZ_JBFANZ010000079.1:0-6725 GCF_040659735.1 Micromonospora sp. NPDC049679
GAGAATTTTTCGCCGGCTGATCTTTCGCATTGGCTTTTCCCGGCCCGCCGGCGAGGGTGACGGTGCGGCCACGGAAGTTGGTGCGCTGCAGCGTCTCGGCGGACGGCTGCGCGGTGACCGCGCGCAGCGCGGTGCGGGCGGCGAGCGCCCCGGCGCCGATCAACACCAGTCGACCAGCGACACGCCGCGCGCTCACCGCATTCCCCCTGGCCTTGTCGTGCGCGCCGGACGGCGCGTCAGCGGCCGTCAGCTTAACGGAACGTCGATGCCGGCGCGGGACGCCGCGGGTCCGGCTCCGCGGTTATCCGGCCTGCTTGGGCATCAGCGACGTCGCGCCCGACCCCAGACCGTAGTGGCCGGCCTTGTTGAGCCCGACCTGCTCGGCGGTGGCGAGCGCGGTGACCACCTGGCCCTGCGCGGTGTTGGCGTTGTCGACGGTGGAGATCGTCTTGGACAGCGCCGGATCGCTACGGATGCCGGCCACGATGTTGCCGTTGCTGGAGCCGGTCCCGGCGACGACGATCCGGCCGGCCTTGTCGAACTGGTCGACCATGGTCACCACGGCGGCGTCCTTCTTCGCCGAGTCGCGGTCGACGTACGGCTGGCCGCTCACCACGACGATCACCTCGGCCGGGCCGGCGATCTTGCCCTCGATGGTGATGTAGCCGGCGTTGCTGTACGCGCTCAGCACCGCCTTGAGGTCGGCTTCGGTGACCGCGGCGGTGCCCTGGGGACGGTCGAGCAGCGCGGTGGCGAGCAGCGCGCTGGAGGTCTCCACTCCGTCGCTGTTGCCGGGCAGCCCGGTGGTCTGCGCGCTCGGCTGCGACGCGCGGACGGCGAGGTCGAGCAGCTCGAGGCTGTTGTCCGGGTTGACGAACTTGTCCTGCACGTCGATCCGACCAGTGACCTTGGCGCCGGCCGCGCCGAGCATCTTCGTCACGCCGTCGACCTGGTCACGGCCGCTGGGCGTGGCGAGCATGAGCACCCGCCGGTCTTTGAGTTTGCCGGCGAGCAACGTGTTCGCCGCCTCGTTGGCGAAGTCCTCCTCCCGGTTGACTTCTTCCTTGAGGCTGTTGACGGTGTCGCGCAGCTGCTGGTTGTCTTTGCGCAGACCGTTGACGTTGTCGCTGAGCGAGTCGGCGACCGGTCCGTTGAGCGCCGCGGTGCCCACTACCAGTCCGATCGCCAGCGCGAGGAAGACCGCGGTGAGGGACACCACGTGGTATCGGAAATTGATCACGCCTACAGCCTCTTGATCGGTCGGGGTCTAGAAGAGCTGTCCGAGCTGAAAGACCAGATTGTCCCACCACTCGGAGACGACCCCGAGGTAGGCCTTGCCCACCGTGGACACGGCTACCGCCGACGCCATGGCCGCGATCGCGGAGAGCACCAGCAACAGGAGCGACGAACCCGAGATGTTCTGTCGGTACAGCCGGCTCACGCCCTTGGCGTCGACCAGCTTGCCGCCGACCTTCAGTCGGGTGAGGAACGTCGATGCCATGCCGCCGCGCCCCTTGTCCAGGAACTCGACGAGCGTGGCGTGGGTCCCGACGGCGACGAGCAGGGACGCCCCCTTCTCGTCGGCGAGCAGCATCGCGAGGTCCTCGCTGGTCGCGGCGGCCGGGAAGGTGATGGCGCTGACCCCGAGCTGGTGCACCCGGGCCAGCCCGGGCGCCCGCCCGTCCGGGTAGGCGTGCACGATCACCTCCGCGCCGCAGCGCAGCACGTCGTCGGTGACCGAATCCATGTCGCCGATGATGATGTCGGGGGTGTAGCCCGCCTCGACCAGCGCGTCCGCGCCGCCGTCGACGCCAATGAGCACCGGCTTGAACTCGCGGATGTAGGGCCGCAGCACGTCCAGGTCGGCCTTGTAGTCGTAGCCGCGAACGACGATCAGACAGTGCCGCCCGCCGATCTGCGTCGCGATGTCGGGCACGCCGACACCGTCGAGCAACAGGTCGCGCTCCTGCTTGAGGTATTCCATCGTGTTGGCGGCGAACGCCTCCAACTGCACCGACAGCCCCTCGCGGGCGTCCGACATCGCCTTGGCGACCGACTCCGCGTCCTGACGGGTGCCGTGCGCGATCGGCTCGGCGCCCACGAAGACCGTGTTGCCGTCGACGCGAACGCTGTCGCCCTCGCGCAACTGCTGGAAGACGCTCTCACCGAGATCGTCGATCAGCGGGATGCCCGCCTCGATCAGCACCTCGGGCCCGAGATTGGGATAGCGCCCGGACACCGACGGCTTGGCGTTGAGCACAGCGGCCACACCGACGGCCACCAGCGAGTCGGCGGCGACCCGGTCCAGATCGACGTGATCGATCACGGCGATGTCGCCCGGGCGTAACCGACCCGCCAGACGCTTGGTCCGGCGGTCAAGGCGCGCGATGCCGGCAATAGTCCCGGGTTCGGCGTTCCGGGTCCGGCGCAACGTGGGTAAACGCATCGGGACCATCCTGGCACGTTAGACAGACTTTTCCTGTCGCGACATGCCTGAGCAGGGCGGCTAGGACCCCTCCGACGCACGCGCGGCAGCCGCCTCGACTGCGGTGCAACGCGCCCGGAGCGACCATGACGTGTCATACGTCACACCGTTGCCGCTACGGTCGCCGCTCGCGGGCCGCCACGGCCAGCAACTCCTCCGCATGTGCGATACCCAGGTCGGAGTCGGGCAAACCGGCGAGCATCCGGGCCAGTTCCCGCGCACGTTCGGTGTCCTCGACGACGCGGACGCCACTGGTCGTCACAGCGCCGCCGGTGTCCTTGGCGACCACCAGGTGCCGGTCGGCGAACGCCGCGACCTGCGGCAGGTGGGTCACCACCAGCACCTGGTGGCTGCGCGCCAGCCGGGCCAGGCGGCGCCCGATCTCCACCGCGGCCTGTCCACCGACGCCGGCATCCACCTCGTCGAAGACCAGCGTCGGCGGCCCGCCCGCGCCGGCGAACACCACCTCGATCGCGAGCATCACCCGGGATAGCTCACCTCCGGAAGCCCCCCGCTGCAACGGCAGCGACGGCGCACCGGGATGAGCCAGCAGTCGCAGCTCGACCTCGTCGGCGCCGTCCGGGCCGACCGCGGCCTCGGCACCCCCGACCGTCAGCGTCGACTCGCCGCGTCCCGCCGGCCGCGGCAGCACCGCCACCTCGATCCGGGCGTGCGGCATCGCCAACCCGGCCAGCTCGACGGTCACCTCGTCGGCGAACCGTCCCGCCGCCTGCCGGCGCGACGCCGACAGCCGCTCTGCCAACTCGGCCACCTCGCCGGCCAACCGCAGCCGCTCCCGATCGAGCTCGTCGAGCAGCTCATCCGAGGTGTCGAGCTCGGTCAGCCGGCCCCGGGCCCGCTCCGCCCAGGCCACGACGCCGTCGACATCGTCGGCGTACTTGCGGGTCAGACTCCGCAGCGCCGCCCTGCGCTCGTAGATCACCTGCAGCCGGGCCGGATCGGCGTCGAGCATGGCCAGATAGCCCGACAGCTCGGCGTCGACATCGCCGATCAGCGTCGCCGCCTCCTCCAGCCGCGCCGCCAACTCCCCCAGCGCCCGGTCGACGCCCGCCTGGGCCTCGAGCGTGCGCCGCGCCGTGCCGAGCAGACCGACCGTGTCGGGCGTGTCGTCCCCGGCGTCCACGCCGCCGGCGAGCACCTGATGGGCCACCTGCGCGGCGACGCGCAACCCCTCGGCGTGCTCCAGCCGCTGCGCCTCCGCCTTCAGCTCGTCGTCCTCCCCCGGCTGCGGATCGACCCGGGTTATCTCGTCGAGCCCGAGTCGCAGCAGGTCGGCCTCCTGACTGCGCTCGCGGGCGTTGCGCCGGCGGTCGTTGAGGTCGTCCTCCACCCGCCGCCACTGGGCGTGCGCCTCGCGCAGCGTGTCGAGCAGCTTCTCGTGCTCCGGCCCGGCGAACCGGTCGAGCGCGGCACGCTGCTCGGCCGGACGCAGCAGCCGCAGCTGATCGGACTGTCCGTGCACGGCGACCACCTGCTCGCCGACCTCGCCGAGCATCGACACCGGCATGCTCCGGCCGCCGACGTGTGCCCGCGAGCGACCCTCGACCGTCACGGTGCGGCTGAGCAGCACCGAGCCGTCGTCGTCGGTCTCCGCGCCGGCCTCGGCGATCCGGGCGTGCACCACGGTCGCGGTCGGCTCCTGGAGACGCAGCCTCCCCTCGACCACGGCACGACCCGGGTCGGCGCGCACCCGCCCCGCGTCGGCCCGCCCGCCGAAAAGCAGCCCGAGGCCGGTGACGACCATGGTCTTTCCCGCGCCGGTCTCGCCGGTGATGACGTTCATGCCCCGGGTCAGCGGCAACGTCGTGTCCTCGATGACGCCCAACCCGGTGATCCGCAGCTCTTCCAGCACAGCCACAGACAGTAGTAGCGGGCCCCGACACTTGACCACCCGACAACACCGGGCGGCATCGCCGACGGTTATCCGGGGTTGCCGCGCCAGCCGTCGACCGGCAGCCCGAACTTGGCCACCAAACGGTCGGTGAAGGGTCGGGGCCGCAACCGCACCACCCGGACCGGAAGCCCGCCCCGGCGCACCGTCACCCGCGTACCCGGCGGCAGGTCGTAGACCCGTCGGCCGTCGCAGCACATCACGGCCAGCGTGGTGTAGGGGTCAACCGTGATCACGAAAGTGGAGGTGGGCGCGGTCACCAGCGGCTTGCTGAACAGCGCGTGCGCGCTCACCGGCACCAGCAGCAGCGCCTCGACCTCAGGCCAGACCACCGGGCCACCGGCGGAGAACGCGTACGCGGTGGAACCGGTCGGAGTGGCGCAGACCACGCCGTCGCAGCCGTACCGCGACAGCGGCCGGCCGTCGACGTCGACCATCAGCTCGAGCATCTGGGCCCGCTGGCCCTTTTCGACACTGACCTCGTTGAGCGCCCAGGACTCGATCGCCTCGTCCCCGTCGATCTCGGCACGCACTTCCAGGGTGAGCCGTTCGTCCACCGTGTACGCCCGGTCGACCACGTCGCGCACCGCCCGGTCGAGATCACCGATCTCGGCCTCGGCGAGAAACCCGACCTTGCCCAGGTTGATGCCGAGCAGCGGCGCCCTGGCGGGACGGGCGAGCTCGGCGGCGCGCAGGAACGTGCCGTCCCCGCCGAGCGCGAACACGATCTCCGCCCCCTCGGCCGCGGCGAGCCCGCTGATCGGCACCACGCCGGGCAGCTCAAGGTCGACGGCCTCCTCGGCGATCACCCGTACCTCGAACCCGGCGGCGATCAGATCCCGCGCCACGGTGCGCGCGTGGTCGGTGCTACGCCGTCGCCCGGTGTGGATCACCAGCAGTGCGACCCGGCTCATCCGGCTTCCTCTCCCGACGTCACGGCCCCGCCGGTCGGGCCGGCCGCCACGACCGCCCGGACCCGGTCCTCGTCGGCGCCCGGCGCGCCGCGGCGTAACCATACGAAGAACTCAACGTTGCCGCTGGGGCCGGGGAGCGGGCTCGCCGCCACCCCCGCCAGGCCGAGACCCAACGCGTACGCCGCCGCCGCCACGTCCAGCACCGCGTCCGCGCGCACCGCCGGATCCCGCACCACGCCGCCGGCGCCGACCCGTTCCTTGCCCACCTCGAACTGCGGCTTGACCATGAGCGCCAGATCACCGTCGGACTCGGTGCACTCGGCCAGTGCCGGCAACACCAGCCGCAGCGAGATGAAGGACAGGTCGGCCACCGTGAGCGCGACCGGCCCGCCGATCGACTGTGGCGTGAGGGTGCGCACGTTGGTGCGCTCCAACACCCGTACCCGCGGGTCGCTCCGCAGCGACCAGGCCAACTGTCCATATCCGACGTCGACCGCCACCACCTCGGCCGCCCCGGCGCGCAGCAGCACGTCGGTGAAGCCGCCGGTGGAGGCGCCGGCGTCCAGGCAGCGCCGCCCGTCGACGGTCAGCCCGTCCGGACCGAACGCGGCGAGCGCCCCGGCGAGCTTGTGGCCGCCGCGCGAGACGTAGTCCTGAATCGGATCGGCACCGGTGACGAGCACGGGGTCAGCCGGGTCCACCATCGCCGCCACCTTGCGCGCGACGACCCCGCGCACCTGCACCCGCCCCGCGTCCACGAGGGTCGCGGCCTGCTCGCGGGAGCGGGCCAGGCCGCGACGGACAAGCTCGGCGTCGAGCCGGGTACGGCGTGCCATGCGCGGGTTTCTCCGAAGGGATCAGTGGCCGGTCAGGCCTGGTCGATGGTGGCCAGCGTCTCCTGCAGCGTGCGGTGCGCGGCCTCGTACTGCGCGATCTGGTCTCGGGGCGGCAGGTCGACGGCGTTCTCCATCGCCTGGATCACCGCGTCGACCGCGGGATGCCCCGTGCCGCCCTCGCCGTCGCCGCCCGTGCCAACCGCCGGCCAGCTGGCGGGCGACGGCGGCGGCAGAGCGGGCCGGTGCGGCGGTGGACCGGGCCGGAAGGGTCCGGGCATCGGCGCGCTGCTCACGCGGCACCGCCCGCGACGGTCCGCTTGCGAGGCGTCGCCTTCTTCGCCGCGGGCTCAGCGCGCTTGCGGGCCGCCTTGCCGGGCGTCGCGTTCGCGCCCTCGGCCGGCTCCGGCGTCGCCTTCTTCACCGCGGTCGGGGTCCGCTTCGCCACGGTCTTCACCGCGACCGCCTTCTTGGCGACGGCCTTCTTGGCGAGCGCCTTCTTCGCGACGGCGCGCGGCGTCATCGCCTCGGCGGCGGCGGGAGTCGGGGTCGGCGCGCCGGCAACCGGTTCGGCCGCCGCC
>NZ_JBFANZ010000080.1:0-6539 GCF_040659735.1 Micromonospora sp. NPDC049679
AGCTCGGTCATGAGCTGGAGATCGATCAGCAGGCGCCGGCGCCGGAGCTCAGCGCGGCGCTATGACGCCGGCGTCGGCCGGGCAGTCGACGGCGGGGCCGACCGCGGCGCTGTCCGGGGTATCGAGGACGTCACCGACCTCGTACCGGACCGCGGGGTCGACCGGGGCGCTGACCGCGGTGTCGACGCCGGGGCCGACCGCGGCGTCATCCCCGACGAGGGTCCCGCGGACGGCGGCGCCCGGCCGGGGCAACAGGACGGCGGCGCCGATGGCAGCGCCGTCCGCCGGTGACCGGGGCCCGCGGGTCACCGGAGCCGCGCGCGGCGGTACGGGGCGTCCCGCGCTCGCCCGGTGCGTGGCCGTCGACCCGACCACCTTCGCCGCCGCCTACTGGGGACGTGCACCGCTGCTGTCCCGGGCCGCGCAGCTCGGTGCCCCCGACGGCTTCACGGACCTGTTCAGCCCGGCCGACGCCGACGAGCTGCTCAGCCGCCGTGGTCTGCGTACGCCGTTCCTGCGCGTCGCCAAGGAGGGCCGGGTGCTGCCGGAGACGCGCTACGCCGGTGGCGGCGGCGCCGGCGCGGAGATCACGGACCAGGTGCTCGACGAGCGGGTCCTCGGTCTCTACGCCGATGGCGCCACGCTCGTGCTGCAGGGGCTGCACCGGGTCTGGCCGGCGCTGATCGACTTCGCCCGGGCGCTGGGCGCCACGCTGGGCCAGCCCCTGCAGGTCAACGCCTACCTGACGCCCGCGGGTAACCAGGGCTTCGCCACCCACTACGACACGCATGACGTCTTCGTGCTGCAGGTCGACGGCGGCAAGCACTGGCGCATCCACGAGCCGGTGTTGCCGGATCCGCTGGAACGGCAGGGCTGGGGCGGGCGGGCCGAGGAGGTGTCGGCGGTCGCGCAAGGTCCACCGGCGCTCGACGTGCTGCTGGCGCCGGGGGACGCCCTGTACCTGCCGCGCGGCTGGCTGCACAGCGCGCAGGCGCAGTCCGAGAGTTCGTTGCATCTGACGGTCGGGATCCGGGCCCTGACCCGGTATGCGCTGGTCGAAGCACTGCTCGAGCTCGCCGCCGATGACCGGCGGCTGCGGGCCACCCTGCCGTTCGGTCTCGACGTCGCCGACGCCGACCGCATCGGCCCGGAACTCACCGACACCGTCGCCGCCCTCCGCGCCTGGCTCGCCGCGGCGACGCCCGCCGCCGTCGCCGCCCGGCTGCGCGAGCGGGCGTGGGCGGCGTCCCGCCCCGCGCCGATCCGGCCACTGGCCCAGGCGGCGCTGATCGCGGCGCTCGACCGGGACACCCGGTTGGTCGTCCGCGCCGGGCTGCCCTGGCAGCTCGTGCCGGACGGGGAGCGGGTGGCGCTGCGGGTCTTCGACCGCACCGTCACCTTCCCCGGCGCGTGCGCCCCGGCGTTGCGGGCGCTTCTGACCGGGGCGGTCTCCCGCGTCGGCGATCTGCCCGGACTCGAGGACGACCGGGACCGGATCGTCCTGGCCCGCCGGCTGCTGCGCGAGGCGGTCGCCGTGCCGGCCGATGATCTTTCCGGCAGTTAGCGCAGCGCGGCGAAGGCGAGGGCGGTCATCGCCAGGCCGGCGATGATCACGACGGCGGCGCTGCGCGGATCGAGCGAGGCGTGCCGCCGGTCGGTGAGGACCTTCGCCGGGGCCAGGCCGACGAACGGGCCGAGCAGCGTCACCAGCAGCGCCAGCACCGGCATCCCCACGGCCAGGTCGCCGCCGTACCGGGTGCCGGCGACGCGGGCGGCGGCGGCGAGCCCGGCGGCGGCGAGCGCGCCGAGCACCCCGAAGATCACCAGCAGCGGGTACGCCGAGCGCGGCACCGGGCCCACATCGCGCGACCGGTCGAGCAGCTCGCGCGCGCCGGCGAGCCACCGCTCCGGATCGTCTCCGGCCTCGGCCGGATCCGTCGACGGCCCCGGGGGCCCGCCGAAGCGCGCGGCGACCGGTCCCAGCCGATCGGCGAGCGCGGCCCAGAGCGCCGCCGCCTCCCGGTCGACGTCGTCGACCTCGCCCCGCAGCGAGTCGAGCCCGTCCCGGGCGGCCAGCACCGCCGCGTCCGCCGCCACCACCGCCTCGTCGGCGGCGGCACAGCGCTCGGCGTACCACTGCTGCGCCTCGGCGCGCCGCTCATCCAGCCGGGTGGTCAGCTCGGCGAGGCGCCGCAGCAGTTCCCCGTACGCCTCACTCATGCCAGTCCATAAGGGATGATGACTTCCGCGGTGCGGTGCACGGACCGGTCGAAGAAGAGCCCGCGCCACGGGCGGGGGTACCAGGTCGGACCGCCGGCCTTCGGATAGAGCGGCGGACCGAGCTCCCCGCCGTGCACGTCCAGCGCCACCCACGCGCCGATCTGGTCGGTCCGCGACCCGATCCCGCCGAGGTCGTCGCGCATCCGCGCGACCCCCCGCCACCAGGCCAGCACGTGCGTGTGCCGTTCGGGTCCGGTATGCAGGATCCGGCGCAGGTGGTCCAGTCCGGACCGGCCGGCGCTCTTGATCGAGAGCGGCGAAGCGGCGGCGTCCACCGCGTAGAGCACCAGGAAATGCGGGCGCCCCTCCGCCGCGGCGTCGGTGAGCCGCCCGGCGGTCTCGGTCAGCAGTTGCGGCAGGCTCTCCTGATCGTGCCAGCCGGTCTCCGCGGGAAGCTCCGCGCGGAGCGCCCGGGCCGCCGCCTCGGCGTCGGGATCCAGGCAGGCGAGGTCGAAGCGGGCCGTGCCCGGCGGGTACTGCCGGGCGAGGGATCGGGTCGCGGCGCCGAGGACGGCGCACGCCTCGTCGATCCGGTTACCCAGCACGGCCAGGTTCCGGCCGGGGGCGCGGGACAGCGCCAGCCGCGCCGACCGGGCACGAACGTCGATCGTCTCGCCGAGCAGCGCGACCGGTTCGCGTGGCGGCCGGTCGGCGGCGCGGGGCAGCGCGACGAAGTCGGGGGCGTCGCCGAGCCGCGGCACCGCGTCGCCGTCGAAGAGGCGCGGCGCCGCAAGCTCCTCCGGGCGTCGCCGCCAGAGCCGGTTCTGCAGGGCGTGCCACGTGTCGCGGTCGCTCGCCGCCGGGACCCGCACGATCCGGTTCGCCTCGGGCGCCCCCGACTCCGCGTTGACCACGGCGTGGTGCCGGGGGAGCAGTTCCGCGGCGGTGTTGGTCTCCGGCAGGATGCGTCGGGCCTTGGGCAGCGCGATCCGGAGCGCGAACTGGGCGATCAGGGCGGTGCGCCCCCACAGCGCCTGGATGCCGGAGACGTCCTGCGAGGCGAGGACCAGATGGATGCCCTGCGACCGGCCCCGCCGGGCCAGGTCCTCCAGCAACGTCGCCGCCTCGGTGGCGAGGGCGTCGTGGCCGGCGAGCAGCACCTGGAACTCGTCGATCACCGCGACGATGCGGGGCCAACGCCCCTGCGGATCCTCCGCCCTGAGCTCGGCCAGTTTGGTCACCTCGTGCCGTTTGGCCGCGTCGGCGCGGCGCCGCAGTTCGCCGCCGAGGAAGTGCAGCAGCGCGAGGCCGAACTCGCGGTCGGTGTTGACGTTGACGCCGACCAGCCGCACGTGCGGCAGCCAGCTCGGGTCGCGCCGGCCGGGCGCGAACCGGGCGAAGGACACCCCCTCCTTGAAGTCGAGCAGATAGAACTCCAGCTCAGCGGGGGAGTACCGGGCGGCGAGCGCCCCCATCCAGGCGTAGATCAGGTTGGTCTTGCCGGTGCCCGACGGCCCACCGATGAGGGCGTGCGGCGGATAGTCGCTCAGCGTCACGCTGACCGGCCGCCCCTCGGGGCTGTCGCCCACCGGGGCGGTCAGCCCGGCCGTCGCGTCGCCGGTCCACTCCTCCTCCGGCAGGAGATCGCTGAAGACCGCCGGCGCCGGCCCGGCCGAGACCCGCGCGGCGATGCTCCGGCAGGTCGCGGTGACCAGATCCGCCGGTGGCGGGGCATCCGGCTGGACGGGGAGCAGGGCTGCGCCGGTGACCGTGACGCGGTCGTCGGCGATGTCGATCGTGCTGACGTCCGGTCCGCCGATCGGGATGCCGCGCACGATGAGGTGGACGCCGCAGGCGGCGCCGGCGCGGACGATCCGGTCGAGCTGGGCCCGTTCGTGCCGGGACAGCTCCTCGGCGCCGCCGAGCAGCACGGCGAGCCGCCAGGGCTCCGGTCGTCGACCGGTCGTCGCGGCCAGGTCGTGCAGCGAGGCGTACTCGCCGGCCAGCACGGTCTCGTTGATCCGGCGGATGTGGTCGACCAGTTCGTCGAGGAGCCCGGCCAGGCCGCGCGGTCCGACGAAGGTGAGCACCCGCGCGGTGGCGAGCGGCGCGAATCCGGCCAGGCCGCCGCCGAGCTGATCGGGGTCGTACCCGAAGAGCCGTACGGCCCCCGGTTCCGCGCGGCCCACGGCACGCAGCAGCAGCGTGGTGACCACCCCGTCGGAGAGCGCGCCGCCGCGGCCGACCAGGGCGACGTGTCCGTGGTCGAGGAGCGGCACGAGCACCGGTACGGGTGGGACGTGCGGTACGTGCAGCGCGCCGATCCGCAGCGGCCCGGGTGACTCCTCCCGGGGTGCCGGACCGGGCCGCCACTGGGCCCATCCCGCGCTTCCGGCGCCCGGCGCCGCGACCGCGGCGGCCCGCGACACCCGCTCGGCGAGCGCGGCGACGTGGCCGTCGTACCGCTCGGCGAGCTCGGCGAGGCGGCGGTCGCGTTCGGCGGCGACCCGGTCGGGCACCTGCTCGGCGGCGCGCCGGATCCCCGCCCGGCGCTCGATCGCGGCGGCGAGCCCGGCCTCGACGGCGTCGAGGCGGATCCGGCTCGACGCCCGCGCGTGCGCGAGTGAACGCCGGAACGCGGCGACCAGTTGTCCGCGCGTGTCAGGCATGGGTCGCCCTGTCGGGTCGACCGGGGGCGGCCCGGGCGGCGCACGGTTCCTCGCCGGACCGGTCGAGGGCCTCAGGGTCGCGGCCGAGGAGCTGGAGCAGCACCCCGGTCAGGACCGCGCCGGCGACCGGCAGGTCGGCCGGATGACTCGGCTGCGCCGCCCGGGCGTCACCGCCGTGCCCCGCGGTGTCCCGGCAGACGCGGGCCAGCAGCGTGTCGAGGACCGGTTGTGGCATTCCGGGCAGCAGGTCCCGCACCCGACCGGCCGTCGCGCGGGCCAGCCGGGGCACGTCCTCGGCACGCGGTTGATGACCGAGGAGGTCACCGGCGAGCCGGTGCAGCGCCGGCGGGGTCAGCGCGGAGAGCCCCAGCCCGACCGGGGCGTGTGCCGCGCCGAGATCGTGGCGCAGGCGGCTCCGGTCGCCGGCGCGGACACCGGCGACCACCAGACGCAGCAGGTGGTCGCTGCCGGTCGCGCCGTCGGCTCCGCTCGTGGTCGGGGCGACGTCCCCGCCGGTCAGCTCGGCGACCCGCGCCGACCACCACCCGGAGAGCCGGGGTGCGTCGCCGGCCGGCGACGGCACGGATCCGTCCTCGGTGACCTGCGGCGTCGTGGGCCCGGCGCGGTCGGGGGCGGGTCGCGCGGTCGCGCCGAGCCCGATCGCGGTCAGGTAGTCGGTCAGCTGCTCCTGCGCGACCCGCAGCGCGTGCCCGGCGTGTTCGGCGTGCTCCGTCGCGTGCGCGAGCTGCGGAACGCCCATCGGGTCGGCCGAGGCCTGCCGCACCCAGAGCAGCAGCTCGGCGGCGGCGTGCAGCCGTTGCACCGCGACCGTGACAAGCTCGAGCGGGAGCTCGTCGGCGCTCGTGCGAACACGGGCCCCGAGCTCGTCCATCAGGGACATCGGATCAGAGGGTCGCGGCGTAGGACTGGGCCTGCTCGACCGCGGCCAGGGTGGCGGCGAGGCACTCCTCAAGCTCGGTGCTGGCCTGAAAGAGCGACGCCTGGGCGGCGCCCACCGACTCGTGGCCGCTGCCGTCGAGGGCCGCCGCGAGGCTCTGCTGCGCCTCGGACAGCTTCTCACTGGCCGCCTGCACCGCGGCCTGACCCTCGGTGATCTGCGTGACCGCAGCGTCGATGGCGGACTTGACCTCGGCGACACTCGCCACGCGCGTCACTCCCTAGCAGGGTGGATGGCTCTGTGGGAAGCCTATCCCTTCCTGGGTGATTCCTGCCCGCGTGTCCGTTCCGGGCGTGTCCGCACCGCCCGCTACCGCACCCCGCTGACCTGCCCCGCCCCACGCCGTCGGCGAATCGTTCCGCGTTCAGTCAGATCTCCGACAGTTGCCCGGTCACCGCTCGGCGCCGTCCCCGCGCACCACCGGATCCAGCGAACGCGGTCCCCGTACCTCGGTGCCCAGCTCGCCGACGCGGGCCCGCAGCTCGCGATCGGCCGTGACCACGACGACCGTCCGCCCCTGTCCGTGCGACGCGACCAGCGCGACGATCGCGTCGTCACCGGAGCCGGCGGCCGGCACGACCCGCACCTCGGCAATGCCCGGCACCCCGCGGGCCGCGCCCTCCACGACGAGCACCACCTCCAGATCCGGATGATCAGGGGATCCGACCGACGACGCGCCGGCGACACGCCGA
>NZ_JBFANZ010000081.1:1853-5328 GCF_040659735.1 Micromonospora sp. NPDC049679
CGCTGAGGTGGCGCAGCCACCGTATGTGGTGCTTGTTGTTTCGGTGCTGTCGTGCCAGGCATGACTGGGTATCTCATACCGGCCGTTGTTGACGGTGTTGGTGGGGTGCTGGTGGTTGTGGGTTGGTCGTTTGTTGAGAATTGCACAGTGGACGCGAGCATCTTTGTGGTCAAGTTGTCAAGGGCGAACGGTGAATGCCTTGGCACCAGGAGCCGATGAAGGACGTGGGAGGCCACGATAGGCCTGGGGGAGCTGCCAACCAAGCTGTGATCCCAGGGTGTCCGAATGGGGAAACCCGGCACCAGTCATGTGGTGTCACCCACACCTGAACACATAGGGTGTGTGGAGGGAACGCGGGGAAGTGAAACATCTCAGTACCCGCAGGAAGAGAAAACAAATTAGTGATTCCGTGAGTAGTGGCGAGCGAAAGCGGATTGAGGCTAAACCGGCTGCGTGTGATACCTGTCAGGGGTTGCGTGGTCGGGGTTGTGGGACTCTGCGGAACGGGCTGACACTCGTTCGAGAAGTTATAAAGCTAGTTGCTAGCCGAACAGCGTGGAATAGCTGACCGTAGACGGTGAGAGTCCGGTAGGTGAAAGTGGCTGGTCTTCTGTGGATGTTCCCGAGTAGCGGCGGACCCCTGAAATCTGCCGTGAATCTGCCAGGACCACCTGGTAAGCCTAAATACTTCCTGGTGACCGATAGCGGACTAGTACCGTGAGGGAATGGTGAAAAGTACCCCGGGAGGGGAGTGAAATAGTACCTGAAACCGTTCGCCTACAATCCGTCGGAGCCTTACGGGGTGACGGCGTGCCTTTTGAAGAATGAGCCTGCGAGTTAGTGGCATGTGGCGAGGTTAACCCGTGTGGGGGAGCCGTAGCGAAAGCGAGTCTGAACAGGGCGTTCAGTCGCGTGTCCTAGACCCGAAGCGGAGTGATCTAGCCATGGGCAGGCTGAAGCGCGGGTAAGACCGCGTGGAGGGCCGAACCCACCAACGTTGAAAAGTTGGGGGATGACCTGTGGTTAGGGGTGAAAGGCCAATCAAACTCCGTGATAGCTGGTTCTCCCCGAAATGCATTTAGGTGCAGCGTCGCGTGTTTCTTGCCGGAGGTAGAGCACTGGATGGTCTAGGGGGCCCACAAGCTTACCGAAATCAGCCAAACTCCGAATGCCGGTAAGTGAGAGCGCGGCAGTGAGACTGCGGGGGATAAGCTTCGTAGTCGAGAGGGAAACAGCCCAGATCACCAGCTAAGGCCCCTAAGCGTGTGCTAAGTGGAAAAGGATGTGGGATCGCATAGACAACCAGGAGGTTGGCTTAGAAGCAGCCACCCTTTAAAGAGTGCGTAATAGCTCACTGGTCAAGTGGTTCCGCGCCGACAATGTAGCGGGGCTCAAGCACACCGCCGAAGCTGTGGCACTCACATTTATACTTCGCCTGGCCTTTCGGGGTTGGGTGCAGGTGTGTGGGTGGGTAGGGGAGCGTCGTGCCGCGGGTGAAGCAGCAGGGTGACCTAGTTGTGGACGCGGCACGAGTGAGAATGCAGGCATGAGTAGCGAAAGAAGGGTGAGAAACCCTTCCGCCGGATGACCAAGGGTTCCAGGGCCAGGCTAATCCGCCCTGGGTGAGTCGGGACCTAAGGCGAGGCCGAGAGGCGTAGTCGATGGACAACGGGTTGATATTCCCGTACCCGCGAAAGAACGCCCATGACGAATCTTGTTGTGCTAACCACCCGAACCTGCGGAGACCTTCGGGTTGATGTGGGGGAGCGTGGGAACCTGGCGGGTAGTAGTCAAGCGATGGGGTGACGCAGGAAGGTAGCTGATCCCGGCCGGTGGTTGTGCCGGGGTAAGCGTGTAGGCCGTGGTGTAGGCAAATCCGCACCGCATATAGGCTGAGACGTGATGCCGAGCCGATTCAGGTGAAGTCAGTGATCCTATGCTGCCGAGAAAAGCCTCTAGCGAGTTCTTAGCGGCCCGTACCCCAAACCGACACAGGTGGTCAGGTAGAGAATACCGAGGCGATCGGGCGAACTGTGGTTAAGGAACTCGGCAAATTGCCCCCGTAACTTAGGGAGAAGGGGGGCCGGAGACGTGAAGCCCCTTGCGGGTGGAGCGTTGTATGGCCGCAGAGAGCAGGGGGAAGCGACTGTTTACTAAAAACACAGGTCCATGCGAAGACGTAAGTCGATGTATATGGACTGACGCCTGCCCGGTGCTGGAACGTTAAGGGGACCGGTTAGCCTTTCGGGGCGAAGCTGAGAACTTAAGCGCCAGTAAACGGCGGTGGTAACTATAACCATCCTAAGGTAGCGAAATTCCTTGTCGGGTAAGTTCCGACCTGCACGAATGGCGTAACGACTTCCCCACTGTCTCAACCACAGGCCCGGCGAAATTGCATTACGAGTAAAGATGCTCGTTACGCGCGGCAGGACGGAAAGACCCCGGGACCTTTACTATAGCTTGACATTGGTATCCGAATTAGCTTGTGTAGGATAGGTGGGAGACTGTGAAGCGGTCACGCCAGTGATCGTGGAGTCAACGTTGAAATACCACTCTGGTTGATTTGGGTATCTAACTTCGGACCGTGATCCGGTTCAGGGACAGTGTCTGGTGGGTAGTTTAACTGGGGCGGTTGCCTCCCAAAATGTAACGGAGGCGCCCAAAGGTTCCCTCAGCCTGGTTGGCAATCAGGTGTTGAGTGCAAGTACACAAGGGAGCTTGACTGTGAGACTGACAGGTCGAGCAGGGACGAAAGTCGGGACTAGTGATCCGGCACTTGCGAGTGGAAGCGGTGTCGCTCAACGGATAAAAGGTACCCCGGGGATAACAGGCTGATCTTCCCCAAGAGTCCATATCGACGGGATGGTTTGGCACCTCGATGTCGGCTCGTCGCATCCTGGGGCTGTAGCAGGTCCCAAGGGTTGGGCTGTTCGCCCATTAAAGCGGTACGCGAGCTGGGTTTAGAACGTCGTGAGACAGTTCGGTCCCTATCCGCCGTGCGCGTAGGATACTTGAGAAGGGCTGTCCCTAGTACGAGAGGACCGGGACGGACGAACCTCTGGTGTGCCAGTTGTCCCGCCAGGGGCACGGCTGGTTAGCTACGTTCGGAAGGGATAACCGCTGAAAGCATCTAAGCGGGAAGCTCGCTTCAAGATGAGGTATCCCACCCACTTGATGGGGTAAGGCCCCCAGCTAGACGACTGGGTTGATAGGCCGGAAATGTAAGCACGGTAACGTGTTGAGTTGACCGGTACTAATAGGCCGAGGACTTGACCTACAAAGCTGCTACGCGTCCACTGTGCAACTCCCGACAAACGAACACCCATAGGTGTTTGATAAGTCGATAGAGTTACGGCGGTCATGGCGGAGGGGAAACGCCCGGTAACATTCCGAACCCGGAAGCTAAGCCCTCCAGCGCCGATGGTACTGCACCCGGGAGGGTGTGGGAGAGTAGGACACCGCCGGACAAACATTC
>NZ_JBFANZ010000082.1:0-397 GCF_040659735.1 Micromonospora sp. NPDC049679
GGTAACATTCCGAACCCGGAAGCTAAGCCCTCCAGCGCCGATGGTACTGCACCCGGGAGGGTGTGGGAGAGTAGGACACCGCCGGACAAACATTCAGTTGAGGGCCACCCCATCCGGGGTAGGCCCTCAACTGCTTTGCGCCCAACTACATGGCGCCATCAGGAAGGATGTACCCGTGAACCCAGCAGGGCAGGGCGGAGACCGCTCCCGCCGCGATGACGAGCGGCCCAATCGGCAGGGCGACCGCAACCAGCGGAGTGACCGGCCGTCGTACGGGAGCGACCGCGACTCCCGGCAGGGGGACCGGGGTGGCTACTCCGGCGGACAGCGCACCGATCGCCCCGATTCTCGCGGTGGTGCTCCCCGTGAGGGTGGTTACCGCGGTGGTGCTCCCCGT
>NZ_JBFANZ010000082.1:497-907 GCF_040659735.1 Micromonospora sp. NPDC049679
GAGGGCGGTTACCGTCCCCGTGAGGGTGGCTACCGTGGCGGCGACCGTCCCGACTCTCGTGGCGGTGCCCCTCGTGAGGGTGGTTACCGTGGCGGAGACCGGGATTCGCGTGGCGGTGCTCCCCGTGAGGGCGGTTACCGTGGCGGAGACCGGGATTCGCGTGGCGGTGCTCCCCGTGAGGGCGGTTACCGTCCCCGTGAGGGTGGCTACCGTGGCGGCGACCGTCCCGACTCTCGTGGCGGTGCCCCTCGTGAGGGTGGTTACCGTGGCGGTGACCGGGATTCGCGTGGCGGTGCTCCCCGTGAGGGTGGTTACCGTGGCGGTGACCGGGATTCGCGTGGTGGTGCCCCTCGTGAGGGTGGTTACCGTGGCGGTGACCGGGATTCGCGTGGTGGTGCCCCTCGTGTACG
>NZ_JBFANZ010000082.1:1000-4806 GCF_040659735.1 Micromonospora sp. NPDC049679
ACGAGGGTGGTTACCGCGGCGGTGACCGGGATTCGCGTGGCGGTGCCCCTCGTGAGGGTGGTTACCGCGGCGGTGACCGGGATTCGCGTGGCGGTGCCCCTCGTGAGGGTGGTTACCGCGGCGGTGACCGGGATTCGCGTGGCGGTGCTCCCCGTGAGGGTGGTTACCGCGGTGGAGACCGGGATTCGCGTGGCGGTGCCCCTCGTGAGGGTGGTTACCGCGGTGGAGACCGGGACTCTCGTGGCGGTGCCCCTCGTGAGGGTGGTTACCGCGGTGGAGACCGGGACTCTCGTGGCGGTGCCCCTCGTGAGGGTGGTTACCGCGGCGGAGACCGGGACTCTCGTGGCGGTGCCCCTCGTGAGGGTGGTTACCGCGGCGGAGACCGGGACTCTCGTGGCGGTGCTCCCCGTGAGGGCGGTTACCGTCCCCGTGAGGGTGGCTACCGTGGCGGTGACCGGGATTCGCGTGGCGGCGCTCCCGCCCGTGAGGGTGGTTACCGTCCCCGTGAGGGTGGCTACCGTGGCGGCGACCGTCCCGACTCGCGTGGCGGTGCTCCCCGTGAGGGTGGTTACCGCGGCGGTGACCGGGACTCGCGTGGCGGCGCTCCCGCCCGTGAAGGTGGTTACCGCGGTGGAGACCGGGATTCGCGTGGCGGTGCTCCCCGTGAGGGTGGTTACCGCGGTGGAGACCGGGACTCGCGTGGCGGTGCCCCTCGTGAGGGTGGTTACCGCGGTGGAGACCGGGACTCGCGTGGCGGTGCTCCCCGTGAGGGTGGTTACCGTCCCCGTGAGGGCGGCTACCAGGGCCGGGAAGGCGGCTACCGCGATCGGGACGACCGCGCGTCCACTGGCGGCGCACCCGCGCCGACGCTCCCCGACGAGATCGTCGCGGCCGATCTGCACGGTGAGGTCCGCGCCGAGCTGCTCTCGCTGGCCCGGCCGGTCGCCGACACGGTCGCGCGGCATCTGGTGGCGACGGGTGTCCTGATCGACGAGGACCCGGAGCAGGCGCTGGCGCACGCGCTCGCCGCGCGGCGGCTTGCGTCGCGTATCGCAGCGGTGCGGGAGGCGGTCGGGCTGGCCGCGTACCGGACGGGTGAGTGGCAGACCGCGATTGCGGAGCTGCGCACCTATCACCGGATGACGGGCCGGCACACGCACCTCGCGGTGCTTGCGGACTCCGAGCGGGCGCTGGGCCGGCCGGAGCGGGCGATCGACATCTACCGGGGTGCCAACCGCGACGCGATGGACAAGGCGAGCGCGATCGAGCTGCTCATCGTCGCCGCCGGCGCGCGCCGCGACCTGGGTCAGGCCGACGCGGCTGTCGCGATGCTGCAGGTCCAGGAGCTCACTGGCGGCGGTACGGAGCCGTGGGCTGCCAGGCTGCGCTACGCGTACGCCGACTCGCTGTTGGCGGCGGGCCGCCGGGAGGAGGCCCGTGAGTGGTTCGCCCGTACGGCCGACGCCGACGAGAACGCCGAGACCGATGCGGCCGAGCGGTTGCTGGAACTCGACGGCGTGGTGATCGAGGGCGACGACGAATTTGACGATGACGACGAGGCCGACGACGAGGCCACGGACGACGAGACCGGGAACGACGAGACCCGTTACGACGCGACCGCGGACGTCGACGACGACGTCGACGATGAGGACGACGTCGACGATGAGGACGATGCCGAGGAACTGGCGGCGCAGGGCGCCGGCGACGAGGCCGACCTGGTGGTCGCCGAGACCGACGAAGACGGCCGTGGCCCCGTGCCGGCAGTTCTCACCGGCGACGACGACGCCACGACGCCGGATGAGGCTGGCGACGGGGCACGCGGCGAGGCCGGTGGCGGCGGTTCGCAGGAGCGGCCCGGCGCCTCGGCATCGTGAATCCGAAACGCCTCGTTGACGCGTACGACCTGGTCGTCTTCGACCTGGACGGGGTGATCTACCTGATCGACCGGCCGATTCCCGGCGCGGTCGAGACGGTGGCCCGGCTGGGTGAGGAGGGCCGGTCGATCGCGTACGCCACGAACAACGCCTCGCGGCGCTCGGCTGAGGTCGCGCGGCTGCTCACCGGCATGGGAGTGCCGGCGACCGACGACCAGGTGCTGACCTCGGCCGGCGCCGCGGCGATCCTGCTCGCCGAGCGTCTCCCCGCCGGGGCTCGGGTGCTGGTCGTCGGCGCGCCGGCGCTGCAGGCCGAGGTGCGGGCCGTCGGTCTCGAACCGGTGACCGGCGCGGACGAGGCGCCGGTCGCGGTGGTGCAGGGATACGGCCCGTCGGTGGGCTGGGGCGAGCTGGCCGAGGCGTCGGTGGCGATCCGGGCGGGTGCGCTCTGGGTCGCCACCAACACCGACCGCACCCTGCCGAGCCCTCGAGGGCCGCTGCCGGGAAACGGATCGCTGGTGGCGGCGCTGCGTACCGCGCTGGGACGGGAGCCCGACGTCGTCGTCGGTAAGCCCGCCCCGGCGCTGTTCACCGCCGCCGCCCACCGGACGGCCGCCTCTCGGCCGCTGGTGGTCGGAGATCGGTTGGACACCGACATCGAGGGTGCCGTGCGGGCCGGTATGGACAGCCTGCTGGTGCTCACCGGTGTGAGTGGTCCCGTAGAGTTGCTCGGTGCGCCCGAGAGCCGTCGGCCCACGTACGTGGCGGCGGATCTCGGTGGACTCTTCGCACCGGCGGACGCGTTGCGCGTATCCGTGGATCAGCCGGATCCGCACGGGTGGCGGGTGACCGACGACGGCGTCGGCCTGAGGCTGGACGGTGCCGGCACGACGATGGACGCGCTGCGGGTGCTCTGTTCGGCGGCGTGGTCGGGCGCTCCCGCGGAGCGGGGCGTCACCGGAACGTCGGACGCCGCGCGCGCCGCGGTGCGGGAACTCGGTCTGGACAGCGTGCGCTGACGTCGGGTCAGGACCCGGCGTCAGCGCGCCAGCGGCGAAATGCCGCGATCAGAGCAGGTTGCGGAGCTTGAGCAGGTCGAACGGGTTGGCGCTGATCGAGATCCGACGGGCGGCCAACGCCCGCGCCACGTCCAGCTCGCCACGGACCAGGGCGACCAGGTCGTCGCTCGTCGTGGTCAGGGCGATCTTCGCCTTCGGGTCATCGCCGTCGGCGAGGTCAAGGAGCTCGCCCTTGACCAGTCGCCCGTGGAATGCGGTGCCGAGGTCGGTGACCCGGCAGGCGAGGGTGCGGTCGATGTTGACCTTGTCGCGGAGCTCGGCGGCATTGGCCGCCAGCCGCGCCGCCAAGTCCTGTAACGCCTGTCGGCACTCGTCGACGCTGGCCACCCGTACCTCCGCTGAACTGATCTCCGGGCGTTGACAAACGCCACGCGTGTTTCCCCCGTGGCACCGTACCGCAACCGGACAGACCCGACCGGTAGCGTGACACCGAAGCATTGGCACCGCGAAGGGATTCGGCATGCAGGACGCGTGGCGGGCTTACCTGGAGATGGCGCTCGGGATCACCGAGGCGTCGAGGAAGAAGGCCGAGAAGGCCGCCAGGAACCTGATGGGCAAGGGTGGAGCCACGGCGACGCAGTTCCAGGCGCTCGCCGAGGAGCTGCTCACCGTCGGCACCGCCAACCGTGAATCGCTGACCAAGCTGGTGCGGTTCGAGGTGGACCGCGCACTCGGCGCGGTGGGGCTGGCCACCGCCGAGGAGGTCGCCGACCTGACCGGTCGGATGCGCCAGCTTGAACGCGAGCTGCGGGACGCGCAGGCGCGGGCCGAGGAGCTGGGCAGGATCCTCGCGGCCCTGGACGACCTGGAGGCGGCGTGCGCCTCCGGGTCGTTCCGCCCGACCATCGAAGAC
>NZ_JBFANZ010000083.1:0-4157 GCF_040659735.1 Micromonospora sp. NPDC049679
CAGCAGTTCCCGGTCGGTGATGGTTCGCCAGACGCGCTCCGGCGGGTGCTCGAACTCAACATCCATCCGGATTTCGGTCACCGCGCGACTTTACGCGGGTTGAACCGATCACCGCCGCCCCGCCGTATGGAGGGGTGAGGCGGGGGATTCACTGACGTCCCGCCTCATCGATGTCTCCGGGCATCCGGTGGCCGCCGCGCTCGGGCGGGCGCCGGATGCGGGCCGCCCGGCCCACCGGTGAGCCCGCGACCGAGCGGCGCGGCGACCGGCACCTTGTCCCAGAAGGGTTGGGTTGTCAGGCGTATGTCACAACGTTCATCCCGCACCACACACCACCGGGCTGACCCCGATCCGCGCGGCCTGCGCCGGTGGCAGGTGGCCGGCACGGTGGTCGGCGCCGTGCTGATGCTCGGCGCCGGGCTCGGGGTCGCGGCGGCCGAAACCGGGGGCACGGGCGCGCCGGCCGTGCAGTGCCCGGTCGTGGCCGACCGGTTACCGCCCGTTCCGGCCGCCGCGCAGGCCGAGGTGACGCGCAATCTCGCGCTGTTGAACCTGCAGGTGGCCGAGGCGAACCAGCGATTGGAGACGAACGAGGGACGGGGTGGACCGAACTTCGTGGCCACCGAGATCCTGGCGCCGCTCGTGCAGAAGCGGCGCGCCACGATCGACGAGATCGCCACGACGATCGGTCGCGAGGCCGAGCGGCCGGCCGGCCTGGAGTCGCTCGCTGCGTGCCGCGTTACACCGGGCGGCGTCGGTGGCGCGCCGGAGCCCACCGAGCCGCGGCCGACCACACCGTCCATTCAGGAGGGCTCAACCGAATCCCCGGGCGCCGGCTCGCCGGCTGCAGAATCACCGGGCGCCCAATCGCCCGGTGTCGAATCCCCGGGGATCGGGTCGCCCGCACCGATCGCACCGGCACCGGCCTCGCCCGGTATCCCGACGCGGTCCTGAGCCGGCCGTCCGTGGCCCCGCCGCCCCTCCGCGTCGCCCCGCACGCGAACCGGAGGGGCGCGTGTGCGGTGACCGCGCGGTGACGCCACGTCATCGTCGCAGGGTCTTCCGCCCGTCGGACCGGTCGCGGCCGCGGGCCGACCCGGGTCCGCGGTAGCCGGCGAAATCAATCGCCAAGACCTTCATCCGTCCGGCTCTTTCGTACGTAGTTGGTGAGGGACGGACACGGAGCGAGCCAACGGTACGGCTCGGGCGCGACCGTCATAGGCACAGCGGTAACCGTGTTGTTCGGGATGGCGCCCGACCACGCGGGACGCGTTGGTGGCACCGATGCGGGAGATCGAGGAGTGTATGGCCGGGACGAAGCTCAACCAGCGATCCGCTATCCCGAGGACCGCCGTGACCGGCGTCAAGGGACGGCCGTCGAGGTTGTCACTGGCGGTGTTGGCCGCCTCGGTGCTGACCTCGCTCTGGGCGGTCTCGATGCTCACCCCGACAGGCCGCGTCGCCTACGTCTACATCTACTTCTTCGTGGACTTCTACGCCGGGGTCTTCACCCTGGTCTCGTTGAGCCTGACCGTGATGGGTGGACTGCTCTCCACGGACCGGATCGTGCTGCGGGCGCCGCACCGGGTACTGGTCCAGGCGGCACACCGCACCACCGGCATCCTCGCGGTGGCCTTCCTCGGCCTGCACATCGTGACCCAGATCTCGCTCGGTCGGGTCGGGGCGATCGACGTGCTGGTGCCCTTTCTCGGCGGCCTCTACGTCGGCTTCGGCACCATCGCGGCCTTCCTGATGGTGAGCGTCTTCTGGACCGGGCTCATCCGGGCACGCTTCCTCGGCGGGAAGCCATGGATGTGGCGGGCGCTGCACAGCACCGCCTACGCCTCCTGGCCGGTCGCCCTCCTGCACGGGCTCAACGCCGGCCGGCCGCCGGCGGCCTGGGTCACCGCGAGCTACTTCGTCTGCGTGCTGCTGGTCGCGGTCGCGCTGCTGGTCCGGCTCTCCGTCAATTACGGACGCCGGGATGCCTTCACCACGCAGACAGGCTCGATGCAGCCGGTCGGCAAGGCGGCCGCTGAGCCCACGGTGACCGCGACGACCAGTTCGCGGCGCCGCCGGGGCGGCGGCGATGTCCGGATCAGCACGGAGCCCGCGCAGCCCCGCTTCAGCGACGTCCGCGCCGGGGGCGGCGACATGATCGACTCGTGGGCGCCGGCCGGCGACTACCGGAGCCGGGAGGTCGGCTCCACCCGCTCCGGCCGGTACAGCGTCCCCGCCGTTCCCCAGCGTCGCGCCGAGGAGGAGCGTCCGGCCGCGGCCTCACCGGCGTGGGAGGCGCCCGAGCGTCCGACGGAGGCGGCGGAGACCGGGCGCCGCGGCGGGCGGCACAGCCGCGACGACGTGCCGGAGCGCGATGAACTGTTCAGCCCGGCGGCGTCGTACGTCGCGGAGCCGACCTACCTTCCGCCCGATGACACCCCGACCCTCGTCGACCTGGCCTCGCGTCGTGCTCTGCGGGCCGAGGGCGCCCCGTCGTCGAGCCGTTCGGCGCGTCGCAAGCGCGCGTCCGGCGACGACGTGGACGCGGGGTACTGGAGCCGCCTGCGAGGCGAGGCACAGTGAGCGTTGCGTCGGTTCCCCCCGTCGCCTGCGTCGGCGTGCCGCGGTTGACCGCCGGGCTCGACGAGTTCGGCCGGCTCGACCTGCTGGCGCACGAAGAGGTGCACGGGCCGATCGGCCCGCTCTCCACCAGTGACCTGATCCGGCTGACCGATGCCATCGCCCTGCAGGGCCGGGGCGGCGCGGGCTTTCCGTTCGCGAAGAAGATCAGGGCCGTGCTCGAATCGGCCGCGAAGCAGGACAAGCCGACGGTGGTGGTGGTCAACGCGACCGAGGGTGAGCCGGCGGCCTGGAAGGACAAGGTTCTGCTCACCCGCGCCCCGCACCTGATCCTGGACGGCGCGGCGCTCGCCGGCTTCGCGCTCGACGCCGAGGAGATCGTCATCGGAATCGCCGACGACGGGGTCGGCGGCGCATCGCTCGCGGCCGCGCTCGCCGAACGGCGGATGCCGGTCAAGACCAGCATCGTCACCGTGCCGCACCGGTTCATCTCCGGCGAGGGAGGTGCGCTGGTCCGCGGCATCAACGGCGAGGCGCACATCCCGCCGGGGCGCAAGGTCCGGGCCAGCGACACCGGCGTCAACGGGTTGCCCACGCTGCTCTCCAACGCCGAGACGTACGCGCAGTTGGCGATCGCCGCGCGTCTCGGACCCTACGAGTACGCCGCAGTCGGCACCGCCGACGAGCCGGGCACCGTCATGCTGACGGTGACCGGCTCGGCCGCCCGGCCGGCCGTCGTGGAGTGCCCGACGGGCACGCCGCTCGCCGAGGTCCTGCGCATGTGCCAGGCCCCGGTCGGGCCGGGGCTGCTGACCGGCGGGTTCCACGGCAAGTGGATGACCCCGGAGGCGGTGGCGCGGGCGGAGGTTTCCCGCAAGAGCCTGATGGCGAACGGTGGGACGCTCGGCGCCGGCATCATGATCCCTCTGGGCGACCGCACCTGTCCGCTCGGGGAGGCGGCCCGGGTGGTGCGCTACCTGGCCGGCGAGTCCGCCGGTCAATGTGGACCGTGCCGGCTCGGCCTGCCGGATCTGGCCCGGGCGGTCGACGGGATCGCCGCCGGTGGCGCGGCCCCGGACGTGGTGCGGGCCGCCGCCGGTGTCGTGAAGGGGCGCGGCGCGTGCAGCCATCCGGACGGCACGGCGCGCTTCGCCACCTCGGCGCTGGAGGTGTTCGCCGCCGACATCGCCGCGCACGCCGGCGGAGACGGCTGCGGCAAGAAGGTGAAGGGGGTGCTGCCGATCCCGGCGAAGCTCGACGCCGGCGGCGGTCCGCGGCTGACGGTGGACTGGACGCGCTGCGACGGGCACGGTCTCTGCGCGCACGTCGTCCCCGAGTTGATCCAGCTCGACGGAAACGGGTTCCCGGCGTTCCCGCCGGCGCCGGTGCCGCCCTGGCTTCAACCCGGCGCCCGTAAGGCCATCAGCATGTGCCCCGCGCTCGCACTGCGGCTGACCGACGCCTGATCGCCGCCGCGGACGGTCCGCTGCGGTGCAGACGGACGCCTCCATCAACCCGGGGAACTCCGGCGGACCGCTGGTCAACGCCCGCGGTGAGGTGATCGGGGTGAACACGGC
>NZ_JBFANZ010000084.1:0-3982 GCF_040659735.1 Micromonospora sp. NPDC049679
GCGGGCGCCCGACCCGGGCGCCCGCCGCCGCAACCCCACCGACCATTCGCTGACGTCGAAGGATCAGATCGACCGCGCCACGCAGATCACCGGCGACGGCCGGCGCCGCCGCCACCTCCTGCGGCAGCGTCACCGGCGTCGGCACGAGGATCCCGGCTGCTCCCGCCGCTCCCGCGGCGGTCATGTCGCGGCCGATGTCGCCGACGACGACGCACCGCCCCGGCGTTGTGCCCAGGGCGCTCGCGGCGGCGAGCACCATGCCCGGCGCCGGCTTGCGGCAACGGCATCCGTCGCTGTCGTCGTGCGGACAGACCTGCCAGGTGTCGAAGGGGCCGAGCAGTTCCTCCACCCGCGCGTGCACCCGCCGCAGATCATCCGTGCTGAAACGACCACGGGCGATGCCGGACTGGTTGGTGACGACCCCGAGCCGCAGGCCGGCGGCGCGCAGTCGGTCCAGCGCCTCCCGTGCACCCGGCACCGCACGGACCTTCGCCGGCTCACCGTTGTAGGGAACGTCCCGCACCAGGGTGCCGTCACGGTCGAAGAGCACGGCATCGAAGAGGCCGCCAATCCGAGCGATCTGCTGGCTCTGCACGGGGGGCGAGTTCCCGGGGCAGGGGAGAGTAAACATCACCGTCAACCCCGCCGGGACGCCGCGTTAGGGCTGGTCAGGAGGGGGTAACGGCGCACAGTGGCAGTCGTCGAGAAAGTGATTCCGGTCCCGCCGGCGCGGGTGTTCGCCGTGTTGAAAGATGGCTGGACGTACAGCGACTGGGTGGTCGGCACCGCGCACATCCGCGACGTCGACGACGGCTGGCCGCGACCCGGGGCGAGCCTGCACCACAAGGCCGGTCCATGGCCGTTCTCCCTGAAGGACAAGTCCACGGTCGTCTCCTGCGACGAGCCGCACGAGCTCACGATCTGTGCCGGGGTGTGGCCGACCGGCGAGGCCACCGTGGTCTTCCGGTTGGCGCCGGCGGACGGTGGGGGCACCCGCGTCACCCTCGCCGAGAACTTCTCGGCGGGGCCGCTGGGCGCCGTCTGGAACAAGGCGAACGATCTCGTGCTGCACCACCGCAACCACGAGACGCTGCGCCGGCTGGCGGACCTCGCGGTCCGGGGCAGGGGTGTCTGATGGCGCAGAAGGTGATGATCGCCGGCGCGAGCGCGGGGGTCGGGCGCGCGCTGGCCTGCACGTACGCCCGGCGCGGCGCCGAGATCGGGCTGATCGCGCGGGGGCGTGCGGGGCTCGAGGCGACCGAGCGGGACTGTCTCGCCCTCGGCGCCGTCGATGCGGTGAGCCACCGGGTGGATGTGGCCGACGCCGACGCCGTGCAGCGGGCCGCGGACGCGACCGCTGAGCGGTTCGGCGGCATCGACGTGTGGATCAACAGCGCGATGGTCTCCGTCTTCGCGCCGGTCTGGGAGATCACGGCAGCCGAGTTCCGGCGGGTCACCGAGGTCACCTACCTGGGCACGGTGCACGGCACCCTCGCCGCGCTGCGCCACATGCGTCCGCGCGGGCGGGGCGCGATCGTCCAGGTGGGGTCGGCGCTCGCGTACCGGGGCATTCCGCTGCAGTCCGCGTACTGCGCCAGCAAGCATGCGATCCAGGGGTTCAACGACTCACTCCGCGCCGAACTGCTGCACGAGTGCCCGGGCATCACGCTCTCCATGGTGCAACTGCCCGCGCTCAACACGCCGCAGTTCTCCTGGGTCCGCACCCGGCTGCCCCGCCACCCGCAGCCGGTACCGCCGATCTTCCAGCCGGAGGTGGCCGCGGACGCCATCGTCTGGGCGGCGGACAACGGCACCCGCGAACTGAACGTCGGCGGGCCGACCCTGCAGGCGCGGATCGGTGACGTGATCGCTCCCGGCCTGCTCGACCGCCTGCTGTCGCGTTCCTCGATGGGGTTCGACGCTCAGCAGACCGACGCGCCGATCGACCGCTCGACCTGGCGGGACAACCTCGACCGTCCGGAGGACGAGGAGCGTGACCGCGGTGCTCACGGCGTCTTCGACGATCGGGCGAAGGACCGGTCGCTGGAGCTGTGGGCGGCGACGCACAAGCCCTCGGCGGGGCTGCTCATCGCCGGGCTCGGCGCGGCCGCCCGGACGCTCGCCACCGTCGCCCGCGCCCGCGCCCGCCGCTGACGCTCCGGCTGCGCCGCCGCGCCGATCAAGGGGGACCGGCGTCGCGGCGGGGTGCGGCGGCGGTGGGGGCGCTCGCGGGCTGGCACGATCAGTGGCGTGACCTCGAACCTGCCGATCGGACCGCTCCTGGCCACGGTCCTGCTCGCGTTGGTGGCGTACGCCGCGCTGGTCGCGTACGCGGGCGGGCTGGGGCTGCACCGTCAGATCGTCACCGCGTCGCTGCGGGCCGCCCTGCAGCTCGCCGCGGTCTCCATGATCATCGCGGTGGTTCTCCGTTCCGGGGCGTTGACGGCTGTCTTCGTGACCCTCATGTACGTGGTCGCGGCCGTCACCGCGGGCCGGCGGGTGAGCCGGGAGCGCGCGGGGCATCGCGTCGCCTTCACCGCGATCGCGGCCGGTGTCGCGCCGGTTCTCGCGCTGCTGCTGCTGTCGGGGTTGGTGCCGCTGCGCGGCATCACCGTCCTGCCGATCGCCGGGATCCTCACCGGCGGCGCGATGACGGCGACGTCACTGGCCGGCCGCCGCGCCCTGGACGAACTGCGCACCCGGCACGGCGAGTACGAGGCGGGGCTCGCCCTCGGCCTGCTCCCGCGGGACGCGGCGCTGGAGGTGTGCCGCCCCAGCGCGGCCCAGGCGCTGGTGCCGGCGCTGGATCAGACCCGGACGGTCGGTCTGGTCACCCTTCCGGGCGCCTTCGTCGGGATGCTGCTCGGCGGGGCGGGCCCGGTGCAGGCCGGCGCGGTCCAACTGCTCGTCCTGATCGGACTGCTCGCCGTGCAGGCGACCGCCACGATCGTCACCATCGAGTTCGTCGCGGCGGGCGTGGTGCGTCCCGCCGCGCGCTGACGCCGTCGACGTCACGATGTCGGGGATGTGCTGCGTGCGGACGCCGGGAGACAGCAGATCCGCTGACAGTGCGGTATCCGGTGAACGGAGTTCCCGGCCGGGGAACGCGAGCTGCGCCCGCCGGACGGGCCGGCGGGCGCACCCCCGTTGCCGTCGATCGTGAGATCAGCAACCGCAGGTGTAGTAGAGAACGTCCCAGTGGCTGCCCTCTTTGGTGTAGAGGTTGCCGGAGGGGGCACGGTACTGGTAACCCCACCCGGAGACGTACCCGACGTACGTGTAGTTGGCCTTGATGTAGTTCTCGATGCAGGTGCTCAGGCTGGTGTCGACCTTGTAGCCGTTCCAGTGGCTGTAGGTGCCGCTCGCGTGGCCGGTCTCGGTGCCGCCGGTGATGTTGACGGCGCAGCCGCTGGCCCGCTTGAAGGTGATGATCCCGGTGATGGTGGCCTGGCGGATCCCGTCGAACGAGGTGCAGGTGGGCTTGTTCCGGTCGCTGCAGCCGCCGCTGGAGCTCCAGGTAATGCCGGCGCCCTGCAACTGGGAGGTGGCGCTGGAGTGGGTGATGGCGAAGGCGGGCGTCGCGAAGCCCAGTGCCGTGACGGTGGCGGCGAACGCCGCGACGAGCATGGTGAGAACGCGTCGACGGAGCGGACGGCGGGGTGCTGACATGGGTATCTCCCGAGTCGCAGGCAAATGGAGGTAATTTCTTGCGAAACAGGGGCCGGGCCTTGAAAGATTTTTAGCAGTTGGCGGCTGCGCCCGGATAGATAACGATCCGCCCATAGCATCGACGGGATCGGCCGGACGGGTGACCCGCCGCGTCAGCGGTAGACGGCGCGCTGGGCGGTGGCGATCGCCGCCGCGTAGAGGCCCCCGCTCACCGCGCGGTCGCGGGACCGCCGGCAGGTGACCTTCGCCGGCTACTGGCGCCTGGGCGCCTCAAACGACGATCTCCAGGCAGAGGCACTCTCCGCCGCAGCGG
>NZ_JBFANZ010000085.1:0-3637 GCF_040659735.1 Micromonospora sp. NPDC049679
CGGTGTGGTGCAGGTAGGGGTGGAACAGGAACACCCAGTCCACGGTCGCGAGGGCGGCGGTGACGATGAACGCGTCGAGGAGGACGCGGCGACCATGTCCGCGGGCCTGCCGCCCCGCCAGCAGTAGACCGCCGATCAGCAACGGATACGACGCGAGGAAGCCCAGGTCGTTGAAGGCCGGGAACGGCGCGACGCGGTCGTTGCGCACGTATTCGACGGTCCAGACCCCGTCCGCGAGCAGGCGTACGGCGAGCCCTCCCGCGACCAGCCGCCACGGCAGGGAAAGCTCCCGCCAGCCGCGTCCCATCCGGTAGAAGAACGGGGAGCTGACCAGCGCGCAGACGACGATCCACAACACCTGCATGACAGACCCGGCGGGCAACAGGTCGGCCGCCCGGCTCAGCACGCCGACGACCAGCAGAGACAGGCGTTCGGCGACCACCGCTGGCCGACGCCCGCGGACCGCGGGTTCCCGGCCTGCTCCATCGGACACTCCTCACGCCGTCACCGAAGTGCGTGATCTTTTCCACGCAGGGTCGAGTGCACCTCGCGGCCGTTGCAGGACAGTTGCGCGACCGGTGCCAGCCGGGATCGGTGGGACGGGGGCGGCTCCACGCCGGTCCCGGGTCCGGGCCGACCGATCCCTACACCCGGCCACAGAGTTCTGCAGGATAACCGCCATCCGGCGGGATCGCCGTTCGACACGGCCGCAATGCGGCACGGTAGTCACAGAGAGTCGACCACAGCGGCACAGCACGGGGGTGACGACGTGTCCGCGCAGACCACGCCGCCGCGTCCCGGCTTCGTCGCCGAGCTGCGCGACGCGGTCACCGTGCGTGCCGCGCTGCTCGTGCTCGGCGTACTGCTGCTGCAGCTCGGCTTCATCGCCAGTTACCTCGGCGCCTTTCACGACCCCGCGCCGCGACGGATCCCGGTCGCCGTCGTCGCCCCATCCGGCGCGCACGCCGGCGCCGCGACGCAGATCGTCGCCGAGCTCAACCAGCTCGACGGACGGCCGCTGGCCGCCCGACTCGCCGCCGACGAGCCGGCGGCACGTCGCCTGATCGAACGGCGCACGGTGTACGGCGCGCTCGTGCTCGGCCCCGCGCGCAGCGACCACCTCCTGGTGGCCGGCGCGGCCGGCGCATCGGCCGCGCAGGCGTTGACCGCCATTCTCGGACAGGTGGATCAGGTACGTCGCCGCACCCTGACCGTCGAGGACGTCCGCCCCGCCGCCGCCGGTGACGCGCGGGGCCTGTCCGGGTTCTACCTGGTGGTCGGCTGGGTGGTCGGTGGATACCTGGTCGCCGCGATCCTCGGGATCGGCGGCGGGGCACGCCCCGCCAACCGGCACCGCGCGGTGCTCCGGCTCGCCGTCCTGGCCGCGTACGCCGTCGCCTCCGGGATCGGCGGCGCGCTCATCGCCGAGACCCTGCTGGCGGCGCTCTCCGGCCATTTCCTGTCTCTGTGGGCCCTCGGCGCGCTGCTCGTCTTCGCCGTCGGCGCGTTCACCATGGCGGCGCAGGTGCTGCTCGGCACGATCGGCATCGGCGTGGCCATCCTGCTCTTCGTCGTGCTCGGCAATCCCAGCGCCGGCGGCGCGTACCCGTCAGTCCTGCTCCCGCCTTTCTGGGCGGCCATCGGCCGCTGGCTGCCGCCGGGCGCGGGCACGGACGCCGTCCGGAACATCGTCTACTTTCCGAAGTCCAGCGTCGCGCAACCGCTCCTCGTGCTCGCCGGTTACGCCGTGGTCGGGCTGCTGGTCACGGTCGGCGTGGCCGGTCGTACCCCGGCGGAAAGCCGGACCGGGACGGCGCCTGCCGGCGCACGCGGGGGGTGACCGGCGACGCGCAACGCCGTTGCGACGAAACCGGGTGGGAGGGGGCACGGTGGATGGGGGAGAATCGCCGTCGTGACGGATGTGACCGATGACCTGCAGTGGCGGGGCCTGATCCAGGACTCCACCGACCTGGACGACCTGCGCAAGCTCCTCGATACCGGACAGACGACCTTCTACGTCGGTTTCGACCCGACCGCGCCCAGCCTGCACGTCGGACACCTGGTCCAGGTGCTCACCGCGCGACGGCTGCAACTGGCCGGACACCGTCCGCTGCTCCTCGTCGGGGGAGCGACCGGCCAGATCGGCGACCCGAAGGAGGGCGGAGAGCGGACGCTCAACACCCCGGAAACGGTGGCCGGTTGGGTGGAGAAGATCCACGATCAGCTCGCCCCCTTCGTCTCGTACACGGGCGACAACGCCGCCACGGTCGTGAACAACCTCGACTGGACCAGCGAGATGTCCGTGATCGAGTTTCTACGCGACGTCGGCAAGCACTTTCCGGTCAACCGGATGCTCGCCCGGGAGGTCGTGAGGGCGCGGCTCGAGAGCGGGATCAGCTTCACGGAGTTCAGCTACCAGCTCCTGCAGGCCAACGACTTCTTCGAACTGCACCGGCGGCACGGCTGCGCGCTTCAGTTCGGCGGCTCGGACCAGTGGGGCAACATCACCGCCGGCGTGGATTACGTGCGGCGCCGCGGCGAGGGCCCGGTGCAGGCGTTCACGACGCCCCTGGTCACGAAGGCCGACGGCACCAAGTTCGGCAAGTCCGAGGGTGGTGCGATCTGGCTGGACCCTGCGCTGACCAGCCCGTACGCCTTCTACCAGTTCTGGCTCAACGCCGATGACCGTGACGTCTCCCGCTACGTCCGCTACTTCAGCTTCCGGTCGCACGAGGAAATCGTGGAGCTGGAGAAGGCGACCGCGGAGCGTCCCGCCGCGCGGCTCGCCCAGCGGGCGCTCGCCGAGGAGTTGACCACGCTGGTGCACGGTGAGGAGGAGACGCGGCAGGTCATCGCGGCGAGTCAGGCTCTCTTCGGGCGGGGCTCGTTGAGCGAGCTCACGCCGGCGACCTTGCGGTCCGCCCTGGGCGAGGCCGGCCTGGTGCGGGTCGACGAACTCCCGCCGGTGGCCGTGCTGCTCAAGGAGGCCGGGCTGGTCGCCAGTCTCAACGAGGCGCGCCGCGCGATCACGGAGGGCGGGGCGTACGTCAACAACGAGCGGGTGTCGGATGTGGAAGCCGTCGTCTCGCCCGACGCTCTGCTGCACGGACGATTCCTCGTCCTGCGGCGGGGGAAGCGGACGTTCGCCGGCGTTGAGCTGCAGCGATAGCCTGACGATCAAGGTATGGCGGGGAACGCGTCCGGTGGATTTGACGACGAATCCGGCGGGCGCGTAACTTCTCTCTGCCCGCAGGGAACGGACGAGACGGTAGAGATGCCGGAGGCCGCCGCTGCGGGAACAGGCCAGCCCCGTGGAGGGTTACATCTTCGCGGGACTTCGTTCCCCTGGTCGGGTCGCTTCGGTGGCCGGCGTAGGGGAATGCTCCGGCCTCGCGGCGGGTTATACTAAGCGAGGTTCAGACCGGGCAGTGCACTCCGATGATCTGCCAAGCAGGTCGATTTGGAGAGGCGACACCGACCGGGGTAAAGTTTCATGTCGGCAGGGAACCGGGCGAGCGTGCGGCAAGACCGCAGCGGCCGGCCTGCTGAATCCCAAGATCAGGCGTGGTGGTTTGCTGCTGCGTGTGTTGGTGGGGTTGGCCGTGCGTGAAGCGTGACAATCTGGTTGATATCGGGT
>NZ_JBFANZ010000086.1:0-2083 GCF_040659735.1 Micromonospora sp. NPDC049679
GCCCCGCCCGCCGGCGCGGGAGATGTGCCCCGGGGCCCCCGCGGCGTGCGTGGGCGAACTTACGCAATTCCCGCACGGGGGGCATATCCGTTATTTGGGTGATGGCTTGTATTGGTTCCGCTCTTACAGCGGCTCACTTTTGAACAGCGCAAAAGTAAGCAAAACGCTCTTGCCCCACCACTCGGCACCTCGCTAATGCTCGGTGTGCCCTTGTAAGATTATTTTCACCTGCTTCAGACCGTGGTGCCCTCAGATTTCAAGATCGTGAGTGAGCATGGGTCGAAGCAGGTTCTTTTCTAAACTAGTCCGAACGGTTGCCTGGGCGTAAAGCCCGATTCTGCAAGGTTGGACGTGAGGAAAACGCCATGGACCATGACTCTGCGTTCGTCGGAATTGATGTTTCCAAAAACAAGCTCGACTCATTCGTCAGCACTACTGGCCAAGTCGAGCAGTTTTTCAATACTCCAGAAGATATCCAGCGTTTAGCTAAGCATCTCAAGGCTCAGATGCCCGCTTTAGTGGTGCTGGAAGCAACTGGCGGATATGAGCGGCTTGCCGCTGCCGAGCTTTGCGCTGCTGGATTACCAGTCGTTGTTGTCAATCCCCGTCAGGTCCGTGATTTCGCTAAGGCTACCGGACGGCTGGCTAAAACCGACGCTCTGGATGCCCAGGTGATTGCGGAGTTTGCTCAGGCGGTCAAACCCGAAATTCGGGAGATGCCAGATGAACACGCTCGTGAACTGGCAGATCTACTGACTAGACGCCGTCAGCTTATCGATATGATCGTGGCGGAGGAGTCTCGACTGAAACAGGCGGTATTCAAGGCGCTTCGACGGGATATCAAGGCACATATCGTCTGGCTTCAAAAGCGTCTTAAAAGTACAGACGATGACTTGCACGAAGCGATCAAAGCTTCGCCGGCCTGGAAGGCCAATTATGATTTGCTGCGCGAGGTCTCAGGTGTTGGCAATGTGCTCGCACTTTCGCTGCTGGCGATGGTTCCTGAGCTAGGCAAAGTGAATCGCAAACAAGTGGCTGCATTGGTTGGTGTGGCCCCTTTTAACTGCGATAGCGGCCTGTACAAAGGACGTAGACGGATATGGGGTGGTCGAGCTGAGGTGCGAAGTGTGCTTTACATGGCTGTCTTGTCCTCGAAGAGCCATAACCCGGTGATCGAGAGGTTCTACAACCGTCTGCTTGCTGCAGGGAAGACGAAGAAAGTGGCGCTGGTTGCATGCATGAGAAAGCTGCTGACGATCCTGAATGCGATGGTCCGAGATCAAAAACATTTCGCTGAAATGGCTTGAGATTCGACACGGTTGCTCACTCCGGCTTTGGACCGTGGGCCGCCGTCATGGGCCATCCTTGGCCCAGGACGGCTAACCTGGCGTCCTGCCAGGTTACCCACGCTCCAAAGCCTGCGTTCGGCCAGCGTGGTTTAACGGGGCGCCTAAGATCAAGATCAACAGCAACAAGAGCACAGCGGCCTCCCGGCCGGCTTGAGTGTTGAAGAGCTAAATCAAAAGCTAAAGCGGGCACGGTCAAATGTGGGAGCTGGCTTGCCTGCGATAGCATCAACTGGGTGTACCTGATGGACCGAGGTGTCTGCATCGCAGGCAAGCCAGCTCCCACAGAAAAGCAGAGCTGCATCAGCTTCAGATTTGGCTTTCGCTCTGGCTTTTGATCTGGCTTTTAACACTCAAGCCGGCCGGGAGGCCGCTGTGCTTTTGCTTTTGATTTTGATCTGACTGCCCCAATAAGCCCGAGGCCGAACGCAGGTATTGCGGAGCGGGTAAACCGGCAGGACGCCGGTTTAGCCGCGCCGGGCCATGGATGGCCCGTCGCGGCGGCCCGCGGAGCAATGCCGGAGTGAGGGAACACCGAGCCTAGGCGAGGTGCCGACAGGCGGGGCAGAGCCCTTTGCTTACTTTGGGGCTTTTCCAAAGTGAGCCGCTGTAAGAGCGGAACCGTAAGCGGCCGTTACCTAAATAACGGATATGTACTCAACCCCAACCCCTAGCGAAACCGCGCAATCACCGCCTCCACCACCGGATTCGGCCGCTGGGTATTCCACGCGACAGCC
>NZ_JBFANZ010000087.1:0-1810 GCF_040659735.1 Micromonospora sp. NPDC049679
GCACCCGCTCCTTTCGAAACCTCTTCCGGAAGGGCGCCATAAACGATTCGACCGTGACACCCCCGGCACACATGATCGCCGGGGGAAAATTCCGCTCCACAGCCACCACAGGTATATGTCTCTGCCACCACCAACACCCCTTCGCTCGCAACTTACGGTGGACTATCCGTGGCGTGATCTAGGTTTCAAAATCACGCCACGGATAGATGCCTCAGCGCTCAGCCTGGCGCTTGATGAAACGAAGAGCGTCAGCATTACCTGCCTCTGCTGCCTGCTGCATCAATGACTCGAATTCGCCTTCGTCGCCGTCACGGAGGCGCAGCGCCGCGAGGGTGAAGAGCGCCGTTCCGTTCCCTTGGCTCGCCAAAGCTTCGAGAGAGGTCCTGTTCTCTTTCGGGAAGTTCTGCGCAAGCCAGATGATCGCTTCCGGCTTGCCCTGCTCAGCGAATTTTCGCATCACCGGCTCCAACTTAGCGCGATCAGCCTCTCGATCCATGGACTGCAGCCACGACGAGACAGGGCCACGTTCGCCGAGGACCGCCATGCCCCCGCAAAATAAAATGGCGATGGCCAAGAGGGTGAGACCTACCCGCTTGCGCGCACTGGGTTTGACCAGCAAGACGACGTCCCGCTTATGCGGCCAATCGGCATCGCTCAAAATGCTTGTATTCGACATCTAGCGTCCCTAGTAAGGTGAATGGATATGGGGCGCCCTACCCGAAAGGTGAACGGATATGGGGAGACCGCGCCAGACGTGCGTTCTACGCGGCTCACAGAAGCGCCCAGGCACTTCAAAGGTGAAAGTTTATGGGGAGCGCCTTTTCACGGTGAAAATCCCCCCACTTCAACATCATCATTTAGCCGCTACATAGCGCATCTGCTCCCATGCAAGGCGGATTCGACAGCCTCCTCGACGCTTTCGCCATCCAGCACAAATCGCCAGACATCATCGAGCCGCCCATTCGCTTCCAGATCTCGCCATACGTCGCCATCGATCACATGACCGATACCGGTACGCCCTTCGATCGTCGGCACAACTCCAACCTTCTCCGTCGGCGAGTCGGAGGGACTTTCCGGCTGCCACTCTGGCGCTGTGGACACCAACTCGCCTTGCTCGTTAATCGAAACCTTGAACGTGCCGGCATTCCCATCGCGACAAAGGACCATTGCGCTGATGTAGTTCTGGTTCATCGCCCCTCCCACTCAATCGGTCGTAACCACGATCTTGACTGCCTTCGTCGGCATCCCCCACCTGGCGGCCAGCTGGATCGCCTCTCGACGCGATACCGGCCCATGGCAGTCACCCCAGCCGCGACCATGGGCGGCATACCAGCCATCCGGGTTTCTGCATACGCCGGCCTTGCCCCGCGCTGCACGCTGTTTAAGTACCCGTAAACGATTCATCCGACCTCCTTACCAACTTGTTCGGCCACAACCACCCTCTACGCCATCGACCGCCCCTTCAGTGCTCGAAAATGACTTTGTGGCCCAGAGAGGGCCCTACGAGCGTCAAAGGACGTTCGACCTCTACATGCCCTGTCTGGCGTCCAAATTGGCCTTTGGGTTTTCGATCACAACACTCAACATCAACATTCAGCGCGCCCAAAATAATCTGATGGCCACCCTACCCTTTGCGACCTAGATCGGCGAGGGCCTCAACGAGTCCGCCTCGTGCTGTCGAACTATTTCCTGAGTAAGCCCGCTGGATTGAGCATTCAGCATGTCCAGATACCCTTCCGCCCCCAGCCCGAAGATCAGCTTCACCGGCTCGACCGAGGTCGGACGCCTCATCGGACGCACCTGCGGCGAA
>NZ_JBFANZ010000088.1:0-1432 GCF_040659735.1 Micromonospora sp. NPDC049679
CGACCTGCTGGTCACCGTCGAGGTGACGGTCCCCGAGAACCTCTCCGACGAGGCGCGGGCGGCGTTGGAGAAGCTGGCCCTTGAGACCCCACCGGTTTACTCGGCCCAAGATCACCGGACCGAAGATCACATTCCATATGCCATCACTGATCATCTCCATTCCGATGGTTTGATGGCTCAGCAAATTACCAACATAAATCCTTAGACCTGCTCGATTGATGATCCCACTACTGTCTGCCAGGTAACACTCGACATGACTCGCATAGCCCATCTCCGGCAACCGCTCCGGATAGACTCGTGTTGAAGGCATGTAACACGAGGCTGGCGTTTTCTGCCCAAGAGCCTCGTGTCCACGCTCGTAATTATAGTGCTGCACGAAGCGATCAAAGTGACGCTGCTGAGCATCCCACGCAACCGCCGGTGGTTGGGGTAACGTACTTTTCAGCGTCCTGTGCATACGTTCGTGGCGCCCGTTCTGATCAGGGCGGCCCGGTTCAATTCGCTCAGGAATGATCCCAAGTCGTAGCCACCAGATCGATAGCTGCGACAGCCCGGCACGGCCCGTGCTGGCAAACGGCACACCGTTGTCGGTACGGATGCGCTCAGGCAGCCCATATTCGCGGAAAACCCGCTCGAAGGTTTGCTGGGTTTCCTTGAAATTGGTGCTGGCCATACTCTCGCAGGCCAGTAAAAAGCGACTCGCGTGATCCATTATCGTCAACGGATAACACCACACACCTGCCCCTGTCAGAAATTGCCCTTTGTAATCAGCGCTGAAAAGCTGGTTGGGGATTTCTGCCTTACGTAAAGGCTTGGGATAGACAGCTACACGCGGGCGCAATTGCCGAGGCGTGATCAAATCAGCGGCCTTGAGGATGTTGTAAATGGTGGTTTTTGAGGGTGGGTTCTGCCCAGGAAAACGCCGTATCAAGTCGTTCTGGATCTTCTTCGGGCCGGGAACCGTTTCTCCAGTCGAACGCAATTCAATAATTGCCTGCCGGACAGCAAAAGGGACCACATACGTCTGATTGTGGCGGCTGCGACTTCGCTCTTCGAGGCCTCTGGGCCCCTCCGCTTTGTAGCGCTCGACCCATTTATAGCCAGTCTTGCGACTGATTTGATGGTCCAGGCACAGCTGGCTAAAGCTGTGCTCGTCCTCCAAATAGTCGGCGATGAACTTCACTCTGAGGTCCATAGGTTTCAGCTCTTTCCAGGGCATGGTCAGATCCTCGCGAAATCGACCCTGCCAGTTAAAAAACTGTTACCTATGTGCGTGAACTAATTTGTAACCCATGTGGGTGAGTCATACCGGCAAGAGCGTTTTGCTTACTTTTGCGCTTTTCAAAAGTGAGCCGCTGTAAGAGCGGAACCAATACAAGCCATCACCCAAATAACGGATATGCCCCCCCTCCAACAAATACGAAAGTTCCCC
>NZ_JBFANZ010000089.1:0-1290 GCF_040659735.1 Micromonospora sp. NPDC049679
CGGACGCGCGACGCGGCCCACTCGACCAGGCGCTCCGTAAACAAATCAGGGTCAATGCCGTTTCTCCGGCGGTTGTCGAAACGCCGATTTACGAGGGATTCATACCCAAGGCCGAGGTTCATGGCGCCTTACAGGGATTCAACAGCTTCCACCCAATCGGCAGGGTTGGGACGCCACAAGACGTCGCCGAGGTCATCCTCTTCCTGTTGTCGGACAAGGCAGCATGGGTGACGGGCGCAATCTGGGACGTTGACGGCGGCGTGATGGCCGGGCGTAACACATAATGGGGGAACGAGAAATGAACACAAACATTAAAGGAACTCCCGGCAACGGGATCAACGTCGGCGCATTGCGTGAGTTTGCAGATCAGGTCGCAGCAAAGCCCGCCGCAGGCATCGCGACGTTCGGCGTCGTGACAACCTGGGAGGGTGGCACCCGGACGCGTGCGCGAACCATGCCGCTCGTACTAGGTGACACGGCCTTGGCGCGCGGCTTTGTCATCGACGCGGACGAACCGGCAGAATTGCTCGGTACCGACACGGCCGCTAATCCACAAGAATTGATCCTGGCTGCGTTGAACGCATGCATGACTGCAACCTACGCGGCAAATGCGGCGGCAATGAACATCGAGTTGCAATCGCTGACTATCCGCACGAAGGGAAGCCTCGATCTGAGAGGTTTTCTTGGAATCGATCCTGGGATCAATCCAGGGTACGACCAGGTCGAGTATGAGGTCGAAATGGAGTCGTCGGCGGATTCGGCGGCGCTGAAAGCATTGCACGCGCAGGTGCAGCGAACATCGCCGAATTACCACAACTTCGCGAGAGCCATTGATCTCAAGGCCAAGCTGACCATTCTCCAATGATCGAGTCAGTGTTTCCCGTGGTTGGCTGACGGGAGGCCAAACCAGATGCGCTATGACGGAAGGTTCAACCTTCCGTCATCACGTTCTCTGGAATACGCAGTGTCAATTTGAGGTATGCCTCAATCTGACGGTAGCGAGTCGCAGGCGTTCGGATCGGCATCGGTTTCGTTCCCTGTCTTGGCACGCGCTTCGAAGCGTTGATAACACTCCAACCCGCAGAAGTGCTCGACGTATTCCGCGCCTTCCGGGGTGAAGGCGGCATCGAGCGGGATTTCCTTGCAGCACACGCAGCAACTGGTGGTGGTCGAGTCACTTGCATTCATGGTGGCACCCCTCCATTGACTGACGAAGACGGCGAATGCCGCCGCCGGCATTGGCTTCGCGAACAGGAAGCCTTGTCCTGTGTCGCAGTCCGCCCTTTGGTC
>NZ_JBFANZ010000090.1:0-1243 GCF_040659735.1 Micromonospora sp. NPDC049679
CTGGAGCGCTGGCTCGACCTCGGCGGAGCCGATCTCGACGAGCGGGCCGAGCAGGCAACACCGGTTTGCCCCTGACGCCTTACGAAACGGGCCTGGTTTGCAAACGCCTGATTCGCTACGGCCTAGAGCTCGAAGTCGTCGCCGATCGGATGGGCCTCGGTACTGCCTATGTCGATGGCCTGCTGATGCTCGTAGGGGGACCGAAATCTATTCGTGATGCCGTTATCGACGACCGGATCTCGGCCACTGAAGCGGTCAAGCTGCTGAAGACGCATGGCGACAAGGCCGTCGAGGTTCTTGAGCAGATGCTTGCTGCAGCACAGGCCCAGGGCCGGAACAAAGCGACTGCGAAGCACGCGCCTGGCGCAGCAATCAAGCGAGTGGTGAAGAAGCACTCTGACTCGCTCTACCAGGCTGCTAAGACCGTTCGCCAGGATCCTGGCTATACCTCCCTGGCTGTCGAGACTCGGCTGCTGCTCGATGAGCTGCTGCGTACCTCGACAGGGCTGAAAAAGATCTGGCGACTGAGGACTCCGACGCGCCTGAAGAGGAACGACAGCAAGCTTAGGTGCTCGCTGTTTTCACCGTGAAAACTGAAAAACCAACCCAAGGATAACAAGCGATGAAGCGCTTCCTGATTGTTGCTGTAATGTTTCCCATGCTGGCCACTTCGGCTCTGGCGGAATCCGGGTCGAACATCTTTCTGAGCGGTAAGGTGTTCAAAGGGGACGAGGTTGTCGCTTCGTTTGCCGCACCGACTCTTCTGGGGAATACCCTTCCCGTTAAAGACCAGGTCCTCCACAGCTATATCGAAAAAGCTGTAAGCGACGGCAAAAAAACGACGCTGATTCCGGGCAAGCTTGTTACGGGCCTCGATATGTCGATGACTCCGACAGCTGTTGTTGGTGAAAACGTGATCGTCGCCGTAAAAGGCTCGCTGGCTGTGCTGGAGGGGTTCGACAAGGCGCCCCTGGCTGGTACTAATCTGGCGATTGATTTGCCGAAGATGAGCCGAAACGAGTTCAGTCAGTCGTTCGAAATCAAAAAGGGACAGCCCCTGGAGTTCGGTTTCGGAGGGTGCACTCTGGTCGACGGTAATCCGACCAATTGCAGCCATAAGCTGATTCTTGATGCTTCTGCAAACAACTGATTCTGCTAGTGGCCTGGCTTTGCCAGGCCACTGTTTGAGTTCGCGAGGAAAATACTCAGATGGCAAAAAAAAGAAAAACCCCAGCGCAACAGC
>NZ_JBFANZ010000091.1:0-1224 GCF_040659735.1 Micromonospora sp. NPDC049679
GCGATGACACGCTGTTTATGACTAGCCAACTGTGCGTTACTACGTCACTCTGTTGGTCGGACCTGCAACAGTCGGATGGGCCGACTTGCTCGCGCTGGCCCGGAGCGACACCGTGCTGGCCCGGAGCGACACCGTGCTGGCCCGGAGCGGACGGCGCGACATCCGGACGATCGACACGACGCGGCCCGCCGGGAGCGAGACCACCGCGCGTCCGGTCGCTCGGCGGGGGCACGGAGGCCGCGCCCGCTACCGGTCGGTCGCTCTCCCGTAGGTCGCGCGGCCGGGACGGGTGGGCCGGCGGCGCGGACGGTATGCGGCCGGAGCCGGCGGGCGCGTCCGGGGCGGATCCGCGGGGCAACGGCGATCGGCTGCCCTGCTCGTCTCCGCGGGCGCGACGGCCCCAGCCGGCGGACCGGCCGGACGTGGTGCGCTCCTCACCGGACGGGTCCGGCTCCGGGGCGCGACGTCGACCGACGCCCGGCTCACTCTCCGGTCGGGCCGGTCCCGCCGGGCGGGAACCACCGAACGCCGCCCGATCCGCATTCCGGGTCGCAGCGGCGGGGTCGATCGGGCCGGCGGCGGACGTACGCGGGTCCGCGGAACCGGTCCCGTGCTGGCCGCCAACGGTCGGCGGAACGGGGGCGTTCCCGGATTTCGGCACGACCGGAACGTCTCCGGTCCGATCCCGACGCGGCACGAACCGGCCGCGGGGCGGCCCGTCCGGGCGGACGGATGCAGGATCGGTGGGTGGCGACAGCGGCTCGCGGGGCGGCAACGCCCCACGCGACCTGCCGGCCGGGCCCTCACCGACATTCGGGTCGGCGGCGCGACGTCCGGCGGCGGGCTCGGCGCCATACCTGGTGGCACCGTGCCGGGACTGTTCCGGCGTAGCCCCGGGCGCACCCCGGCGTAGCTCCCCCGACGGCTCCTCCCCCGCCGGGCCGGGTGACCGGCGTCGTTCTCCCCGCCCCGGCTCCACCGGTCGGGCGCTCGTCCGGCCGGAATCGGGCCGCAGGTCCCCGGTCCGCGGTTCCGTCCGGGCCGGATCCCCCGGTCGCAGGTCGCCGGTCCGTGGCTCGGTGCGCGCCACGTCACCCGGCCGCAGGTCACCGGTGCGCGGCTCGGTCCGGCCGGGCAGCGGGCGAACCGGGCCTACATCTACATCCGCGGTGAGGCGGTGCACGCCGCGCGTCGGCTGCGCAACGCGGTCGCCGAGGCGTACAA
>NZ_JBFANZ010000092.1:0-1218 GCF_040659735.1 Micromonospora sp. NPDC049679
AGCGCCTCCAGCGCGGCGCGCAGGTTCTCGCCGTACGGGGTGCCGTCGGCGAGCGCGAAACAGGACGCGCCCCAGAAGTCGATGTCCAGCTTAGATGGTTACCTTACACTGAATACATAGGTGTATGGAGCGAACCAGGGGAACTGAAACATCTAAGTACCCTGAGGAAAAGAAATCAACCGAGATTCCCTTAGTAGTGGCGAGCGAACGGGGACTAGCCCTTAAGTGGCTTTGAGATTAGCGGAACGCTCTGGAAAGTGCGGCCATAGTGGGTGATAGCCCTGTACGCGAAAATCTCTTAGTCATGAAATCGAGTAGGACGGAGCACGAGAAACTTTGTCTGAATATGGGGGGACCATCCTCCAAGGCTAAATACTACTGACTGACCGATAGTGAACTAGTACCGTGAGGGAAAGGCGAAAAGAACCCCGGAGAGGGGAGTGAAATAGATCCTGAAACCGTATGCGTACAAGCAGTGGGAGCAGACTTTGTTCTGTGACTGCGTACCTTTTGTATAATGGGTCAGCGACTTATTTTCAGTGGCGAGCTTAACCGAATAGGGGAGGCGTAGCGAAAGCGAGTCTTAATAGGGCGTCTAGTCGCTGGGAATAGACCCGAAACCGGGCGATCTATCCATGGGCAGGTTGAAGGTTGGGTAACACTAACTGGAGGACCGAACCGACTACCGTTGAAAAGTTAGCGGATGACCTGTGGATCGGAGTGAAAGGCTAATCAAGCTCGGAGATAGCTGGTTCTCCTCGAAAGCTATTTAGGTAGCGCCTCATGTATCACTGTAGGGGGTAGAGCACTGTTTCGGCTAGGGGGTCATCCCGACTTACCAAACCGATGCAAACTCCGAATACCTACAAGTGCCGAGCATGGGAGACACACGGCGGGTGCTAACGTCCGTCGTGAAAAGGGAAACAACCCAGACCGTCAGCTAAGGTCCCAAAGTTATGGTTAAGTGGGAAACGATGTGGGAAGGCTTAGACAGCTAGGAGGTTGGCTTAGAAGCAGCCACCCTTTAAAGAAAGCGTAATAGCTCACTAGTCGAGTCGGCCTGCGCGGAAGATGTAACGGGGCTCAAACCATACACCGAAGCTACGGGTATCACCTTCGGGTGATGCGGTAGAGGAGCGTTCTGTAAGCCTGTGAAGGTGAGTTGAGAAGCTTGCTGGAGGTATCAGAAGTGCGAATGCTGACATGAGTAACGATAAT
>NZ_JBFANZ010000093.1:0-1162 GCF_040659735.1 Micromonospora sp. NPDC049679
CACCGCGCTCCTCGTAGCCGATCAGCTCGCCGTCGACGCAGAACTGCTGCATTGGGCGAGGAGGAAGATCCTGCAGATATTGAGTTGCTGGATAACAAAGAGGCGTTAAAGCTGTCGCGGGCCAGGGCAATTCTTGTTGCGCAACTTGGTAAGCCTTGGGAGGGGGTCGATTCCTTGAAGCCCTATGAGCGTTCGCTCTTTGCCGCATTTGCAGCCCAGATGAACCATGACAACGACCTCGCGCTTAAAATAATTAATGAGCTCGCCCGTGCATATGTGAGGGCAAAGCGAATGAAAAAGATTGCCTTGCTGAATTCGTTACATGCAAAACGTGCATTGCACCAGTATGCAAATACCAAGGTAGTTAAGCGTGTAGTAAGTCGATATGCGTATAAGCGCACAGTGCTGATGGGAATGAAGGCAGCGGCTTCAGCAAATGGTGTGCTTGCGCCAAATTGGTTCAGATGGTTAAAGGCAGTTGATCGTGTCACTTGGTATTCGTTGTGCGATATCGGCATGGACGTTGCCAGCGTAGAAGCCTGTGGTTTGCGCTCACATTGGTTGTCAGAGGTTGTCGCTAAATCGGCAATCATGAATCCGCGTATTGAATCGGCGCTGGTAGGAATTAAAACTGCTCTTGGGGAGATGGTAGATGAAGAAAGTGATGATTGAGCGCCTCGCGAACTTTATTCGCCGCGCCCCAAAAAACGTTTCGGTTAAACGTAAGCGTAAGCGACTTTCGTTCGAAATCAAATCGCCGGCATATCAGTTGCACACCCTGAATCTCTCTGACTATGGGGATGACACACTGAGTTTCATCTTGGAAAAAGAGGCGGATGGCAATCTGTTTGTGGTGGCCAAGGCCCCCGAAAAATACGGCTCGGATAAAGGCGCTATGACCTCGCTGTTTAAAGCGCAAGTGGCGAGCGAGACCGACGGCGTATACCTGATCACTCAGGTGAACAGTCTGCTGACCAAGAAGTTGTCGGTAATGAAGCTGGTGGGACTCGCCCTGCTCGCTTGGTTAGGCTACCTCTTTGTCAGTGCCTATATCGATGTCGTCTCTGGCAAAGGGGGCAATATTGAGCCGTCGGCTCTCTCGTCGCTGGATGCAGCGCATCCTGCAGTCCGAGTGGCGGACAGCGGCGCCCCAGTCCCTGTA
>NZ_JBFANZ010000094.1:0-1146 GCF_040659735.1 Micromonospora sp. NPDC049679
GCCGAGAGCGGGCGGGCGGGCCCAGCGGCCGAGAGTGGGCGGGCGGGCCCAGCGGCCGAGAGTGGGCGGGCGGGCCCAGCGGCCGAGAGTGGGCGGACGGGCCCAGCGGCCGAGAGCGGGCGCACGCGTCCAGCAGTCGAGAATGGCACCGCATCAGACGACAGCGGCAGGACGCCTGCCGGGGAGGACCACCAGTGAGATCGCGCGGTTCGGATCGACCTGAAGACGGTCCCGACGAGCGGCGGGACTCCAAGGGCAAGGGCCGGCGATGGGGTCGGGGCCGCCCCGAGGGCGAGCCTGAGCAGCCGGTCAGTGGCGAGGAGCTGGGCTGGCTCGCCGACCTGCGTACCGCTAAGGAGCAGCAGGTCGACATCGGCCCCGGTGAGGCGGGACGGGGCGGCGCACCGGCCGGCCCGGACGACGGTGGCCGGTCGGCCGCGCCGTCGCCGGAGGGCGGACGGCCGGCGTCGGCTCCGCGCGAGGGTGGGCGGGGGGCGCCGACGGCTCCGCGCGACAGTGGCCGCCCCGCCGCCGCGTCGCCCGAAGGGTGGCGGGCTGAGCCCGGCGACCCGGCGTCGCGACGGCCGGAGACCCCGCCGGCACGGGCGTCCGAGATGCCGGGTCGAGCCGACGTGCCGGGCAGGACGCCCGAGCGGCCGGGTCGAGCCGACGTGCCGGCGCGCGCGGACGGTCGCGGGCCGGTCGACATGCCGGGTCGGGGCGAACTGGCCGGACGGACCGATATGCCCCGCCGGACGGACGTGCCCGGTCGGGCCGACGTGTCCGGCCGAGCCCCGGAGACGCCGGGCCGGACCGTGCCACCCGCCACCGCCCCCGCCCCCGCCCCCGCGCGGCACGGATCGGCTCCGGTGGACCCGACGCCGCCACCGCGCCATGGCCCGGGTGACGGGCCGATCGATCAGACGCCGCCCGCTTCGGCGCGGCACGGATCGCCCCCCGTTGATCAGAATCCGCCGTCGCGGCGCGGTGAGGTGGGCCGTTCGCGGCACGCGGCCGAGCAGCCGGCGGGGCGGCACGGGGGATCCTCCCCGGCGGAGCCCGGGCGCTGGGCGGCACCGCCGACCTCGGCGTCCGGGTCGGAGGGTACGAGGTCGTCACCCGTCAGGATGTCGTCCCTGTCCCAAC
>NZ_JBFANZ010000095.1:0-1132 GCF_040659735.1 Micromonospora sp. NPDC049679
CCCTGCTCACCAGCCTGCCAGTGATCTGCATGGGGCTGGTAGCGTTGGTGGGTGTGCGCCTGGAGGCGAAGCTGGGAGAACGTCGCGGGATTGCCCTGGGCCTGATGATGATTCTGCTGGCGTGCCTCGCGCGCTGGCTGTTTGGCCAGGCGCCGGCGCTGCTGGCTACCGCACTGTTTGGCGGCGCCGGTGTGGCGCTGATCCAGGCGCTGGTGCCGGCGATGATCAAGCGCCAATTCCATCAGCGCGTGCCGTTGGCGATGGGGGTTTACTCGGCGTCGCTGATGGGCGGCGGTGGCTTGGCGGCGCTGCTCAGCCCGTTGGTGGCGGGGCATTTCCAGCACTGGCAGGCGGGGCTCGGGATCTGGCTGCTACCGGCCCTGGGCGCGCTGTTGCTGTGGGCGTGGCTGCCATTGGGTGCGGCGAAAAACCCGCAGGTGACGGCGCCGTTCCAGGGCCTGCGCAACCGTCGGGCGTGGTTGCTGGCGCTGTATTTCGGCCTGGTGAATTGCGGCTACATGAGCATGGTCGCGTGGTTGCCGGCCTACTATCAGCAGTTGGGTTGGGACGTGCTGCCCAGTGGTTCGCTGCTGGCGTTCATGACGATCTTCCAGGTGATCGCCGCGCTGTTGATGCCCGCACTGGCGCAACGCGGTATTGATCGTCGACCGCTGCTGAGCATCAGCCTGCTGGCCCAGACCGTGGGCTATATCGGCCTGCTGGCAGCGCCGCTGGAATTCCCGCACCTGTGGGTGGCGCTGATCGGCTTCGGCCTGGGGGCGTGTTTTGCCCTGAGCCTGCTGCTGACCCTGGATCACCGCCGCGACCCTCGGGAAGCCGGCCAACTGGCGGCACGAGGGCTTTGATTTTCGCCGGGTGGCGCAGTACACCGAGCAGGATATCGAGCGGCTGATGGCCGACCCGGGCATCGTGCGTAATCGCGCCAAGATCGTCTCCACCATCAACAACGCCCGGCGGGCCTGTGAGCTGGTGGATGAAACCGGATCGCTGGCGGCGTGGCTGTGGTCGTTTGAACCGTCCGCCGACGAGCGCCCGGCGCAGGTCGACCTGGCGTACTGGACGGCCAACCCGACCTCGGCCGCTTCAACACGCTTGTCCAAGGCCCTGAAAA
>NZ_JBFANZ010000096.1:0-1128 GCF_040659735.1 Micromonospora sp. NPDC049679
GCTGCCGCGAGCCGCGGCCACCTGCTACCCATGGCTCCCTCGTGGCACAATCCGAATCCAGCTCTTGCGGGCCTGGTATTCAGAGAAGGGATGGCAATGCACGCCAGGCGGCGCCGAACTGAAGCTCGGCAGATCGAAATCCGGATCATGGAGGACAACACCGAAACTCGTGTGTCGCTCAGCCACGACCCAATGCCAGTTCCGGCTGGCAGTGCCCTGGCCGTTGTTTACAGCCACGATGCCAAGGCCTTCCACTGCATCCCAGGTGCTCCAGCGCTTCAGCTCAGACTCGATCCCGAGGAGCGCCAGAGCGTACTGCATCTCTGAGAAATTGGTGGCGAGGGGCCGCTTCTTGCGAGCACCTATGCCATTGTCGACGAACAGCTGTCGCACGACACCGTATGGTTTGCCGGAAACCATCGCTGCACAGGCCACCCCGCACCCCAGGCGATCCCGCTGCATCACTTTCTGCACGCGGCAACTCTGTTCCCAGCAGCTCATCAATCGAAGTTCCGAAATTGCTCGGCCGAGAGCGGCACAAAACGAGTTTCCTTGCCAATAAACGCGGTCCGCACGGTACCGGTTTCACCGTTCCGGTGCTTGCCGAGGATCAACTCGGCAACCCCCTTGTACTCAGTGTCCGGGTTGTAGACCTCGTCTCGATAGACGAACATGATGATGTCCGCGTCCTGCTCGATCGCGCCGGACTCCCGCAAGTCTGCGTTCACAGGGCGCTTGTTGGGCCGCTGCTCACACTGGCGGGACAACTGCGATAGCGCGATGACGGGGCAATTGAACTCTTTGGCCAACCCCTTCAATGCCCGGGAGATCTCCGCGACCTCCTGAGTGCGGTTCCCCTCGTAGCCTGGGCAGCGCATCAGCTGCAGGTAATCAACCATGATTGCCGCCGGCGGACCGTACTTACGGGCACCACGCCGAGCCTTCGCTCGTAGCGATGTCGGCGTAAGGTTCGCGGAATCGTCGATCGCCAAACGGTCCTGCATACCCTGAAAGACACCAACGGCTGCCGTCAGCTTCGGCCAGTCTTCATCCTGAAGCTTGCCCCGCAGCAGCGCCTTCAGGTCGATACGCCCCAGCTGGGCGAGGAATCGGAACTGCAACGCCCTT
>NZ_JBFANZ010000097.1:0-1105 GCF_040659735.1 Micromonospora sp. NPDC049679
CATCGCCACGCCCCGTAAGCTCTACGTCCACTGTAGAGCGGATGAGATTTCTGGGCGAACGCCTGCACTTTGGGCCCGCTGGTGATCCAGCCGGAGCGCAGTACGTCGCCCACCGCCGAGATGGTGGCTTCATCAATGGTGGGCTTGGAGAACGGCAGAAAGGGCAGTTGGCTCATGACGTTGAAGGCATCCGTTTCAGAAGGCGATGAGAAAAAAGCATATCAATGCCGGGCATGGTTGCACGGCTCGACTGAATATAGCCTGTCATCTGTGAATGAATCGTCCCCCCCTTAAACAAAAATGCCGCCTTGGGAGCGGCATTTTCAGCATCGGTGTCAGAAGGCGACGCGGGCCTCAAGAAACACATTCTGTTCCTTGAGCTTGCCTTTGAGCTGTTCGTCCAGGGCATTTATCCGGTTGGCGAAGGTGTTGTAGCCGGTTTCGATCCGGCCCATGTCCACGTAACGCCATCCGGTGCCCAGGGTCAGGGTTTCGCTGACCTTGGCATCCAGCCCCAGGCCCACGCTGTAGGCGAAGTTGTGTTGGCGATGGCTGGCGAAGCGACGGGTTTCGTTGGTCTGATAACCCTTGGCGTCAATTTGGGCCAGGCCCACCCCCGCCATACCGTAGAACGACAGCCATTCATTGATCGGGATATTTTTATAACCGTTTAGCATCAAGCGCTGGCTGTCGGTCTGCAGGCTGTTGACGTTGACATTGAACGGTGCCCAATGGGATTTGAAGTTCGAGTGGCTGGGCGTGGTGTATTCACCTTCAAGGCGCCAGCCATCAGCCAAGGCATAACCGACGGCAAATGAACCGGTGAATGTCTTGCTGCTGTCAGGCGCCTCTACCCGGTGGGTTACCCGCGGGCTGGTCAACAGGGAACTTGAGAGATTCTGGCGGGCGCTGTTGAGCTTTGCCGACCCGTACCAGCCTTCTGCCTGGGCATACGGGGCGGCAATGGCGGCGAGTATCAGGGCGTAAGAGAGTTTTTGCATGGTCATCGATTCACTCGGTCTAAAGGGGTCGGTGTCGGTCGCGATCCGGCCGGCGACCAGTTCCGCCGCGCGCCACGCCGCGTCCCGGATCAGCGCGTCCCCGG
>NZ_JBFANZ010000098.1:0-1101 GCF_040659735.1 Micromonospora sp. NPDC049679
GCTCCGAATACCCGGTTCCTCCTAAGCCTGAGAAAGCGGGCAAGGACCAGGAAATGGAGGATGTCATGAGCAACCTGGAGTCGCTGTTTGGGGGGCGTGCATGAGCATTGAGTTGGCCATGTCCCGCCGAGATTTGCTGAAACGCTCTGTAGTGGCTGGGATCACCGGCATGGGGGCCTTCACTTTCAGCGCCCCGTTGCTCGCTTCAACCGGCTTGCTGCTGCCTGCCAATTACGCGAACCAGGCGGACGCAGCGGCATTCTGGGCAAAGCCTCGGGTGTTGAACCTCTATCGGCCATCTACCGGCGAGCACAAGCAGATCTGCTACTGGCGAGATGGCCACCTCGATTTGGCTGGATACCGCGAGGCCTGCCACATGCTGCGAGATGTCCGTGCAGGCAAGGCTACGGAGATCGATTTGCGGCTGCTCAACCTCCTCCGGGGTCAACAGGGATGGCTGGAGCTTGCCTATGGCTTCAAAGAGCCCTACCAGGTCAACAGTGGATATCGGACGAAGGAAACCAACGAGGCTACAGAGGGTGCAGCACGGGACTCGTACCACACGAAGGGGCAAGCGTGCGACGGAAAGTTCCCGAGCCTTCCGATCGAATATCAGGGTCGCCTGATGTCAGCTTTCCGTACTGGCGGGGTGGGCTTCTACATAAACCGTCAAAAATTTATTCATTCCGACGTAGGGAGGGTTCGATATTGGGTACGTTAGTCGGCAAAGTGCTATCACCCATTGCTCTGGCTGCTTTTGCAAGCCATGCTGCCGCCGCCGAAACGGCTGAGGTGACTCCCGTGGAGTCCTACCTCATGTCCAAGGGGAACATGATCGTTCATGCGTTCCCAGCGGCTTCTGGTATGAAAGGGATCGTTGTCGATAACGGTGCCGAAAAGCGCTTGTTCTACGTCACGCCCGATGGCAAAAGTCTGTTAGCCGGTGTGATGTTCGATACACAAGGCGCCAATCTTACCAGCGTGGATCTGGCTCGTACTGCGAGTGTAGAACCGGTTCCGCATCCGTACGTGGCGAGGACGTCGTTGCCACGTACGCGGTCACCCGCGCCGCGCTCGACAACGCGCGGCACGGTCAGGGCC
>NZ_JBFANZ010000099.1:0-1064 GCF_040659735.1 Micromonospora sp. NPDC049679
CAGCGACAGCGGGACCCAAGTGCCGTGGTCGAAGGGGCGCTGGTCATCAATCCGCGCCTCCAGGCCGTCAGCCTTGAGCAATTGGACAATCTCGGCGGCCAATGCCGGGTCACCGGGCGCCGGGTACTGTACGGCGAACAGTTCTCGCGGGAAGCCGCCGAAGTCGTGCCAGGTCTCGGGCGCGGCGCTGCCAGTCACGAGCAACCCCTGGCTTTCCCAGTGTGCCGAGACCACCACACTGGCCTTGGGGCGTGGCAACTCGGCTGCCAGGCGCTTGAGTGCCGGGCCGCTGGCACCGGGTTCCAGGGCAAGCATCGGTGAACCGTGGGAGATAAACAGGCTGGGGAGCATGATCGGGTCCTGAGGGTTAAGATGGGACCATCTTCAATCAGATCATTGATCTAAATCTAATATAAGTTTTAGCGCTATTTGATCAAGTTTTAGGGTGAATTATGGAGCCTGGATTTTGGCATGAGCGTTGGGCGCGCAATCAGACGGGCTTCCATCTGCCCGAGGTGAATCCTTACCTGCTGCGCCATTGGCCCGGCCTGGGCGTGGCGAACGGGGTGCAGGTGCTGGTGCCGTTGTGCGGCAAGAGCCTGGACCTGGTGTGGCTGGCGAGCGTCGGGCATCGGGTGATGGGGGTTGAACTGTCGGAAAAGGCCGTTGAAGAGTTTTTCAGCGAGCAGGAACTGACGCCACAAATTAGTCAGCGGGGTGCCTTCAAGGTCTTTCAGGCGGGCTCCATCGAACTCTGGTGTGGGGATTTCTTCGCGCTGGATGCTGGCGCAGTGGCTGATTGCCGGGCGCTTTACGACAGAGCGGCGTTGATTGCCCTGCCGCCGTTGATGCGGGAGCAGTATGCCGCGCACTTGAACGGGCTCCTGGCGGGAGGCAGCCGCGGCCTGTTGATCACCCTCGACTATGAACAGGCGCAGAAGGCAGGCCCGCCGTTTGCGGTCAGTGATGAGGAGGCGAGGCTGCTGCTTGGTGCGCATTGGGGCCTGGATGTACTCGAGGAGCAGGACATCCTGGGTGACAGCTGGAAGTTTGTTCAGGACGGC
>NZ_JBFANZ010000100.1:0-1063 GCF_040659735.1 Micromonospora sp. NPDC049679
TCATCCGGTGCTCTTCCGATCCCAAACAACAACCGAAAATCCCGCGACAACGCCCAGCGGTCGCGGTTGGCGTACTCCGCCATTTCATCGAGGGTGATCGGCCGGCCCAAGGCGCTGTGGATAAATTCCCGCGCGCGTTCGGCGGCGCGGTAGTCGAAAGTCTTGCGATTGACCGTGATGCCCGAGGCATTGTTCAGCGCCTGGGCCAGGTCAAACATTGCGTCCTGTTCCTGCAACGGATCAATCGGGCAATCCAGGCTTTGCAGCAACACTTCACTGGCGCGGTACAGCCACGGGTCGCTGGACAGCCCGCCGGGAATAAACGGTAACGGCTTGCCACCGAGCACTTGCTGGATCAGCGCCGGCTCCACGTAAATCATCCGGTATTTGAAACCTTCCTCGCTGCCGGCCCAGCCGTCATGCACTTCATCGGGATGGATCACCATGGTCCGCCCCGGCAGACTGTGGGTCATGCCGCCGCGATAGTGAAAACTCTGCACCCCGAACAGGGTACGGCCGATGGCATAGGTGTCGTGGCGATGAGGGTCGAAGCCAAACCCGGCAAAATACGCCTCGATACGCTCCAGGCCACTGGCGTGGGGCGCGCGGTGCAGCCAGTCGAGAGAGGGTTTGATCATGGTGTCAGTCGCAGGTCGGGACGCAAATACGTTACCCCAGTGTGACCGGGCTGTCTGCTGCGGTCTTGAACGATTGTGCCACTGCTGAAATTTCGGGGGGCAGTATCGGTTTTGTGTTAAGGTATCGCTAACCATTAAAAAATGATTGTTTTACAATAATTAATCGTTTATTTTTCCGCCTCAAATTTCTGAGAGGCTTACCCATGAATTCCCAACGTCTTGCCCAGCTCAGCCAGCGCATGGCATTGCTTACCCTGTTGTTGATCGTCGCCATACTGCTGCTCAATACCGCCGCGTGGCTTTACCCGGTGCAAAGCGCTTCGTTCGGGTTTGGTTTCGCCCTGAGTGGTCAACAGATCGAGGGACGGGCGGAGATCGTTGCGACGTTCCCTTGGTGGCAGACACTGGGCGGCGTCCTGCTCTCC
>NZ_JBFANZ010000101.1:0-1059 GCF_040659735.1 Micromonospora sp. NPDC049679
CCACCTCTGCTGTCAACGCCTTGATACTACCACAGATGGCTTAAGGTGAGTGCCGATCGATTTGACATCAAGAGGCTGCTCCATCGGAAGCACCCACGTGATTGCCGACCCGGTGCGCACGCGCAAGCTGCTGCTCAATGCTCGCGAGCTGGAAAAACTCCAAGCTGCCGTGCAGCAGAAAGGCTACGCCTGCGTCTGCCTGTCGTGGTATTGGAGCAAGCACCTGGTCAAGTGCGAGATCGCACTGGGCAAGGGCAAGAAGGAATACGACAAGCGTGACACCGAGCGCGAACGCGATTCCAACCGGGAATTGCAGCGCGCCGTGCGTAACAAGGGCAAGGAAGATTGAATTTCTTGTGACTTGATATGGCTGAGGGAGCCCGCTCCCTCAGCCACAACAATTGCTAGATCCCTTTGCGCCGCTCCGCCCGCGCCATGCGCTGAACCTCCTGACGCACTTCTTCCAGCACTTCCTGCACATACAGCAGGTGACGTGTTGAAACCTCCCGCGCCTGCTCGGCACGCCCTTCGATAATCGCCAGGTACAGATCACGGTGCTGATTGATCAGCATGTCCCGTGTTTCGGTACGCTGCTGATACATGCCACCAATGTTGGTCACCACGTTACGCTTGAGCAGATCGAACAGCCCGCGAATGGTATGCAGCAATACCGCGTTATGGCTGGCCTCGGCGATGGCCAGGTGAAACCTCGCATCCGCCGCGCCCTCTTCCGCCCGGCTCACTTCGTCTGACCGCGTATAGCAATCCTGCAGCTCTTCGAAGGCTGCCGTCAGCCGCTCGCGATCAACCTCAGTGGCACGCAACGCTGCGTAATACGCGCACGAGGCTTCCAGCGTCTGACGAAACTCCAGAAGATCGCGCTGAGCCTCGGGATTATTTTCCAGCAGATGCAGCAGCGGATCACTGAAGGTTGAACCCAGCGACTCCACCACATAATTGCCACCACCCTGACGGCTGATCAGCAAACCTTTGGCCGCCAGCTTCTGGATCGCCTCACGCAACGACGGACGCGACACCCCGAACTGCTCGGCCAGTGCG
>NZ_JBFANZ010000102.1:0-1053 GCF_040659735.1 Micromonospora sp. NPDC049679
GCGCCGACGGCACGCACTGCCTTGGGGTTACCGATCTGTGCGGCAATCTGGCTGTAGCTGCGGGTTTCCCCGAACGGGATGGTCAACAGCGCCTGCCAGACTTTCTTCTGGAAGTCGGTGCCGGCAAAGTCCAGTTCCAGCTCGAAACGGTTGCGGGTACCGGCGAAATACTCGTTCAACTGCCGCTCGGTTTCCTGCAACACCGGGCTGTTATTGGCCTCTTGCAGGGCACCCAGGCGAACACGGTTAGGGCGTTCTTTTTCCCAGAGGATGGCGGTGAGTTTTCCGCCACGGGCCACGAGGGTCAGTTGGCCGACGGGGGAGGGCATGTATTTGTATTCATAGGACATGGTCGGACTCCTTGAGTGGGTATGGCTCTACTGTAGATAGGCCGGCCCATGGTGGAACTACGTTTCTTGCGGTCGAATTCGCGAACGACTTAGAGGTTCCAGTAAACCCAATCGGCGTAATACGGATACCCGTAAAGCCACGAGAACCAGTACAGCGCCTTGAGTACCGATGCCGTACCAATGACAAAAAATGAAGCGATGTTGAACAGCGTGATGATCACGGCAAATACGGTTACACGTCGGCTGGCATGCAGTTGGGCAAAACGGGCGCCATAAACGGAGGCCGTGATGGACGCCAGCACCAATACAAGTCCCAGCGGAAAGGGCAGCCTGAGAAACGAGAGCAGCAGAGGCGCGATCAGCACCCAGCCCAGTACTTTGCGCAGTACGGGTTTTGGAGTGCGTTGTGCGGGAGGGAGCATGCCGGTTCCTGATTCAGAGGTGACGGGTGAGCATCATCGTGGCCTTGGTTCGGTGTGGCATTCGGAGTTTGCTTAATCGTGAAAGTGCCTATCGGATATACAAAAGTTCATCAATCACCTTCATGAATGCTTCAACCATCAAGCTTCGCCCTTCGGCTCGGGTGAGAACCAACAGCTGCGCATACGCATCCAGATCCACCAACGGCCGATACGTCACGCCCTTATTCATCAAACTCTGAGTACATTCCGGTACCAGCGCCACACCTTGTCCCGCCGCCACC
>NZ_JBFANZ010000103.1:0-1053 GCF_040659735.1 Micromonospora sp. NPDC049679
CTTCAACAGATCCAAATAAATTTAGCCCTGTGGTTCCGAATAAAAGGGCCTGCATACCAGTAATTTCGATGCCCCGTTCCGCCCACCATTCTTTTACACGAGCAATATCCTCATCCAGCGCAGCGACAGGAATCGGAAAGTATTTACCTGGCGCGATGTCAATAGCATTTATAGAATTGCGACATAAAAGCGCCGCAATTTTTTCATCTTCCGACACATCCCAGGCGATATTGGATACGGCAAGTCTCATGACGCTCCCCCCCGAACTACGCTAGCTATATGTGGCTCCGATTGGGCGTAGGATCGAACTGCCTGGAGCGTATCGCGTGCGCTATATTGATACCCTCCTCGCCCTGCGAAAAGCGCCGCATACTTGCTTTGAAAATCGTAAGTTGCATAGTCGTTAGGTAGCTCATTAGAAAAAAACTTACCAAAACCCTCCATAGAAACTTCACCAACACTAATAGGCTCTGCTGTAAGATGAATTAGTTTTAAGTCGGCTGCCATCGCCGTCCGAATGTCATACCAAAGATTAACCATCGGATAAAACTGAAAAATCCCCCGACTGTCTACCGCATCCAGATTATTACTATTTAAAAAGTCAAAAATTATATTTTTCCTGAGCCCAGGACCAACCAAACCAGGCAACCGAACAATCAGGTTATCAGGAAAGTTCTCTTCAACAAATTTTTCCAGCAGTCGGCGATGCAAACCGTACGCATGAAGGTCATGCTCATCGACAGGCGAATCTTCGTTGACACCTACCGCGTCTTTAAAAACATCCGCGGTACTAATTAAGACAAATCTTTTACACTGAATATTTTTTAGGTGAGCAATAAGCCCGTTAATTTTTTCAAGGTCAGCCGCAGGATCTTTGTTGGCCATCCACTTTTTCGCTGGCGCTCCGGCGCATACCACCAAATCAAAACTTTTATTATCGATTTCGCCAATAGTTGTTGAGCGATAAATCTGATCAAAAGCACACTGCTTCAGGCGGCGGCCGGGGTGGGCCATGATGAACCGTGCGACGGTGACCGTGGCGACCACGCCACC
>NZ_JBFANZ010000104.1:0-1033 GCF_040659735.1 Micromonospora sp. NPDC049679
GGCAGGGTGATGCGCTCGGGCTCGCCCGGCTGCACCGCGGGGTTCTTGAACGAGATACGCGGCGCCGTCGCCAGGATGTTCTCGATGAACGAGCGGTTGTCGTGGTCGGTGTCATTGCTGGACGCCAGGGTGTTGAGCCAGCGCGAGCTGAGTACGCGCTTGCCATCCTCCATCTCGTCGCTGAAGAAGCAACCTTCCAGGGTGAGGAAGGTGCCCTTCGCGGCATCCGGGGCGGCCAGCGACTTCTTGCCGTTGCCCTTGACGAAGTTGGTCAGGGATTTACTCGCGGACTCGCCGCGGAAGGTGACGACGATCTCTTCGCCGGCTTTCACCTTGGGGTTGCTCTCGTTCAGCAGCTTCCCGGTCAGCTTGACCGCGCCGTTCGATTCCACGGCGGTGCTGACCTCGAACACGGCGCCGAAGGCGTCGTACTTCTTGTCGGCGCCGCCCTTGTTTACATCTTGGATACGCTTCAGCAGGGACATAGTGTGGTGCTCCTTGTCGGGGGATAAATCGTTGATTACGCCATGGAAGGACGACTGGAGCGGTTGGCCGCCAGTTCTTCGAGGTGTTCGAGGTAGGCCTCCAGCTGCTCATTGAGGTGGAGAACGCGCTGCGCTCGGGTTACCCCGACGTAGTTGACGTTGATCTCCTCGATCAGGTTGGTGTCGGCCTTGCTCATGTCGATCAACTGGCCGGTGTCGGAGTCGAGAAACTCCATGAAGTCGCCAGCCAGCTGGACATTGGGGAATTCGAGCCCTTTCGACTTGTGGCCCGTGGTGAGGATCAGACGGTTGTCCGCAACGTTGCCGTCTTCGACCGGTGCCAGGGCTGCCCGCTCGATTCGCTCCAACAAACCTGGGATATCCCGGCCATAGGCAGTGACGATCTTGCAGCGCGACTTAACTTCGCGGTCGTTGATCATTTCGGCGTATTCCACCAGCTCATCGAAGCTGCTGAAGGACCGGATGAATGGATCCTTCACCTGGCCTTTGATCGACAACTGATAGACGTCAAGGATCTGATCGAATCT
>NZ_JBFANZ010000105.1:0-1030 GCF_040659735.1 Micromonospora sp. NPDC049679
GAGCTTCCCGATGCAAACTGTCACATAATCGAACGTATATGTGACAGGACAAAATATGCAAATTGGCTACATGCGGGTATCCAAGGCTGACGGCACCCAGGGGACGGACTTGCAGCGCGATGCGCTGGTTGCTGCCGGCGTCGATCCGGCCCACCTCTATGATGATCAGGTGTCCGGCAAGCGCGAGGACCGCCCCGGTCTGGTCGCATGCCTCAAAGCGCTACGGCCAGGTGACACGCTGGTGGTCTGGAAGCTCGACCGGCTGGGTCGGGACCTGCGTCACCTCATCAACACCGTGCACGATATGACCGGGCGCGGTGTCGGGCTAAAAGTGCTGACCGGACATGGCGCTGCCATCGACACCACGACGGCAGCTGGCAAGCTGGTCTTTGGCATCTTTGCGGCACTAGCCGAGTTCGAGCGCGAACTGATTGCCGAGCGCACCATTGCCGGCCTGGCGTCGGCGCGGGCGCGCGGTCGAAAGGGCGGGCGTCCGTTCAAGATGACCGCAGCCAAGCTGCGGCTGGCCATGGCCGCGATGGGCCAGCCAGAAACCAAGGTGGGTGACCTGTGTCTGGAGCTTGGAATCACACGGCAGACCCTGTACCGGCACATTTCGCCCAAGGGCGAGTTGCGCCCCGATGGCGAGAAGCTGCTTGCCCGCACGTGACACGATGAGTGCCACCTACGCCATCGGCTTAGAGCCGCTAACACCACCTATCCACGAAGCGTGCGCAGATGATCGCGGCTGCCAACTTCAAAAGCGCTTCGTGGATGTCAAGGCGCCTTTCAAAGCGGATTCGCAGTTTGCCAAAGCCAGCAAACCATCCGTGCGTCCTCTCCACTACCCAGCGATGTTTGCCCAGCCTTTCGCTGCTTTCAATGCCGCGCCTGGCAATGCGGCTGGATATGCCTCGCTGCCTCAGATGGGCACGGCAGCGTTTGTAGTCATAGCCTTTGTCAGCATGCAGCTTCGCTGGTCGCTTGCGAGGTCGACCCTGCAGGCCTGCAACGCCAGGGATCGCATCCA
>NZ_JBFANZ010000106.1:0-1025 GCF_040659735.1 Micromonospora sp. NPDC049679
ATGAACTCACCCATGCCTGACTGCCTGAGTCGGCTGGTCAGCCCGTCGATGCGAGTAGCGTGATCATTGAGCTGCCTCTCCATGACTTGGTGCCCATTGACGGCTCGCTTCTGATAGAAAGAGCGCGCCTGATCGCCCATCGTCTTGAGTGAGCCCAGGACAAGGCTCCCCGCCGCGGAAGCCAGCGCGAAAGGTGCCGACAATGCTTTGCTCAACAGGTCCGTCCCGCCGGCCGTTGGCGTTCCTTCAGGATGAGGCGCTGCGGAGTTCGCTGCAGGGGCAGGGCGCACGGCCTCTGGCCGGGCAGCCCATTCCTGACCTTGGTAGGGCTGGGAGAATGCCTCGTCCGGGATGTGCCGATACTGACCATCCAGCACATCGTCCGGGCTGAGGGTACGAAGGTAAGGCTCCGGAAGACGATCAGCCTCGGGCATTTGGAAGGTGCGCAGGTGAGGCTCGACGCCCATAGCTGCATCTTCGGCGATGTGCACTTCCTCCTGGGCGGGCTGAGCTGCGTCAGGACCTGCAGCCCCCGCCGAATCCTGCGGCAGCGAAGCGAGCACATCGGCAAGCCCGCCATGACTGGGCGGGGCAACCTCTGCCCAAACTCGCTCCACATGAGCACGATGGCCCGCATCGATCGCAGAGCGAATCATGGACTCGATCATCGTCCACTCGATCATCTGGCCTGCGGGATCCGCAGGGTTCTCCGACCAGTCGTGGTTCCGCAGGATCTCGCGCAGCAAATAGATCGAGGAGGGCAGGCCATCCATCAGATCGTCTTGCCCGGCCTGGTCACCAAGCGCCTCCGCAGGCGCAACGACTTCTTCCAGAGCGGACTCGTCTTCCTTACCGGCTTCGCCCTGTTCTTTCAGCGAATCACGAATGGCGGCTTCGTCAGCCGCAGTGTCATCTGCAGGGACTTCAACGAACCCATCGTCGACTTCGCCGACGCCGGCCTCTTCTCCCGGGTTTTCAGACTGCGTTTTCTTCAAGAAGCCCATTCTCGTCCCCTCCAGATGAGA